>CAZTAK010000085.1:3609-7765 GCA_964611585.1 uncultured Alphaproteobacteria bacterium
GCAGGTTGGCCATGCGCAGTTTCGCGCCGTGCAATTGCGCGCCGCGCAAATCGGCGCGGTAGAAGTCGGCGCTTTCAGCCTCGACATATTGCAGGTTGGCGGCATAGAGATCGGCGGAAATGAAGTTTGCGCCCTCGAGCATGCATTTGCTCAGGTCAGCGCCGGCGAGAATGGCGAACTGCAGATTGATTTTCGGCAAGCGCAGGCCGGGCCAAGCTCTCGAACCGCAGGTCGGCGCGCCGGCCGCCGACCCTGCCGCGCACGAAGCGGTCATGGCGTTTCAGGGTATCGACGAATTCTTCCGGGGTCACGTGGGGCCTCCGCCGCGCACTGCGCAGCACCCAAAGAAATGGGCCGTTCCCCATTACCGTCCGTGCAGGCCCTTTTTACCGGGTCTTGAACCGCGGCGGCAAGGATATTCGTGGTGCCGGGCGACAATGACCCCCACGATAATTGTCCCTATTTATTTCCTGCATTTTTCTGGCCGAAAACGGCGCAATAGGCGCCCTCAGGCACCTGCCCGCCCCAACATCGGCGCCCGCGAAGGCGGCAGGAATCGCCGCCGTTCCGGTTCCCCGGCCGCCGCCCTATCCTTGCGGATAAACGCAGGCGAAGCGTTCGGCCACCACCGGCATGTCGTCCTCGATTTGCCGGCCGAGCGGCGCCAGCAGGCTGTTCCAGTATTCTGTGTGAATGCCGCGCCAGACGTCGAGGTCGCGCATGCTGGGCCCATCGAGGGCGGTGTGGGTTGCGTCGATTTTCTTGAATGTCAGCAGTTCAAGCGCCATCACCTGCAACAGCGCCTGCGGCTCGCCGTCGAAATTCGACAGCACCACGTATTCGCCGATCTCGGGTTTGGTGTCGGGGTGGCTTTCCCACAGCCACGGCACCGAGAATGTGCCGGTCTTGTCGCCGGCAACGACAAGCGCGCTGATCGTGGTCGAGGTTTCGAGGTTCCAGCCGATGCAGCGGATGCGAAGGGGTTGCGTAAGGTCGGCATCCGGCAGCGTGGATTGGCATTCCTTGAGAAAATTATCGAGGATCGATGGGCTCGGCGGTGTTGCGGGCATGGGATTCTTTCAAAATGTTTTCGCGGACCGGTGGGTCCGGCGGCGGCGCGGCTCCCCCTGGATTCATTGGCGGCCGATGGACAGGAACGGCTCACGGCCGAATTGACCGCGAGGAAAGCCTAACGGCCGGGCGCGGCTCTGACAATCGCCGCCCGCCCCGGCAATCGGGCGCGGCGCCGAAATGCGCCGCCGGTCAAATCCAGGTTATCGGCAGGATTGCGTCGGTCGGGGCGCGCGCCGTTCGGGCGGGGCGGAAGGATCGTCGGCAAGACGAAGAACCGGACCCGCGGGACTCGCGAACACGGCGGCATAAAAGTGCTGCCGGAAAGTTGCGGTGCGATTCCTCGTCCTGCGGGGGAAGGGGTGTCATGGCCATCGACAGGAAGGTTGCAACGAAAATAACGGTACGAATCTCTCGCAGCCGTTAACGATAATCCTGATCCACAAGGGTGTGGGTTCGCGGGCTTGCCTGGATTCGATCAATCGGGTCCCGCGACCCGTGATTAACGCCGATGCCGATTCTAGCCGCGCCCTTTTACCGCCCGTTAAGCGCCAACCCCTAGAGTGCGACAGCCGCGCCGAGTCCTCGTGACAAATCGCGGGCCAACCCCAGGGAAAGGACACATCATGGGAATTGGAGATATTGGAGCTGCGCAGGCCGCGACTGCGGTCGTCGCCGTCAGGGAAGCCGCTCAGGAAACCGAGAACGACAAAGTGAGCGCTGCCGAGGAACTTCAAACGGAGATTGATTCCGAAAATCAAGAGGAAATCAGCGTCAATCTCAGTGCGAAGTTGAGCGAAGAAAACGCGCAGTCTGAGACCGATGAAGGTATCGGCGAAAGTGTTGACGAAATCGCCTGAACGGGATTCGCCTCAATAGATGCGACCCGTTCGCATCGTTTATTGCGAGCCGCTCGCATCGCGGGTTGCAACTCCGATGTGAGGGCAATATCGCCGGCAGTACCACAGCAAAGCCCGGTGTGAGGCTGCCTGCGCGGCGGACGGACGACCGCGCCCAGGTCATCGAATAGGGTGCGGTGCTGCGGCCTGCGCGCCGCCGGGGGCGGCGGTCCTCGACTAACTCAGTGGGCGCGCAGTCCCAAGACGCAACGGAAGTTGCCATGTTGGAACTGGGCAGAAACTCCTTCCAGCCCAATTCCACTTGAAATTTCACGCCTATACGAAAATATTACTGTCCAATACGGACATATTGGACAAGGAACCGCCATGCCGACGCCCCGGCGGATCGCCGCCAACCGGCGTAATGCCTCGAAATCGACCGGCCCGCGCTCACCCGACGGCAAGGCGCGGGCCGCCCGAAATGCCCTCAAACACGGGCTGACGGCGCGCGTCATCGCTCTCCCGCACGAAGATCCCGGCCATTACGAGGCCGTGCGCGGCGAACTGTCGGCACGGCTCCGGCCAGCCGATCCCCCCTCGAACGGGAGCTGGTCGAGCGGATGGCGGCGCTGGTGTGGCGGCTGGCGCGCGCGCCCTTGGCCGAGGCGGGGCTCTATGCCGATGATTTCGGCGAGTCTCCCCTGTCCGAGGCCGGGCTGCGCTTGACGCCCGCGGAAGGGCTGGACCGCATGGGCGAGCGCCGGGTCCGGGCGTTGCGGCGCGGCCTTCGATTCGCCACCGACCTTCAGGGCAATCACGGGCTCACGCTCTCGCGGCTGGTGCGTTACGAGGCCCACCTCGAACGCTCGCTCACACGCACCATGGACCTGTTTGCCCGTCTTCGCGCCAGCCGGCCGCCCCCCGAGCCCGAAGTGGAGGCCGGCCGGGAGCAAGCCGTTCGCGATGCGGCGCTGGGGAAGGTCGTTCGCGCGGTCTTGGCCCGGCGCCCGGCCGCCGAACCGGAAGAGGGACCAGAACCGGAATCCGATCCGGATCGGGCGGGGACGGGCGACCCCGCCGACGGTAAGCCGAAGGAATGAAGGCGCCGCCGCGGGCGACCGCAGATTCGATTAGCTTGGCGTCGTATTGGCTTCGTATTGGCTTCGCATTGGGTTCGAATTGACTTCGTTTCCGGGCTGTCTGACGCCCGGAAGGGCCAGCGCCCGTGCGCGTTTCGGGGCCTGCGCGGGCTGCAAAAATTGGGTTCGTTTCGCATTTTTCGTGGTATTCAACAGGCAACTTTCACCCAGGTTTCGTTTATCGGGGGGCGCCCGTTGCCGCGCCCCGGGAGGAGCGCGCTATGGACGCCAAGGTGTTCGACAAATCCAGACTGCCCAGCCGCCATGTCAGCGTCGGGCCCGAACGCGCGCCGCACCGCTCGTACTACTACGCCATGGGCCTCGACGAGGACGACATCGCCAAGCCCTTCGTCGGCGTCGTCACCACCTGGAACGAGGCCGCGCCCTGCAACATTTCGCTTTCGCGCCAGGCCCAGGCGGTCAAGCGCGGCGTCGATGCCGCCGGCGGAATGCCGCGCGAATTCACCACCATCACGGTGACGGACGGCATCGCCATGGGCCACGACGGCATGAAGTCCTCGCTGGTCAGCCGCGAGGTGATCGCCGATTCGGTCGAACTCACGGTGCGCGGGCACTGTTACGACGCGGTCGTCGGCCTGGCGGGCTGCGACAAGTCGCTGCCCGGGCTGATGATGGCGATGCTGCGCCTCAACGTGCCCGCCGTTTTCATGTATGGCGGTTCGATTCTGCCGGGGCGCTTCCACGACAAGGACGTGACCGTGGTCGATGTGTTCGAGGCGGTCGGCATGTATTCCGCGGGCAAGGTCGATGAGGACTATCTGAAGGAACTGGAATGCGTCGCCTGCCCCTCGGCCGGGTCGTGCGGCGGGCAATTTACGGCGAATACCATGGCGTGCGTATCCGAAGCCGTCGGCCTCGCGTTGCCGGGTTCGGCGGGCGCGCCGGCGCCCTATGAATCGCGGGATGCCTTTGCCGAGGCCTCGGGCGGACAGGTGATGGAGCTGATCGCGCGCAATCTGCGCCCGCGCGACATCGTTACGCTGAAGGCGCTCGAAAATGCGGCGACCGTGGTTGCCGCCTCGGGCGGGTCCACCAACGCCGCCCTCCATCTTCCGGCGATGGCGAACGAGGTCGGCATCGACTTCG
>CAZTAK010000085.1:7775-9306 GCA_964611585.1 uncultured Alphaproteobacteria bacterium
CCACGATGTCGCCGAGACCTTCAGGCGCACGCCCTACATCGCCGATTTGAAACCGGGCGGCAAATACGTCGCCAAGGACATGTACGAAGTCGGCGGCGTGCCGGTGCTGATGAAATCGTTGCTGGAAGGCGGGTTCCTGCACGGCGACTGCATGACGGTGAGCGGCAAGACCATTGCCGAAAACCTCGAAGACGTCGAACTCCCCAAGGACCAGGATGTGATCTATCCGGTATCCAACCCACTTTCGCCGACCGGCGGTGTCGTTGGGCTCAAAGGCAATCTCGCGCCCCAGGGGGCGATCGTCAAAGTAGCCGGCATGAGCGTTTTGCAGTTCACCGGGACGGCGCGCGTGTTCGACCGCGAAGAAGACTGCTTCGACGCGGTGCTGGCGGGCGATACCGCTGATGGCGACGTGCTCGTAATCCGCTACGAGGGCCCGCGCGGCGGTCCGGGGATGCGCGAAATGCTCTCCACCACCGCCGCCATCTATGGCCGCGGTCTGGGCGACAAGGTGGCGCTGATTACCGACGGGCGCTTCTCGGGCGGAACGCGCGGCTTCTGCATCGGCCACGTCGGCCCCGAGGCGGCGGTGGGCGGCCCGATCGGGTTGCTTCGTGACGGCGACCGCATTTCGATCGACGCCGAGGCGGGCACCATCGAGGTCGATCTCTCGGACGCCGAACTCAGCAGTCGCCGCAAGGAATGGAAGCCGCGCAAGTCGGACCACCAGTCCGGCGCGCTGTGGAAATTTGCCGAGAGCGTCGGCGATGCTGAAAAGGGCGCGGTCACGCACCCGGGCGCGCGTGCCGAAACCTGTGTGTACGCAGATATCTGAGGGGCCGCGGCGGCGTTTTCGCAATCTTAATGTTTTGACAAAGAAATAAGGGGCAGTTTAGACCATCCACATGCCGGCCTTTGGCCGGCGCACACTCGATTTGCCACTACCGGGGACGGTCGGCATTCAGGGGGCGCAAACACCGGCATGAATTTGCCCAGAGTTTTCCGTTCCGCGAGCCGGTTTCAGGTGGTGCCCAAACTCGCCGTGCCGGTGGGGCGCGAGGCGTTCGCCCTCGGCGACCGGCCTGACGAGATCGGCAACGTGCCCGGCCACGATCTCGGCCAGTCGGGCTTGTGCCTGATGATAGTCAACAATGGGCTCGAACCGGTGACGGTCGCCGAGGTCGGGTTGAACGGGCGCTTCGGGCGGCCGCGCATCGTCATGCGCGAACCGGTGGTGGTGGATGGCAAACCATGGCCGCGGCGCCTGCGCGCGGGCGAATCGGTAGTCGCCTACTTCGCCGCCGAACTGAAAAAACATCATCTGTTGGGGCAGATGCGGCGCGCCTTCGCGGCTTCCGGCGATGGCCTCACCTGGGAAGGACACAGCCCGGCGCTGGTCTGGTTCACCGGGCGCGCCTGCGCGCCCGCGCCAGCGGCACGTTCCATCAGGCGTTCCGCGCGGACCTGATTTCTAGCGCTTTTTCCGTTCGCATGCGCTCACGCGAAAAGCTCTATCCCTTTGACATAGAAC
>CAZTAK010000086.1:0-9135 GCA_964611585.1 uncultured Alphaproteobacteria bacterium
ATGAGGCCCTGCTTGTAGAGATCGACGAAGACCTTGCGCACCGCCACCGACAGTCCCTCGTCCATGGTGAAGCGCTCGCGCGACCAGTCGCACGAGGCGCCCAGCCGCTTGAGCTGGTTCAGAATCGTCCCGCCCGATTCGGTACGCCAGTCCCATACGCGCTGAACGAACGCCTCGCGCCCCAGATCGTGGCGCGTCTTGCCCTGCGAATCGAGTTGGCGTTCGACCACCATTTGGGTGGCGATGCCGGCGTGATCGGTGCCCGGTTGCCACAGCGCATCGCGGCCGCGCATGCGCTCGAACCGGATCAGAATGTCCTGCAAGGTGTTGTTGAGGGCGTGGCCCATGTGCAGGCTGCCGGTGACATTGGGCGGCGGAATGACGATGGCATAGGGTTTGGCATTGCCGCGACGCCCGGCAGCAAACGCATCGGCCTGTTCCCAGCGCGCATAGTGCCGGGCTTCGATTTCGTCGGGCCGGTAGGTCTTGGGCAACATGAGAATCCAACCCCGCGGTCTTGCATCATTCGCCCCGGATGCGGCGCCGCCTGAAGTGGTCTTGGAATCCAAGCCCGTGGCGGGTTCGGATTCCAGGAATTCGTCGGGGCCGAATCGTGGTGCGGGGGCCGATTGGCCCCCGAAAACACTTCTCTCCGCCCGACCCGCGTCTGCCCGGTCAGGCCCCGCTTTTATTCATCATGGGCGCGGTGCGCAAGTTTGGAGATTTCCTTTTCCACCAGGCGCTCAACGACACCGGGCAGATTGTGGTCCAGCCATGCTTTGAGCATCGGCCGCAGCAGTTCCTTGACCATTTCCTCGAGGGTCCGTTCGTGGCTGCCGAGCGGCTGGCCGCGGGAGGAAAGGAACGCGCCCGAGAGCGATGCAAACGCACCCGTCGCCTCGGCTCCCGGTTCCGCCGAGACCAACGAGGATTCGAGCGCCTCCGCGGCTAACGGCGGCGCCGGTTCCTCGCCCGGCATGTCGAAGCCTTCGTCGAGAGCCGCAGGATCGGCCTCGGGAAGGCCCTCATCGCCACCGAACTCGGTGACAACGTCCTCGGCCGGCTCAGGTTCGGGTTCGGGCTCCGGCTCGGGCTCGGGTTCCGGCGCGGGCTCGGGCTCCGCTTCGCCCTCACCCGCCACCTGGGTCAGCTCGAAGACATTGTCGTCCTCGCCGTCCGCATCGGGCTCAGCTTCGCCAGTGGTCTCGAATTCGATGGGCTCGTCGTTCTCGTCGGGCGCGGGAGCCGCAATGGCGTCTTCGCCGTCGTCCGCGTCTGCTTCCACGCTTTCGCCGCCACCGCCGTTTTCGCTTTCCTCACCGTCCCCGTCATCCGAGATAATTCGCCGAATCGAGGACAAAATCTCCTCCATTGTCGGTTCTTGTTCGGAATTCGGGTAGCTCATGATAGCCCCCCGTCTCGAACCGTCATCATCGTTCGAAGACAGATTGCACAATAATTATAGTATTTGATAGCAAATATTGCGTCTAGTTCAAGAAAAAACGCAACATCTATTCTCCGGCGGCCTCGCTGATGCCGACACCGAACAGCCGGTTCCGGGCTCCGAGGTAGTAGGCTTCGGCATTATACACCACAACCGGAAGGCCCAAATCCGTGGCCCCGAGACGGCCGATGGCCGATCGCAGATCGAAAGCGGCGACGTATTCGTCACGCTCGGCCGTGACCAGGCCGGTCCTCGCGTCCAGAAGTTCCTGCTCTGCATTGAGAACGTCGAGGGTCGTTCGGGTGCCCGCTTCGGCCTCCTGGCGGACCCCTTCGAGGGCGATTTCGGACGCCGCCACCTCGTCGGCGCGGGCCCGGATGCGCGAGGAGGCGGTATTGAGGCGTTCCCATGCCTGGGTCACGTCCTCGACCACGCTGCGCCGGTTCTTCTCGACTTCGATGCGGCGCTGGTTGTTGGTCTGCAACGCTTTGCGGATATCGGAGTATTCCGAACCCGACTGATAGAGCGGAATCGACAAAGTCGCCGTAATCGAGGCCGAATCGGATTCCGCCGTCCTGCTGGATGCCTCCAAGGAATGGGTCAGATCGCCCGACAGCGTCAGTGACGGCAGCAGCACGCCGCGTTTCTGGCGCAGATCGAAGGCTGTGGAGCGTTCGGTGTTGGTGGCGGCGTTGAAGGTCGGATTACTTTGCAAGGCGATTCCGATCGCCTCTTCCTGGGACGCGGGCAGGCCGGAAATTGGCGGCACCCGTTCCAGCTGACCCGGCGGATGCCCGACCAGACTGGCATAGGTGGCGCGGGACGATTCGAGGTTTCCCTCAGCCTGGATCAAGTCGCTGATCGCCCGCGACAGGCGGGCCTCGGACTGGCTGACGTCAGTGCGCGCCACCTCGCCGACCTCGAAGCGGTCGCGGGCGGCTTCGAGTTCGTGCGCGAGCACCTGCACATTGCCTTGGTTCAACTGCACCAGCGCCTGATCGCGCAGCACGTCGAGATAGGCCCGAACCGTGCCGAGCAATACCTGCTGTTCGATCGTCCGCAACTGATCGCGTCCCACCAGCACGTTGTATTCGGCCTCGCGAATGCCGGCCACGGTGCGTCCGCCGCGGTAGAGTTTTTGCGAAAGTGAAAGCGACAGCGACTGGGGCGAGAAACTGGTGCCCGGCGTCAGGTGTGTGTTGGTGCGCGTCTGCGAGGCCGAGGCCGACAGCGACACGGTCGGCCGCCAGCCCGCAACCGCGCTCGACACGGATTCGTCGAGGACCCGAAGTGCCGCGCGTTGCGCCAATAGAGTCGGGTTGCCGGAATAGGCCTCGATCATCGCCTGCTCGAGAGATTCGGCCGACGCCGGGGCCGGGGATACGATTGCGGCCACCGCAAGGGCGATCGCGGCAGCAAACGGCGTCGAAAGGGGGCGCCTCCGGCGTTCGGTGGGCTTGGTTGTATTCATGGTACGCGCTCGGTCCTGGTCAGAATGGGCAGGTCGCCCCAAGGCAATTGGTCATTCGCCCTTCCGTACCATTGCCGCAACGGCCCCCTGCGGGAGGCCGATTGCCCAACACTTGGGTACACGGCCGGGTGGGTGCAATCCCGTCGCGCGAATGCCGAGAATAAGCCCTTCCCGTCTTGTTCCGGCGGCTTTGGCCTTTTGTTATGGCGCGCCAGTTGAGCCGCCCCCAAGGTATTCAGAACTCGAACCCCGCCGCCTCGGCGAAGCCGAACAGCGGGGGCGTCGCGGCGTCGAACAAATTTTGGCGCGAGACCGACCCGTGCTGGCGCACCAGCCGCATCGCCATCCCCATCGGGCCGGTGCCGATCACGGCCACCAGCCGTCCGCCGTCCGCCAGTTGATCGGCGAACCCCTCCGGCACCGCGGCGATCGATCCTTCGAAGATGATGGCGTCGTAAGGGCCCTGATCGGGCATCCCCTGGCGGCAGTCGCCGGCGACGACGGCGGCATTGTCGATGCCGAGTTCGGCCAGGGTGTCGGTGGCTTGTGTGGCGAGTGTCTCATCGCTTTCCAGCGCCACCACCGTTGCCGCCAATTTGGACAACACCGCCGCCGAGTAGCCGCTGCCGCTGCCGAGGTCGAGCACCACGTCTCCGGGGCCGATATCAGCCGCCTGCAAAAGGCGCGCAAACACCATCGGCTCCATCAGGAAGCGGCCAGGCGCGATCTCGATATTCTTGTCGAGGTAGGCGACGCCGGCCAGACTGTGCGGCACGAACTGCTCGCGCGGAATTTGCGCCATGGCATAGGCAACGTCGTCGGCCGAGACCCCGTTGGGCTCGAGTTGACTTTGCACCATATTCTGGCGGGCGGCGGCGAAGTCGGACATAGGCGGCCTCCGGTCGGCGGGCGCGTGAGGCCACGGCAGAGCCTCGCCGACCTACATATAGTGCGAAAAAGGTCGGTTAACAATGCAGAGAGGCGCAAGCGGCCGTCCACGACGCCCGTCTTCAGTGTAGCACCCCGCCGAGCCGCGCGGCGAGCCGCCGGCGCGACCGGACCGCGGCCGCGAGCCGGATGCCCCAAGAGGGCAAGCGCTGGCCAGACCCGACACCGCACCGGTCAGTCGATCACGGTAATTTCGACGCGCCGGTTGCGGGCACGGAAATTGTCGTTGAGGTTGGGGTAGAGTGGACGGCTGTCGGCCCGGCCCTGAGGGACGATCTTTTCGGGCGGAATATCGGCTGCACTGAGCAGGTACTGCACCACCGACACCGCGCGCGCCGCCGACAAATCCCATTTCGAACGGTATTCCCCCGGCACCGCCAGATCATCGGTATGGCCGGAAACGATGATTTGCGCGTCGGTCTTTTCCAGCACCGCCCCCACGGTTTCGAGAATATCGGCTAGCCGCTCGCTGAGTTCGGCGCCGCCACGGGGAAAGGCGGCACGCTCCTCGAAGCACAGCGTGAGCCCCCCTCGCCGAGGCCGATCGACACCGAACCGTCGCCGATCTGTTCGTCGAGCGCGTACGAGCATTGCCGGTACAGACTGTACTGTTCGGGCGAAATCGTGGTGTCCGCGGCCTCGCCGATCGTAAGCTCGGGCTGGTCGAGTGTCGCCTCGCCGGAGCCGCCGGACGGCGTATCGACCACAGCCGGGACAATCGACACCGCATCCTGGCCCGACAGCACGCCCTGGCTGCCGGTCAGGATGCCGATGCTCTTGAAGCCCTTCGAAAAACTGGCAACCATCGCTTCATATTTTTCGACCTCGATGGTCGAAAACGTCATCATCAGGATGAAAAACGTCAGCAGCAGCGCCATCAAATCGGCAAACGTGGTCACCCAGCCGCCGCCGCCTTTCGATCTTGCTGGTCTTGCTTTGGCCATCCTATTTGCCCCTATTCGGGCTTTCGCACCTATTCAGGTCCCTCTTCGGCGGGTTCGTAATCATCCTCGTCCTCGTCGCGATCGAGTGCCGCGCGGTCGGTCCCGGTGACGTAGGTGCGGAGGATTTCGCCGAGCGCCAGCGGGCTCATGCCGTCGCGAATCGCCATCACCCCGTCGATGATGAGGCGGCGGTTGTTGCCTTCCTCGATCGAGCGTATCTCGAGCTTGTCGGCGATCGGCAGCGCGATCAGGTTGGCAACCAGCGCGCCGTACAATGTCGTCAGCAGCGCCACCGCCATCGCCGGACCGAGCGCGGACGGGTCGGACAGGTTCGACAACATTTGCACCAGACCGACCAGGGTGCCACCAAACCGAAGGCGGGCGCGGCGTCGCCCATGGCGCGAAACACCTTTTCACCGACATCGAGCCGTTCGATCGAGAGCTCCATCTCGTGTTCAAGAACGTTTCTCACGAAGTCGGCGGAGTGGCCATCGACGCACAGATCGACCCCCTTCTGGAAGAACTCGTTCTTGATATCCTGTTCGTCGGGGGCGAGCAGATTGGATTGCCGGACGATGGAGGCGAGGCGGTGAGCCTCCCTGACAAGATCGCCCGGTTTGTCGACGCCCTGCCGGAAGGCCTTGCGGAAGGGCAAGGGAAAGGCGCGCAGAGTATCCTTCCTCGGGAATTTGATCAGCGTTGCGGCGAAGGTGCCGCCGAGGACAATCAAGAGACCCGGTACGTTGACAAAAGCGTCGATCGACGATCCCGACGCCATCGCCATGAAGATAATGGCGATCCCGGCAACGAGACCGATGACAGTTGCGAAATCCATGGGGCGAGCGGTCCCCCCTTATTCATGTTTCAACCGGGCGCCGGAAACGCCCTTTTTGCCACGGCCGGCGCGGGCGCGCACACCCCTACGCGCCCCAGCGGCACGAAGCCTCGATACGCTATTGTGCCAGAACCACGCCCGAAAGCGTAGGGCCCGCCTTCTGCGGTCGGTTGCCGCCGATCGCCGCGCCGGATCGGGCGGGAAAGTGCCACCCTCTCGATGGAATGCTGGAAGAAATTTCGCTGAGAATTCCGGGCAAAATCCGGGCGAGGGATTCTTCGGTGCTGCGACCCGCTCACCCCAGTACGACAGAATCGAGGGCCACCACCATGGACGGCGACGCCACGACACCCTCCCAACTGCGCCCACCGGGGGGAGAACACCCCTGCCAATCTTTCGCTGGGCTGACGCGGCGCCCCTCGATCTCCATCGTTTCAGATGAAACCGCCTTCAGCGACCACGACACGGACGGAGCGGCGCTAACTGATTGAAAAATAGGGAAACTTTTTTCAAAATGGATTGTGCCGCGACGGTTCGATTCCTCCCGTAATTGCTCGGGCGCCACGGCCTAGTCTCTAGCCTCGACAGAAAAAAGGTTCCCGAGGGCGCCGGCTCACCCGCGGCGACGCCCCGGTGCGAAGGTCACGGCCGCGGCCTGAACGCCCCGGCCTTGACCGGGCGCGTGCCCCCTCCTATACAGCCCCGGATTCCGGCCAGGTGGCGGAGTGGCTACGCAGCGGCCTGCAAAGCCGTGTACACCGGTTCGATTCCGGTCCTGGCCTCCAATCGCGCCAAGAGATTACACTCGATCTTGCCGCAGAAATTTGGGCTCGATGGCTCGCAGCCGCCAAACCTGCGCTTTGTGCGGCCATCAGAAATATTGCCGAGGCCCGCGAGCAGAATTCCCGCGGCGGCCGTGATCCTGGTCGGCCTGGCACCAATCCCCAGGGGCAGTAAGGGGCAATATCGGCGGCCGGCCGTCGGGAGGTGCTCGACGAGCATGATTGCCGCTTCGTCGATCTACCGCGGCGCCGGCGGGCGGGCGGCGAACGTTTGATCAAGAGGGGCGTTCCCGGACCAGCCGCGATACCGCCCTACGAAAGGCCCAATGAGGCCGGTCTTTTCATTGAATTTCTTTTGCGCATGACGCACTGACCTGCCCCCACGAAGTGGTCCATCTCCTATGAGAGAGTCTGGCGCGGGAGGTGGTGTGATGCTGCCGACCGATGCCTTGGTGAATTACGTTTTTCCCAACAACATGCAGATCTGGTGGGAGCTGCCGATCGTCATCTACCCCTACATCACCGGGTTGATCGCCGGCGCCTTCGTGGTGTCGAGTCTCTACCACGTCTTCAAAATCGAAGACTTCAAGAGTGTTGCGAACTTCGCACTTGTGGCGTCGTTCTGTTTCGGCCTGTTCGCAGGCACGCCGCTACTCACCCATCTCGGGCAACCGCAGCGGGCCTGGGAAATCTTCGTCACCCCCCACACCACGTCGGCGATGAGCGTATTCGGATACGTCTATGCGGGCTACATGTTGTTGCTGACGATCGAACTCTGGGTGGTGTACCGGACATTCTTCATTCAGCGGGCCAACGAGACCGCCGGTCTGGGGAGCCTGGTTTGGCGGATCCTGGCGCTTGGCCTGACAACGGACAACCCGGAGTCCGAGCGCGTCGATCACCGTGTAATTTCGATTCTTGCCGGCATCGGTATCCCCTGGGCGTTCCTGCTGCACGGCTATGTCGGCTTCATTTTCGGATCGGTGAAGGCGATTTCGTGGTGGGCGACGGCGCTACAACCGATCATCTTTTTGTCGTCGGCGGTGGTCAGCGGCATGGCCATTCTGGTGCTGATGTACACGTTCATTTGCTGGCGCACCCGCAGGCCCTACGAATTTCCGATGATCAGGAGGCTGATCGCGATCCTTTTTGCGGTGTTCGTGATCGACTGGGCATTGGAAATTCTGGAAATCGTCCACCTCTCCTATCAAAGAGCCCACGAATGGTCGGTTATCAAACCGTTGCTTCTGGGCCCCTTGTCGGGCAGCTACATTGTCTGGCAGATCGTCATTCTGTCGGCGACCCCGGTGCTGATGATCGCCTACGCCGTGCTGATCACCAGGCGCGACAAAGTCATGCTCATCCTCGCCAGTTTCTTGCTGCTGATGCAGGTTCTGTTCATGCGGTTCAACGTGGTGATCGGAGGCCAGATGATTTCCAAATCGGATCGCGGGTTTACCGAATTCGAATGGGAATTCTTCTCACGGGAAGGCGTCATCGTGGTTGCCATCCTGTTTATTGGGCCCTTCGTCGCCTACTACATCATCAGCCGGTTTATTCCCGTTTTCGGCGATGCCCGTACCAAGGGGGGGGCAGGTGAGCAGGCATGACCTCGTCAAACGACGCCGGTTCGCCGCCTGACGATGGCTCCCGGCCGGACCGGCCGCCCGGCAGATTCAAAAGGCTGGGCCGGTGGTTCTGGGCGCGGCCGCTCTATATGATTGCGACGATACTCGTCGTCGGCGGCGCTGCCGGGGTTGCCGCCTGGGGCGGATTTACGATCGTGATCGCCAAATCCAACACGCTTGAGTTCTGCGTGTCCTGCCACGAGATGCGCGAAAACATCTTCGTCGAATACAAGCAAACCATCCACTACAGCAACCGGACCGGCGTGCGCGCCATATGCGCGGACTGCCACGTCCCAAAGGCCTGGATTCCGAAAATCATCCGCAAAATAGCCTCCAGCCACGAGCTGTTTCACCATTTGGCCGGGGACTTCGAAACGCGCGAGGAATTCGATTCGGTGCGGCTGGAATTGGCGGAAAAGGTCTGGGATACGATGGTAGCGAGCGATTCCAAGCCCTGCCGCAATTGTCATTCGAGACCGGCGATGGCGATTCACCTTCAAAGCCGGCGCGCGCAGGAAAAGATGCAAGAGGGCCTGGAAGCCGGCAAGACCTGCATCGAATGTCACAAAGGCATTGCCCACAAATTACCGGCGGAATTGCTAGACGACGATGACTGACTATTCAGCCCGCCTTGGCGCGGCGCCGCGCGAGCCGCCGCTCAGAGCTCTAGGGTCCGGACTCAATTAAGCCACCATGTCACGATAGCCGCCATGGCGCGACTTGTGTTTCAGATCGGCAGCATCGAGCTTGCGGCGGAGACCCTCGAAACGCCGACCGCGAGCGCGATCGTTGCGGCGGTCCCGTTCGAATCAGAGGCCCAAACCTGGGGCGAAGAGGTCTATTTCGAAGCGCCGGTCTCTGCTCCGCTGGAGGCCGACGCGCGCGACGTGGTCGAACCGGGCGAGTTCGCCTTCTAGGTCAAGGGGAGCGCGATCGCTATCGGATTCGGACGCATGCCGGTTTCGCGCGGAAATGAAATCCGTCTCGCCGCCGCCACCAACATCTGGGCGCGGGCGCTCGGGGACGTGCGGACGCTCGAAGCCGTCAAACCCGGCGACCGCGTCCGCGTATCATCGGCCGGTT
>CAZTAK010000087.1:0-9058 GCA_964611585.1 uncultured Alphaproteobacteria bacterium
TAGTTCGATGCACATATCATCGCGAAGTTTTGCATCCAGCGCCGTCAGCGGCTCGTCAAGCAGGATAACGTCGCTTTCGAGGACGAATGCTCGCGCAATCCCGTTGATCCGTAACCTACGCCTCGCGTAGGCTCTGCGCCGCAGAGGCTATTCCAAACAGCGCCACCAATTTCCTGACCCCATCCATGGATAACCCGTACGACACCGATCTCGGCAAGAACCCGGCGAATTATCAGCCGCTGACGCCGCTCGGGTTCCTCAAGCGCGCGGCGCGCGCGCACCCGGAGCACCTAGCCGTCATCCACGGCGATTTGCGGTTTAGTTACGCCGAACTCTACGCGCGTTGCCGGCGGCTCGCTTCGGCGTTGCGCGCGCGCGGTATCGGCAAGGGTGACACGGTGGCAGTGATGGCACCCAACGTTCCACCAATGCTGGAGGCACACTACGGCGTGCCTATGACGGGAGCGGTTCTGAACGCCCTCAACTACCGCCTCGATGCCGACGCCATCGCATTTATTCTCGATCACGGCGGCACGAAAGTTCTGATTACCGACCGCGAGTTCAGCGCCACCATCAAGGGCGCACTCGAAAAGACGTCGGCCAGGCCGCTCGTCATCGACATCGACGATCCGCTGGCGCCGCCGGGGGAATTGCTCGGCGAAATCGATTACGAACCGTTTCTAGCCGAAGGTGATCCGGACCACGACTGGTCCTGGCCAGACGACGAATGGGACACGATTTCGCTCAACTACACCTCGGGCACTACCGGTGACCCCAAGGGCGTGGTCTATCACCATCGCGGCGCCTATTTGCTGGCGGCGGGCAACGCGCTGGCGTGGAACATGCCGGCGCACCCGGTTTATCTCTGGACGTTGCCGATGTTTCACTGCAATGGCTGGTGTTTCACCTGGACGCTCAGCATCAACGCGGCGACCCACGTGTGCCTGCGGCGGGTTGAACCGGCGGCAATCTATGCGGCACTGGCCGATCACGGGGTGACGCATCTGTGCGGCGCGCCGATTGTCCTCAACATGATCGCCAATGCGACTGAGTCCGAGCAACGCGCGCTCACCCGCACCGTCGAGGTCGCAACAGCGGGCGCGGCGCCACCGGCGGCGGTCATCGGCGCAATGGAAAGTTCGGGCTTTCGCGTCACTCATTTGTATGGCCTGACCGAAACCTACGGCCCCGCAGTGGTGAGCGACTGGCACGAAGACTGGAATGACCTCGATGCCGAAGCCCGGGCGGCGATAAAGGCGCGCCAGGGCGTGCGCTATCAGGTACTGGAAGACCTGATGGTGGCGGACGCAGAGACCCTCGATCCCGTGCCTGCCGACGGCGAGACCCTAGGCGAGGTCTTTTTCCGCGGCAACGTGGTGATGAAGGGCTATCTCAAGAACAAGGCCGCCAGCGAGGAAGCGTTCCGAGGCGGATGGTTCCATTCCGGCGATCTCGGCGTGATGCACGAGGATGGTTACCTCGAACTCAAGGATCGCTCGAAGGACATTATTATTTCAGGCGGCGAGAACATCTCGACCATCGAAGTGGAAGGCGTGCTCTACCAGCACCCGGCGGTCCTCGAAGCGGCGGTGGTCGCGCGCCCGGACGAGAAATGGGGCGAGACACCGTGCGCGTTCGTCACCTTGAAACCGGGCAAAACCGCCAGCGCCGAGGACGTAATCGCCTTCTGCCACGATCATATCGCCCATTTCAAGACGCCCAAAACCGTGGTGTTCGGCGTATTGCCGAAAACCTCGACCGGCAAGATCCAGAAATTCGTATTGCGCGAAAAAGCGAAGGCGTTGGGTTAGCCGGTTTTCAGCGGCGACCGGATTACGGCACGCGCTGCGCCCCCTTGTTGGTCGCTATTCGCGTCTACGGCACCAGTACCATTTTGCCGAAAGGTGAAGCGGCTATGGTGCACAAATCGGCCCGCCAGTGCAGATGTCAGGAAACAATCTGCACCAAGACGGGCCGTTTGCACATGCCGTCAGTAGCTGGCGGAGGCGGGCCGTGTTTCGCGGGCATACTTCTTAAGGTCCCTTGGAAGCGCCGGCTTGTATCGCGGGTCGTAGGTAAACTTGACTTCGTAGTCGGTCCAAATGTTGACCAGCATCCCGCCTAGGGTGCGGAAGAACCCGAAGGCGCCAGTTTCCGTCCCATAGGGCCCGTGCAGAATGCCGGGCGGACGCCAGAAATAGGCGCCGGGCCGCATGATTCCGGTATTGCCGGCCAATTCGCCGCTGATCAAATACATTTCTTCGACCACGGGATGGGTCTCGATCTTGCCGGTCCAACCGTCGGGATGGGACTGCGGCATCGCACCGTAGAGGAACGTAAAGTCCTCGGTCTCGTGATCGATGCGCAGGGTCTTGATGGCGTTCATGCCGCCGATCTCGGGATCCATCTCGCCACCGCCCGGCATCGCGTCCCAGGGCATGTCACCGGTGTCGAGAAGCTCGACCAGCCGCTTCTTCTTCATCATCCCTTTTGGCGCCCGCCCCGCCACCGCGGTTGGCGTCGCGTTGAAGAAGGTGAGCACGACCGCCCCTTCCTTCGACGAAGCGCGCGGACGTTCGTAACCCGCGGGAAGATAAGCGTAACAATGCTTGCCGTACTCGATACCTGCAATCTTCAAGGCGCCGTCGAGGACGAACAGCTCTTCGTCGGCGGTCAGGTATTCCTTCTTCGTGCGTTTCCAGCCCGCTGGATATTTGATCAGCACACTGGAGTCGCCGTTCTTGCGGTCGATGCTGAGGATACGGGTACGCACATCGGGTCGCGCGCGCCCGTAGAGACCCCGTCGCCACGGCAGACCTTGCGCTTGAATATATTCAATATGCGGCCGTGTCATGGTACTTGCCCCTTTTTCAGCGGCGCCCCCGGCCCGCCTGGATTTGGTTGACGTTACAAACGCTCATGGTGCGACTCTGACATTTCGTTCCCTTTATGTCAGCCCGCACCGCCAGTCTATCTTCTTCCAAGTGTTCGACCCAACACTTGTCCCCAAATCCGTCAGCTCCAAATGTTGGGTTTGAACATCTAGGAAGCGCCCGGTCCGCTGACCTTGACCGGCATCAAACCGGCGCTCGGACAGGAAAACGAGCCCTTCACGCGAATTCGCCGTTTGCGGGCGCCTGGCGGCGAGAGTGGTCGCCCAGCCTGTCCGACGGATATGCTGACGTGCGCGCCGTGCTAGGGTCCACCCACCGGGGGCGGGTCAGGAGAATACATGTGCCCGGACAAAGCGCGTCCAATCCCTAGATCCGGATCGAGTCACGAACCCCGCGAACCCTGGATTGGATGACCCAAGATGACAGACCCTAGCTCAAACGCGGCGGGCCGCTACTCGACGCTTCTTTCGCCGATTGCTCTTGGACCGGTGCGGCTTCGCCACCGTGCCGTCATGTCCGGTCACGGAATGGACTTCGGTCGCTCGCAAGAAGGTGTGAGCGACAGGCTGCGGGGCTACCTCGTGACACGGGCGGAAGGTGGCGCGGCGTTGGTCGGGATTGAGTCCTCGGTTGTCCACCCCTCGAGCGTAAGCTCGGTTCTTTCGCTGAACCTTTTCGCCGACGCCATCGTACCCACGCTGGCAAGAACCGCCGACGAGATTCATGCCGCGGGTTCGCTGTTGTCGATAATCCTGTGGCACGGCGGACATAACGTCTCCTACCGGATGGGCCGTGCCACCCTCGCGCCCTCGGCAATTCCCTCAGCCAATTTCCGCGAAACGCCGAAGGCCGCCAGTGCTGCCGAGATTGCCGACATCGTTGCAGCCTATGGCAGCGCCGCCACGCGTTGCCGCAAGGCCGGTGTCAACGTAATCGAGGTTCAAACATCGTTCGACTATCTGCTTGGATCATTTCTTTCTCCCACGTTGAACCGTCGCACCGACGCCTATGGGGGGTCGCTCGAAAACCGTGTGCGAATCGTCCGCGAAGTTTTGGAGACCGTGCGCGAGTCCGCTGGTCCGGACGTTGCGGTCGGCGTCAGGACATCGGTCGCGCATCTGGTGGCGTCAGACCCTAGCGACTATGGACCCGAGGAGTCACTTGCCGCGATGCTCCTTCTGACGGATCAGAACCTCGTCGACTATGTGAGCCTTATCACCGGGTCATCTTGGTCCATGGATCAGACCATCCCCCTCATGACCTATCCGCGCGCCGGGCTCGCGGAGCAGTCTGCGCGGTTCCGCCAGGAGCTTCCGGTTCCGGTGACGCTCGCCGGCCGGATTCGAACGGCGGCAGAGGCGGAAGCGGTCCTTGCGAATGGCGCGGCCGACGTCGTCGCGATGGCACGCACCTGGATCGCCGACCCCGAATGGATGAAGAAGGTCGAAGCCGGTCAGGAGAACCGCATCCGCCCGTGCGTGTCCTGCAATCAGGCGTGCATTGGATTCGTTGTCAGGGGGTTCGCGGGCTCCTGCGTTGTCAATCCGAGGGCCGGCAATGAATACGTCATTGCCCGGCCGGCGCCCACGGCAGCGGCCAAACGCGTGGCGGTCGTTGGTGGCGGCCCGGCGGGCCTCGAAGCGGCGCGACTGGCAGCCCTGCGCGGCCACCACGTTACGCTCTATGAAGCGCAGGACAAATTGGGGGGCGAGATGCGACTGGCCGGGGCGGCGCCGCAGCGCGGCGAAATCCTCGACGCCCTGGCGTGGTGGGAACGCGAACTCGCACACCTTGGCGTGAACGTAAGACTCGGCGCAGAAGTAGAGCCAACGCGGATGCCCGAAGCCGACACCATTGTCTGGGCAGTCGGCGCACGACCGGCACTGACTGCTATCTGGAGATCGCGCCCCCATCTCGTCGACGGCATTCCGGGAGCTGATGCCCTGCCCCACGGTCGCGATATTCTGGCCGGCCGACGGTCCGTTTTCGGAAGCGTCCTCGTGATCGACGAAGAAGGCGGATGGCCGACAATTTCGCTGGTGGAGACCCTCGCCGCACAAGCCGACGCCGGGCCGATCACGGTTGTCACCAGTGGAACCCACCCGGGCGAACCCGACCTGATTTTTTCTCTGGAACTACAAGAAGTTTCCGCGCGCCTTCGCGCCGCAGACATCGAGATACGCCCGCACGCCCTTGTCGCTTCAATCGATGGCAGCGTCGCGACCCTGACGACAGGCGAAACACTCGGGCCCTACGATGCCATTGTCCTTGCGACCGGCACGGCCGCGCCGGTCCTTCCGGCGGGCGTAGTCGCGATCGGGGATTGCCTCGCCCCGCGCGGGTTTTGGGCCGCAACGAATGACGCGCTTGGGGTGATGACAGACTAGGAAATTTCCTGCGGGCAACGAGATTCAAGCGCCCTATTGCGAAAACCGGCTGTAGAGCGAACCTGTATTGGGTGATCGACGCGGCGGGGGCGCCGAGCGCTTGGCCGGTGCGGCGGGACAACAGCGCGTGGCTCCCGGGGCCCACGCCCTGACAGCCGCGCTGGCCGGGGATGCGGGTCTGTTCCACGCCCATCCGCCGTTTTGCTTCAGCCAAACCTAGTTCGAGGCCGGCCCTTTGTTCCCAAAGCAAAGCGTGTTCAGCAAGGGGAACGACGACGACAAGTCCCTTGACCGCAGCAATGGCGATTACCGAGGTTGATATAGAGCTGTGACTGCTTTGAGTATGAAGTTCCAGGTCATCTATTGTTCAGGCGCCGTTGCTCAGGTAACGATGCGCGGATTCGATAATCTGCGCCGCGTCAGCGGCCATGCCGCGCACGACATCGGCGGCTGGCTGGATCTCACGCAACAGGACGGCCCCCTGCCCGGTCGGCCAATTGGCGATTTCCAGTGACCCTTTCGCCTTGGCCGGCGCCACCAGAGGCGCGACAAGGTGCCATTGTTCCGGCATCGGCAAGATCTCGGGCTCGTGACCCCGCCACGCATCGACGAAGGCATTGCGGATGATCCGCGACGGCTTGCCGGTGTAGCAACGCGACACGATGGTCTCGTCATCAACCATTTCGACGAGTTTGTCTTTGTGGGTCGAGGCGGTCCGTGCCTCGGGCGTCGCCTGCAAGGCGGTGCCGATCAGGACCCCACTGGCGCCCAGCATCAATGCCGCCGCCATAATCCGACCGTCGGAAATACCGCCCGCTGCAAGCACCGGCACGTTCACCGCGTCAACGATCTGAGGCACCAAGATCATTGTCGTGGTCCTGCCGGTATGCCCCCCGGCCTCATGTCCCTGGGCAACGATGATATCGACCCCGCTTTCTTCGACGCTGAGGGCGGCATGACGGCTGCCGACGAGAGCAATCACCTTCATGCCGCTCGCTTTGGCCCGCGCCACAATTTCCCGCGGCGCACCCAAGCCAAAGGAAAGGACCTTGACGCCCTCATCAATGGCGATATCGAGGCGCTTCTCGGAGGTTTCACGATCGAAGACGGGTGCCAACGACTTGTCGAGCGGCGCCGGATCGCCCAGCTTCCTCAGAAAATCGGGAAAATCGGCGATCGAGACCGTGACGGGCGGCCCGGGTTCGGCACGCGACGGAAAGAGCAGGCCAACCCCAAACGGCTTGTCGGTCAGCGACCGGACCTGACTGATCTCCCGCCGCATTTCGTCAAGGTCGACGCTGGCGTGACCGAGCAATCCAAGCCCGCCCGCCGCCGAGACGGCCGCCGCTAGTTCCGGACCGGCAACGCCCCCCATCGGCGCGCCAACGATCGGCAACTCAATCCCGAGCTGCGAACATATCTCGTTCGTCCATTGTCTCGATTTTCCCACCTCGAACCCCTTTCACCCCCCCTCCTGATCGACGGCAACGATCCCCAACAAGCAATCGTCGCATCGGCATCATGTTGGTATAGCGGATTCCGCTCTGCAAGCCCTTGATCGAACGGGCGGTACGAGATGCGGCGGCACAAGACGCGGGAAACGCAAGCAATGACAAATCATTCGGCCCCCGTGTTATCTTGCACTGGCGCACGCGGGCCGGAAATGTTGGCCCCACCTGACCATCCCCGAGCCCGCCGGCCGCAACCCCTTCACCCGGGAGGTTCCCCTGAAGCTTTTTTTCACCCCGTTTCCCAATTTCATTCATCGCGTCGAAATCGTCGCCATTGAGGCCGGAATTTATGATGACCTCGAACTCGTCCCAACCATTCCCTGGGAATCACCCAAGGCCCTCCTCGCCGCCAATCCCCTGCGAAAAGTGCCGACGCTGATCCGGGATGACGGCGTGGCGATGTTCGGTGGCCCGGTCATCTACGAGTACATGGATTCGCTCCACGACAGCCCGAAGATGTTCCCACCCAGCGGCGAGACCCGCTGGAACGCGCTCCGTTTGTTCGGGCTTGGCGAAGGCCTGTTCGATTCCACCGATCTTCGCGTGGTCGAACTCAGACGGCCCGACGGCGAGCGCTCAACCGAGGCCATCAACCGCTACCAGCAGGCTGTCCTCCGGGGTCTGGACCGGCTGGAAGAGGAAGCCGCACACTTCGAAGGCTTCCACATCGGCCTCATTTCCATTGCCGGCGTTTTGATGTGGATCGATTGGCTCCGCGACACCCGAGGCAACCAGGACGAATGGCGTACCGGACGACCGACGCTGACAGCTTGGTACGAAGCGTTCATCGAGCGCCCGTCCTACCAACGTCGAAAAGAGCTGCATCCCGCCGAATCGGCGCCGGCTTGAGCCGCCCATCGAAAACAAACCGCGGCGACCACCGAAACAAGCCGGAACCACCTTGCCTCGCCCCCGTGCCGCAACTACGGTTCCGCTGGTCCCGAAATGATTACCAAGGGACCTTCGACCCGTCCTATCAGGTATCAATTGGGAGACATCCCATGAAAGCCATCGTTCTCCATCGGAACGGAGGGCCCGACGTCCTTCGCTACGAAGAAATTGAAACGCCGCGCCCCGGGCCGGGCGAAGTTCTGGTCCGCGTTCGCGCCGCCGGCGTCAATCACGTCGACATCGATATCCGCAACGGCCTCTCGGGAATGAAGGGGAATTTTCCGCACATTCCAGGGGTCGATGCCGCGGGCGTTGTGACCGAGGTCGGCGACGGCGTCACCACGTGGAAGGCGGGAGACCGGGTCGCGCCACACTTCATCTTGAGTTGCGGCGTTTGCCAGAACTGCCTCAAAGGTGCCGAGAACATGTGCCACAACTTCGGCATCCTCGGCGCCACCACCTGGGGCACCTATGCCGAATACGTGAAAGTCGGACAGCATCACCTTGTCCGTCTGCCCGACGGCCTTTCGTTCGACGACGCGGTCTCGTCATACGTCCCCTTCGCCACGGCCTGGGAGGCGCTTGTCACCATGGGCAAGGTCGGGCCCGGCGAGACGGTTCTGGTTAATGCGGCCGGCAGCGGCGTCGGCACGGCGGGGATACAGGTGGCAAAGCTCGCCGGCGCAGTTGTCATCGCCACCGCGGGTTCGCCCTCCAAACTGAAGCGGGCCAAGGAACTCGGCGCCGATTACGCCATCGACTACCGGAAGAAATCCATCGCCCGAGAAGTCTTGCGGCTTACCGGCGGGATGGGCGTCGATCTCGTGCTTGAAATGGTTGGCGGCAAGGTTCTCGTCGAAAGCGTCGAGGCCCTTGCCGCCGGCGGCCGGCTGGTAACGATCGGCGCCCACGGCGGTGAGCAAGTGAAGTTCGACATGATCGAATTCTTCCGCAAACACATTACGCTGCATGGATGCGGCCGCTCGACGAAGGCCATTGCCGCCGAAGCGCTGGCCCTGGTGGCCGTGGGCAAACTGACGCCCGTCATCCATCGCAAATTCAAGTTGAAGGATGCGGCGAAGGCCCACAAGGTCATGGAAAGCAGGCGGTTTTTCGGCCGCATGCTGTTGAACCCGTGATGGTTCGTCGGTGGTCCATGCTCAAGGCGGCGCAGCGGTGCCTGTCGCCACATTGGGCCGCTTAAGGGAAGGCCAGACGTGACAACAACTGATACTGACGCCGCATATGATCGGCGGCCGATACCGCTTCGCTCAGTCCTGTTTGCCCCCGGCAACGAGCCGCGCAAAGTCTCCAAACTGCCCTCATTCGGCGCAGACTGCGTCGTCCTCGATCTTGAGGATGCGGTACCGGGCGC
>CAZTAK010000088.1:0-8409 GCA_964611585.1 uncultured Alphaproteobacteria bacterium
AGTGAGAGCGATCATCGCTCACCTCATTCGTTTCGTGGGCTGGAAGCCAAACGGTCGTTTGGGCGGTCGAGCGCGCAGGCGACGGACTGCGGCATGCCGTGAGGCGTTTGGTGCGTTGGCTAGTGGGATTTGAGAACGCGGAGCGAACAGACTCCACGGGTTTTCCCGGGACGAGATGCATGTTCTTGCCCCGTTCTGCCGCATATTGCCGAGCAGGTCGGGGTCGCAACTTCGCCAAATCCCGAAGAAACTGGGGTAAGGCTGGTGCCCACAGAAAGACTCGAACTTTCGACCTCTCCCTTACCAAGGGAGTGCTCTACCACTGAGCTATGTGGGCGCTCGCGAGCGGGCGCGCACCATGCCATAGTGCCGCGCGACCGGGCAAGCGCACCGAAAGGTGCGCGCACCGGGCGTTTTCGGCGCAACCAGCGTCCGGGAGCCCTGCGATGGGATCGGAAAATCGGCCCGGCAAGGACCAAACGGAGGCGCCGCCCGCGCCGGCGGCGGCGTCAAAAAAGGCGGCGCGGCTGGCCCGTTCGGCCCGGGCCCTGCGGGAGAATCTGCGGCGGCGCAAAAAGAGCCGCCCCGGGAACGGATCGCCCGAGAAAAAAACAGGCCGTTCCGGCTGAGGGTCCGCTTGTGCGGGGTTGGCCGCTCCCCTACAAAGTGGCGCGCGCCTCAATGACGCCATTTTTCTGACCCACGGTCAGCTTTTTTCGGCCGCGGCCGCAGGGCTCGGGAGAGAACCTTGGACAAGATCAAGATCCGCGGCGGCAACCCGCTCCACGGTACGGTCGCGATCAGCGGCGCCAAGAACGCGGCGCTGCCGCTGATGGCGGCAAGTCTGCTGACGGCTGAGCGCGTCGTTCTGACCAACGTTCCGCGGCTGGAAGATATCAAGTCGATGGCCGGGCTTCTCGGCCAGTTCGGGGCTGAGGTCGTTGCGGAGGGGGGCGCGGCGGACGCGGGCGGCGGGCAGACCGTCGCCATCCAGGCGGCCGGAATTTCGGGAACCACGGCGCCCTACGATCTGGTCCGGCGCATGCGGGCATCGGTTCTGGTGCTGGGGCCGCTGGTGGCACGGTGCGGGGAGGCGAAAGTATCGCTGCCGGGCGGCTGCGCCATCGGCACCCGGCCCATCGATCTTCACCTGAAAGGACTCGAAAGCCTCGGCACCAACATCAATCTCGACGACGGATATGTTCGCGCCTCGGCGCCCAGGGGCCTGCGCGGGGCGAATATTCGTTTCCCCTTTGTTTCTGTGGGCGCGACCGAAAACTTGATGATGGCCGCTTGCCTTGCCGACGGTGAGACGGTGCTGGAAAATGCCGCGCGCGAACCGGAAATCGCCGACCTCGGAACCTGTCTGCAGGCCATGGGCGCCGACATCGAGGGGCTAGGAACCGAACGCCTGATTATTCAAGGGACAGGCATGCTGCACGGGACCACCCATGCGGTCATGCCCGACCGGATCGAGACCGGATCCTACGCGGTGGCTGCGGCGATCACGGGCGGCGATCTCGAACTCAAGGGCGTGCGCACCGGGACATTGGACTCGGTGCTTGAGGCGCTGTCCGCGGCCGGCGTCGAATGCGTCGCGCGCAACGGCAGTCTTCACGTTCGGGCTGCCACCAACCGCCCCGAACCGGTCGATGTCACGACCCAGCCCTATCCCGGATTTCCCACCGACATGCAGGCCCAGTTCATGGCGTTGATGACCTTGAGTCAGGGTACTGCGGTTATCACCGAGTCGATATTCGAGAACCGCTTCATGCATGTGCCCGAAGTGGTACGGATGGGCGCGAATATCTTGCTTCAGGGGCCGGTCGCGCGGGTCCGTGGGGTCGAGCGCCTGCGCGGCGCTCAGGTGATGGCGACCGACCTGCGCGCCTCGATGTCGCTGATTCTGGCCGGTTTGTCGGCGGCCGGCGAGACCGAAGTCAGCCGCATCTACCATCTCGACCGCGGTTACGACAATCTGGTCTGCAAGCTCGCGGCCTGCGGTGCCGATATCCAACGGGTTGCGGCGTAACCGCCCGCTCGCTGCCGGCACACATGGACACGGGTAATTCCGAATACCTGCGGCTCTACGCGACCGACCGCGAGGATTTAACCGTGATGGCGGCGATGCTTCAAGACGCCGTTGCGCGAATCGGCGACCTGGCTTATCTGCCGCGCGAGCATCGCTTCGCCGGCGTTTTCAACCGCTATCGCTGGGAGGGGCGCCGGTCCGGGGGGACCGGGAAACGGTTGCGGACGGGCCTCCAGTTCCGCGGTGTGCTTGGGGTCCAGACTCTGGGCTACGACCATCGCCAGCCCGACGAGGTTCTCGAGTTGCTGACGATCGAATCCGAGGACGGGGTTGAGGGCGCGGCGACGATCCGGCTGATTTTCGCCGGCGGCACCACGATCCGCCTCGATACCGAGTGCATCGATGCCGAACTCGCCGATCTCGGCGGTCCGTGGCAAGCCCGGGCGCGGCCCCAACACCCCGACGCGGACGGGGATTGAGGCGCCGGGTCTTGCGGGGGCCCGCCGCTTCGCTTAGGTAGGGCGCGAGCCGCGAACAGGATCGCGGCAAGGCTACTCAATCGGGCACAATCATGGCCGACGACAAGTTAATTCTGGCGGTCCCCAAGGGGCGCGTGTTGGCAGAAGTCGCAAGCACTCTGCGCGCCGCGGGCATTTCACCTGAGCCCGATTTCGACGACCCGGGTTCGCGCAGGCTCCGCTTTGGGACCAGTGTCGCCGCACTCGATCTGGTCCGCGTGCGCAGTTTCGATGTGGCGACGTTCGTGGCCTTCGGGGCGGCACAGTTGGGCGTTGTCGGTAGCGACGTGTTGATGGAATTTGAGTATCCGGAAGTCTACGCGCCGCTCGATCTCGGTATCGGCCGCTGCCGCCTGGTGGTCGCCGAGCTCGCAGAAATGGTGGCCGATGACGATCCCGCGCAGTGGAGCCATGTGCGGGTAGCAACCAAATATCCGAGCCTCACGCGCCGGCATTTCGCCGCGCGCGGCGTGCAGGCGGAGTGCATCAAACTCCACGGCGCCATCGAACTGGCACCCCGGCTGGGTCTCTGCCGGCGCGTGGTCGACCTGGTGGAGACCGGCGAAACCCTCAAAGCCAACGGGCTGGTCGAAGTGGAACAGATCACCGCGGTGTCCTCGCGCCTGGCCGTCAATCGCGCGGCGCTGAAAACGCGCCCGGCCGAGGTCGGTGCCTGGATCGAAAGTTTTCAAAAGGTGTTGCGCGGTGCGGCGGCTTGATACCCGCGACTCCGGATTCGAAGCAGACTTCGTTGCTCTGCTCGCGGCAAAGCGCGAGTCCGCTCCCGATGTTGCCGCGGCGGTTGCAGCCATCATCGCCGAGGTCCGCTCGCATGGCGATGCGGCGCTGATTGGACTGACCGAACGGTTTGACGGCCATGCCCTGGGGCGCGGCCAAATCCGCCTCGGCGCCGACGAAATCGAAGCCGGGGCTGAGGCCGCCGACACGGAGGCGTTACCCGCGCTGGCGTTGGCGGCCAACCGTATCCGTGCGTACCACGAGCGCCAGATGCCGGAAGATGTTCGGTATCGGGATACGCAAGGCGTCGAGCTGGGATCGCGCTGGACACCGGTGGCGGCGGCCGGCCTCTACGTGCCGGGCGGTCTGGCGGCCTATCCGAGTTCCTTGCTGATGAACGCTATTCCCGCCCAGGTCGCGGGCGTGGCGCGAATCGCGGTGTGCGTGCCGGCCCCGTCGGGGGTGATAAGCCCGCTGGTGCTGGCGGCGGCGCGGTTGCTGGAACTCGACGAGATTTACCGGATCGGCGGCGCGCAGGCGATCGCCGCCCTGGCCTACGGCACCGAAACCATTGCCGCCGTCGACAAAGTCGTCGGGCCCGGCAACGCCTATGTTGCCGCGGCCAAGAAACAGGTCTTCGGCGACGTCGGCATCGACATGATTGCCGGTCCCTCCGAAATTCTCGTCATCGCCGACAACGAGAACGATCCCCGCTGGATCGCCGCCGACCTGTTGTCGCAGGCCGAACACGACGTTGCCGCACAGGCGTTATTGATTACGGATGACGCTGCATTTGCGGATGCGGTTGTGGCGGCGGTGGACGCGCATCTTGAAGAATTGCCGCGCGCGGCGCTGGCGCGCGAAAGCTGGGATACCTTCGGTGCAGTAATACTGGTCGCCGACATGAAGGATGCGCCGGCACTCTCCGACCGGATAGCGCCCGAACATTTGGAGCTCGCAGTGGCCGAGCCCGAGGCCGTGCTGGCGCAGGTTCATCATGCCGGTGCGGTCTTTCTCGGGCGCCATACGCCGGAGGCGATCGGCGATTACGTCGCCGGACCCAACCATGTCCTTCCGACGGCGCGCACCGCGCGGTTTGCGTCGGGCCTGTCGGTGATCGATTTTCTCAAACGCACCAGCATTATCGGTTGCGACGCGCAAAGTCTTGCCCGGATCGGTCCTGCCGCGGTGCAGCTTGCCACGGCCGAAAGTCTCGATGCCCATGCGCTGTCGGTTTCGCTTCGGCTTTCGCGGTGATGACCGCCCCGGCACCGCAAAACAGCGCGAAACGACTCGTCGATGTCATCCTCGACGAACTGACCGTGGGGCGGCGCGGCCCCGAAGTCGAGCACGAACGCCGGATCGCGATTTACGATCTGCTGGAAGATAATTTCTTTTCGCCACTCGGTGATAGCGGGGGGCCGTACACGCTTCATCTCCGCATCGAGGACCGGCGGTTGTTATTCGATATCCGTACTGCGGAGGGCGAGAATCTGAGTGTCATTGGGCTGTCGCTGACGCCGTTCCGGACTATCGTCAAAGACTATTTCGCCGTCAGCGAATCTTATTATTCCGCGATCAAGACTTCGAGCCCGTCGCGTATCGAGGCCATCGACATGGGCCGGCGCGGGCTCCACGACGAGGGCTCGCAAATCCTTCAGGACCGCTTGAGCGGCAAGATCGAAATGAATTTCGACACCGCCCGGCGGATCTTTACCTTGATTTGCGTATTGCATATCCGGAATTAGGCGGGTGAAACGGCTTCCGGGGTCCGTCCTATTCTGTTGCACCATGAACGCGGCACGTTCGCCCATGGCCGAGGCAATCATGAAGCATCTGTACGGGGACCGCGTCTACGTCGATTCGGTCGGCGTACGCGCGGACGATCTCAACAGCTTCGCGGTCACGGTTCTGGCCGAAATCGGCATCGACATGTCTCAGCACATCGCCAAGACGTTCGACGAATCGAATGATACCTCCTTCGATCTGGTGATTTCGCTGTCGCCGGAGGCCCAGCACTCGGCGGTGGAAATGACCCGGACGTCAGCCTGCGAAGTCGAGTACTGGCCGACCCAGGATGCAACCGCCGTTCACGGCAGTCGCGAGCGTATTCTCGACGCCTTCCGGGAGGTGCGGAATACCCTGGTCCATCGGATTCAGGACCGCTTCGGGCCGTTGGCCGCGGGAAATGAGTGATTCGTCACAGAATTCCCTTGATTTCCGCGGCCGAGGCACAAAGAGTCCGTGCCACGTATCACCAAGCCACGGAGAACAGATGGCCAAAGAGGAATTACTTGAAATGCCCGGCACGGTAAAAGAAGTGCTGCCCAATGCCATGTTCCGGGTCGTTCTCGAAAACGAACACGAGGTTCTGGCCCACACTTCGGGCAAGATGCGGAAAAATCGTATCCGCGTTCTGGCCGGGGACAATGTCCTGGTCGAAATGACCCCCTACGACCTGACCAAGGGCCGCATCACATTTCGCTACAAATAGGCACTGCTGCCATGGCCGCGATGCCGATGCCGCAGGCCCGAACCGGGCTGGCGCTTGTGCTGGCCTCGGAATCGCCACGGCGATTGGCGCTGTTGCGCCAGATCGGCATCGAGCCTGCGGCCGTCGAGGGCGCCCATATCGACGAATCTCCGAAGCCGGGCGAGCGTCCCGCCGATCTGGCTGCGCGGCTGGCCGGTGCCAAGGCGGACGAGCTTTTTGCACGCCATCCCGGTGTTTTGGTCCTTGGCGCCGATACCGTTGTCGCCCGGGACCGGCGAATCCTCCCCAAGCCCCAAGATGCCGAAACGGCGCGGCGGTGCCTGGCGCTGCTGTCGGGGTGTTGGCACCGGGTTCACAGCGCCATCGCGGTGCTTGGCCCGGACGGGGCGCGCCACGCCCGTCAGGTCGAAACCCGGGTCGCCTTCAAGCGTCTCTCGGGCGGCGAGATCGAAGAATATCTTGCGAGCGGCGAGTGGCGCGGAAAAGCGGGAGGCTACGCGATTCAAGGACTGGCCGGGGCCTTCGTGCGCCGTATCGCCGGATCCTATTCCGGTGTCGTCGGACTGCCGCTCTATGAAACCTATACCTTGCTGATCGGTCTCGGTCTTGCCGCCCGGTGGCAACCGGATCCTGCGCCATGACGGAAGAGATTCTGGTCAACGCGGCGCTCGGCGAAGTGCGGATTGCGGTGGTGGCCGGCGGCCGGCTGCGCGAACTGCTGATCGAGCGGCCCGAACACCAGAGCATCCTCGGCAGCGTTTTCCTCGGCCGGGTCGAACGGGTGGTCCCCGGGGTCAACGCCGCTTTCGTCGATATTGGCCTGGAACGGGCCGGGTTTCTCGGCGCGTGGGAGGCCTTGTCCCCTGCCGACCGGCGGGCGCGCGGAACCGGAACTTCCCCGCCGATTGGCGATACAGTTCATGAGGGCGAAACCGTTCTGGTGCAGGCGGTCAAGGATCCGATCGCCGGCAAGGGCGCGCGGCTGTCGCGACAGATTTCGTTTGCGGGCCGGCATCTGGTCTTTGCGCCCGAGGACGAGGGCATCAAGATTTCACGCCGTATTCAAGATGAATCCGTGCGCGAGCGCATTGCCGCCGAAGTCGAAGCCGCCTGCAATGAGGCCGGCGCGGCGGGCGGCTTTATCGTGCGTACCGCGGCGGCCGAGGCGGGTCGCGACGAACTTGCAGGCGATATCCGCGCGTTGTCGGAACTGTGGGCCAAACTGACCGCTGCCCGCGACGAGACCGATCCCCCACGCTGCCTCCACAATGATCTTGGCCCGGTCGAACGGGCGTTGCGCGATCTCGTCACCGGCAGCACCACGCGCATTGTTTTCGATTCGGGCGATACCTTGGCATCGGCGAAAGCCTACTGCGAGATTCATTTTCCTGAGGCGGTGGAGCGCCTCAAGCACCACAGCGCGGCCGGCAACCTGTTCGGTCTGCATGGAATCGAGGACGATATCGACACGGCCCTGGCGCCCCGCGTCGATCTGCCATCGGGCGGTCGTATCGTGATCCAGGAAACGGAAGCCCTGACCGCGGTGGATGTCAATTCGGCGCGCGCCGGAGCCGGCGAAGGCCAGCCCGCAACGGCGCTGGCGACAAATCTTGAAGCCGTCGCCGAGGCCGCACGCCAGATCCGGCTGCGCAACATCGGCGGCCTGGTCGTGATCGATCTCATTCACATGGACCCGGCCGACCGCGGGCAGGTGGTCGACGCGTTCCGCGACGCGGTCGCCCCCGACCGCGCCCCGATTCAGATCGGCGAAATATCGCAGTTCGGATTGATCGAGATGACGCGCAAGCGCACCCGCGATCCGTTGCGGGCGCAGTTGGGCGAAGCGTGCGCGACCTGCGATGGCGAAGGTTGGCGGATTTCGGTCGAAAGTATCGCCCACGAAATCCTGCGCGAGGCCGAGCAGGAAGCGCGCGCCGGCGCGCCGGCGGGTGCGGGCAAACCGGTGATCGATATCTTTGCCGCGCCGGACGTTGCGGCGTTCCTTTTAGGCGATGGCGAAGATTTGCTGAACGCGCTCGAAGGGCGGACCGGGATCGAGGTCGAGGTCCGCGCCGACGGCGAACTGGAGCGCGATGCCTACGATATCGAAGTTCAGGCTCACGAATGAACGCCAAGGCGGAAATTGATCGGACTTGCTGGCGACGCGGTGTGCCCTGCCGCGAATGACAACAACGATTCTGACGCAGCACCGCGCCGCCGTCGATCTTCGCCGCTGGTTTGGCGACCCTCGTACGATCCCGGGCGAGACGAACCCGGTAACGATATTGCGCCCGGTAACGATATTGCGTGAGGGTCGCGCCCGTCGGGAAGACCGGTCGCCGGGATTTGATTGAGCGAAGTTCAGCGCTGCACAGGATCTCAAACCACAGCCTGAAAAATCATTCTGCCGCCTCCGGTTATCCTTTCCCCGTGGGCCCGGACGCCACCGCCGGTCGTCGGCCAGAGGCATTACGCGCCACCGGGCGGGTCGGTGGACAGAGTAGGGCGATTCCCCTATAACCCGCGCTCGGCCGCAGTTTTCGGCGCTTTTTTTGGTGCGCCGCCGCCGTGGGCCCAGGTAGCTCAGTTGGTAGAGCAGCGGACTGAAAATCCGCGTGTCGGTGGTT
>CAZTAK010000089.1:0-7503 GCA_964611585.1 uncultured Alphaproteobacteria bacterium
TCAAGTGGACTAATTTTACGCCGCCCTCTGGACTGGTTTTGCTCCGCCGTTGACAACCTGCCGCCGTTGCCGCACGCGCCATGCAGTCGGAGGCCTTTGCCGTCATCCGACGACCTTCATGAGCCGGTCGCTCTCCTGCTCAAGCTTCCTCAGCCGACAGACCTGATAAACTTCGGATCGCCGCACTCCCGGTACCATCGATCAGCTTCGCGCTGTCGGGTGACCCGCCTTGGGATGTCCGCGGCGAAGTCGCCCAATTGCATACCCCTGCACGTGCGCGGCGCGGGTGATCAGTCGAAACTTCAGCTGCCATCCGCCCAGGATCGCTAAGCACGCAGCCGCTACCACGCATGCAGCAGCGTACGAGGAAATCGTGACGGCCGCGAAAAGGAGCACCGCGGGAAGCAGATTTCCAACGCCGAGAAAAACCGCGCTCATCCTGCGCCAGGTTTGCAGCGTTTGCTCCGGCGCGCCCGACGCCGCGAGTCCGGAACGGTAGCGATGCCAGGCAACGGCCCGCAGCGCGAGCAACACGATGAGGGCGTACACAAGCCACGCCGAACTCGAACCGGAAAGTTCCGCGACAACCAGGTACAGCGATCCGCCTTCGGCCAAACCGGTCACGACGATGAGCGGCACAAGAGCCGGTTCGCGCCACGCCGGTATACCTTTGGCGGCATGGAGAATGCGGGCCTGGCAATACAGAAAACCGAGCGCCATAGCGCCGGCGCCTGCCAGCAGCCTCCAATCGTCCAGGACGAGACCTGCGACTGCCAAGGGCAAAGCGACGAGCGCCACAATTGACTCGCGCGTCATCCACGATGTTTGCGGATGCGAGAGCACGTTGAGCGCGCGCCAGGGCCTGCCGATCTCCAGCCACACCAAGGCCAGACCGACGGCAATCAACGCGATCGCCACCAGCACCGCGACCGATGAGCCCGCAATTGCCGCCGTCAGAAGCAGTCCGCTGCCGGTTCCGCCAAAAATGAAGTTGCTGGCGGCCCGCCAGTCCCAGTTGCCCTGCAATACTGAGCCGAAACGGTTCATTCCCGATCCCACAAATAATAGAAGCCCGGTTCGGTACCCAGTTCCTCGTGCATGCGAAACCAGGAGTGCTCCGCGAGCAGGCGCGAGACATTGCTCTCGGGATCATCCAGGTCGCCAAAGTGCAGGGCATCGGCAATGCAAGAATTGGCGCACGCTGGTGTCGCAGCGGGATCGACCCCCGGCGTGAGGCCATCGCGCTTACCCTGGTCGACCCGGTCGCTGCAGAAAGTACACTTCTGGGCGACACCGAGCCGCTTCTCGTTAAAACGCGCTGCCTCGCTTGACGTTGGAGTCTGCCCGTACGCGAAAGTGGACTTATCCACCTTGTAGCGTGCCTGATAGGGACAGGCGACCGCGCAGTAACCGCAGCCGATGCACAGGTCGTAGTCGATCGTCACGATGCCGTCGCTGCGCTGGCCGGTCGCCGTGCTCGGACAGACATGCATACAGGGGGGGTCGGCGCAGTGCTGGCATCCAACCGGAACGAACATCCGCTTCACGTTGGGGTATTCGCCCGTCTCCACGTCGAGCACCTTGCGCCACTGAACGCCGGGCGGCGTCGCGTTCTCGTGCCGGCATGCGGCGGTGCAGGTCTGGCAGCCGACACAGCGCCGCAGGTCCGCAACCATCACGTAGCGCATCACGAGGGCGGTCCGACGCGTTCGACCGATACTTTGGCCGCATCGTTGGAGGAGCCTCCGCCGTCGATGAGGTCAATGTGCATTGGTACCAGCCGGTTGAGCGAGGGCGTGTCGAAATCTTTCGCGAAAGGCGTCTTCCAATGGCCGAACTGGGCGAGCATCAGGATAGTGTCGGGCCGAATTCCCTGGCGAAGTACCGCTCGTCCCCGAACCGCGCAAACCGGCGAACTCACCTCGATCCGGTCTCCTTCGCCGATGCCCATTTCCCGCGCGCGAGCGCTGTTGATCATGATCCCGTCGTGGCCCGCAACATTGCCCGCCACTTCGCGGATCATCTGGATGCTGACGTTTCCGCCCCACGAGTATTGCATGCTCCGCGCGGTGAGCAGCCAGAAAGGATAGTCGGCAGGATCGACCGAAAAGCTTTTTCGGTAGACCTCATCCCACAACTTGTCGAGATCGCTCAAGTGTGGCAGCGCCTCGTACTCGTGGAGCTGCCTATCCCACCAGTGGATACCGTGCTCGTGCAGGCGGTTCGAGAGTTGCCGCCCCGTGCGTAGGATGCGCTCCTGATACGGAAGTTCGAACCGCAGCCCGACATCGAGCATCTTCGGAAAGAGATACCAATTGAGAGCGGAAAACGGCCGCACGCTAAACCCGTGTTCCTTGAACCAATCCAATCCGTCGTGTGCGGCGCCGCCAGTGACCTCCGCGCTCGCCGCGCGGCATACTGCGTCCCAGATTTCATCGACCGAATGCGCACGCGATTCATCGAGTGAAAAATCGTGCGACTCCGACTTCAAAGGCAGGCCCGTAACGCCTGCATTCAACATCCGGTTATAGTCCGCGAGAAGGCCTGTACGCTGGGCTAGCTCCGTCGCGATATCGGTGAAATCCCTGGATTCGCCGCGTGGCGCGACCACGGGCTGACGCAGCGCCCAGCCCTGATGATTCCAGAAGTTCTCCTGAGGATTCGTGCCACCGATGCGCACCAGTTGTGTGCTTTCCATGTCCATCGCATCTGGTAGCAGCAGATCGGCGTAATGGTTGGTCTCGTCCAGCGTATAGGCGAAAGCCACGGTAAAGGGGAACGTGGCCATTGTCTCAGCGAGCCGATCCGTTTCCGAAAACGAAATGGCCGGATTGCAGCGATACACGAACCACAGGTCTGGCGGCTTTGGTCGCGGCCAGGTCTCGGCCGCCCGCCCCTGCAGGCGCATCCAGGAGAGCGTGGTCGATCCCAGTCCCTGGCTAATCGGACCGTTGCCCACGAACGGGAGGAGAGAACGATGCGCGTGGCGAACGTCCGGTTGCTCTAACCAGTTTTCTTTGTCCGTTGGATTCATCGGGAAGTCGAGGAAGCCGTCGGGACCCGGTCTCACGCTTGCCATGCGGTCGTGATCCTCGCCGGCGATCAGCACCGTCGTTCCGACGAGGCCGCCGGGCACCTCGAGCGCGCCCACCAGCATCTGGAGAACGATTCGCGCCCAGACACACTCGTACGCCCCCCAGCCGCTGTTGACCGAGCGGCCGAGCGTGATCGCGACCGGTCGATAGGGCAGCACGCGCCCTTCGATTTCCATGGTTTCGCCGACCCGCGCCTGGTCCAGGAAATCGTTGGCGATGCGGCGTATCGTCGCCGCCGGGACGTCGCAGCGAGCAGCAGCCCATTCGGGCGTCCAATCGGCGACGTGGCGTACCAGCATTCCAAAAGAGGTCGTCGCTGTGACCGTCTCGTGATTCCACGATTCGCTATCCGCGCCGTCCTCGACCGCCGTCACCACAAACTCTCCGGAAAGAGCCGGATCCGTGTCCGCGCAATCGTGGCTAACCGCCCGCCCGCTCGTCTTGTCCCAAATCAGGGGCTTGCGGGTAAGCGGATCCCGCAGAAAATAACCGTGCGGGCCCACCAGGTACGGGGAAGCAGTGTGCCGAGCGAGGAAAGCGACATCTAGTTCTTCCAGCCCGCGCTCGTACAACAGCACATGCAGCATGGCGTACAAGAACACCGAATCGGTCATCGGTCGGATTGGTACCCATTCCTCGGAACAGGCCCCTGTGACCGACAAATGAGGCTCGATCTGAACACGCTTCAAACCGCGCGCCCTGGCATCGGCCTGCCGGTGTACGCCCATCACCCCGCCGGCCGCCTCGATATTGGTGCCGAAGGAAACGACATAGCCGCAATGCGGCGTGTCCGGGCAGGACGTGAATGCGCGGTGCCACAGTTCGCCGTACATGTGCTGCGCGTGAGTGCACTTCACCGTTCCGCCGGCGCCCAAACTATTGTCAACCGGGCCCCACGCAGCCATGAACGCGGGGAACGTGCCCATGTACATGAGCGGTGTTCCGCCGCCTCCGATAGTGAATGCAACTCGCGGGTAACCGTCCTCGTCCACCAGACTGCGTGAGCGGATGTCGTTGAGCCGCGCGGCGACCGTCTCGAGCGCTTCGTCCCAGGAGATCGGCGTCCAGCCGGGGTCCTCGTCGCGGCCCTTGCGCGGGTTGGTACGCTTCATCGGTCGCAGCAGCCGGTGCGGGTTGTAGATTTTCTGCACCAAGCCATACGCCTTGACGCAAACCTTGCCATCGGCCGGGTGAACATCTTTCGCGCCGAAGTTAGGCTCCACCTTTGTAGCAATCCCGTCGGCCACCTCGACCGTGAGCAGGTCCGGACCATTTACGCACTGGTAGCAGTAGGTGGAGATGCGCTTACGGTCGCTTTGGGCGGGCAGAGCCATGTCTCTTGCACCTCTCGTGCCAGCGAGAGCCCCGATCGAAAAGCTCGGATCAACGTCTCGATTTCATATCGTACTATACTTACCCATACGATTGAGCCGATCAAATGACTCAGGCCGGTGCCATCCTTCCCAAAGCGGCTAGTATCTTCTCCGGGGTGATCGGGAGGCTCCGGATACGCACCCCGACTGCGTTGTAGATGGCGTTAGCGATGGCCGGTGCGGGAACGATGATGCAAGGCTCGCTAAGCCCCTTGGCGCCGAAGGGGCCGCTCGGCTCGTCTGTCTCAACGAAGATGGATTCGATTTTTCGCGGCATTTCCACCGCGGTGGGCATCTTGTAGTTAAGAAAATCGGCGGTGACGCAGGCGCCCGTCGCCGCATCGAAGAGCATGTTCTCCATGAGCGCATAGCCGATGCCCTGTTGCAGCCCCCCTTCCACCTGGCCCTCGGCGCCCGCGGGATTGACCAACCTGCCCAGATCGTGGGCGGATACGGCGTGCAGCACCTTTACCCGACCCGTCTCCGTGTCGACCTCGACCTCCACGAATTGAGCGCACGCCGGGCTCGGATTGCGCGAGGGCGCGAGGCTCGATACGCCGATGATTGTGCCCTTCTCTTCGAGCGAGGTCGGCGTCGGCCCTTGCGCGGTAACCACCATATACGGGGATTCGGCCCGCTTGACGACATCGGCCACCGGCACCGCAAGCGCGGGCGCGCCCTTTACCATGACCATGCCGTTGTGCACTTCCAGATCGTCGGCATTCGCCTCCATCAGCCCGGAGGCGACATCCAGAAGGCGCTCCTTTGCCGCCGCCGCGGCGGCCTTGACGGCGAGGCCGGAGGCGTAGGTGATGCGGCTCGCGTGGGTCGGCGCATCGAACGGCAGGGTGTCGGTGTCACCGCTGGACATGCGTACCGATTCGGCGGCGATGCCGAGCTCTTCGGCGGCGATCTGGGAGAGGACGGTGGTCTGGCCCGCGCCGATGTCGATCGTCGCCGACGCGAGATCCGCGGTGCCGTCGGCGTTGAGCTTGAGGATTGCACCGGAATGCTCGTACCCGTCTGGAGACCCCACGCATCCGCTTACCCACAAGGGCTGTACGGCCATCCCGATGCCGCGCTTCACGGTGCCGGTTGCGTTGCCTGCCCGGCCGCGCGCCGACCAGCCGATCCGCTCGGCGCCGCGCCTCAAGCATTCCTCCAACCCATAGCTGTCGAGCTTCCATGCGGGGTTGGCAGGATGCGATTCACCGGTGCGACGCGCGTTCTTGAGGCGAAATTCGATCGGGTCGAAGCCGAGCTCCTCGCAGATCTCGTCGATCTGCGATTCGGCCGCGAAGCAACCCTGCGGCCCCCCGTAGCCTCGGAATGCGCCGCCGGGCATGTTGTTGGTGTAGACCAGCTTGCCTTCCCACTTGAAGTTCGGGCAACGATAGCCCAGCATCAAGCCGTAGTTGGCATGCACGCGGATGACTCCGGGCGCTTCGGCTGCGTAGGCGCTCGCATCGAGGAGCGTACGAGCGTAGCGCGCGGTAAACGTACCATCCTTCCTGATCCCCGTCTTCAGGTAGACCTTCATCGGATGGCGGCAATTGGTGATGAAGTCTTCGTAGCGGGTATTCTCAAAGCGCACTGGCCTGCGTGTCCGCAAGCTGAGGAGCGCCGCCAGCGGTTCGGCGTGCGCCATGTCGAGCTTGCTGCCGAAGCCGCCGCCGATGTAGGGGGGCTGGACCACCTTGACCTTGCTCACCGGCATGCCAAGGACATAGGCGATCCGCTCGCGCAGTCCGAACAAGTGCTGGATGGAAGCATAGAGGGTGATGCGACCGCTGCCATCGGCGTCGGCGACACAGACGCGCGGTTCCATGTAGCAGGTGTGAACCCGCGGAGTCTCGTAAGTGCCCTCGAAGATATAGTCGGCCTCCTCGAATCCGGCTTCGACGTCTCCTGCGCCGAGCGACGGCGTGTCGAGGATGTTGTTCCTGACCCCCGCGTGGATCTCGGGCGCTCCTTCCTTTGTCGCCTGTTCAGGATCGAACACGGCGGGCAGTTCCTGATACTCCACATCGATCAGTTCCAGCGCCTCTTCGGCAATAGCGGTACTCGTCGCCGCGACAGCCGCCACCGGCTGGCCGGCATAGCGGACCGTGTCGCTCAGTAGCAGCATGTCGCGGGTAAGCGACTTGGCATCCGCTGGCTTGAGGAACGTCGGGTTGTAAGGGATGCGTTGTACGTCGCCAGGGGTGATTACCGCCTTCACGCCGGGCAGGCGCAGTGCCGGCGATGCGTCCATGCGAACGATGCGCGCATGCGGATAGTCGCTGCGCAGCATCTTCCCATGCAGCATCCGGGGCAGGTTCACGTTGATAGGAAAACCCCGGCCGCCGGTGACCTTGTCGTAGGCGTCTGGACTAAGGACTCGCGTGCCAACGACGCTCATCTCCGTCACGTTCGCTCTCCTCCTTCGATTCTTGCGTCAGCGCGCGCCGCCAAGCCGATCGCCTCGACGATCTTGTGATAGCCGGTGCAGCGGCACAGATTGCCCGCGATCGCATGCCGGATCCGCTCCTCGTCAGGAGCGGCCTCCTCGTTGAGCAACTGCCGCGCCGTCATGATCATGCCGCAGGTGCAGTAGCCGCATTGGACCGCCCCCGCGTTCACAAAAGCCTCCTGCAACGGATCAAGGCGACCGTCCGTGACCAGACCTTCGATCGTGGTGATCTGTTTGTCGTGCACCGATAGCGCATACGTCATGCAGGAATAAACCGCTTTTCCGTCCGCCAGAACCGTGCAACTGCCGCAGCCGCCGCTGTCGCAACCGCGCTTTGTCCCGAGGAGTCCCAGGTCCTCGCGCAGGGCCTGGAGCAGCGTCGCGTCCAGATCCACTGCCACCTCGTGCTCCTCGCCGTTGACTTGCAGCACGATCACCTGTTTCATTTCAGCCCCCTAGCCCGAGCCTGCCGCGCGCTTCGATCAACACCCGCTTTGCCAGCACCTTGGCAACGGCGAGGCGATATGCTGCCGAAGCTCGGTGATCAGACGCCGGCTCGATATCCTGTTCAACTGCCTCTGCC
>CAZTAK010000089.1:7513-8391 GCA_964611585.1 uncultured Alphaproteobacteria bacterium
CTGTATTATTCCATGAGAATCCTGCGAAAGTCCACTGCCTCTGCCGCCTGCTGCAATTGCCGGTCGCTCAGTTCTTGCCCGTGCAGCAACTTTTCCGCGGCGGTGGAACGGATAACGCCATCGCCGACGTCACCACCTAGGACGACGCGTGCAGTCTGGCATTGACCGCGTGCATCGACCGCGAGACTCGCCGCGGCATTGACGATGGCAAGGTCATTGGCGTTGCCCTCGAGCTTCATGAATGCGCTCGCGATGCGGCCACGTTGCCGGGGCAGCACTAGTTCACTGATGATCTCGTTGCGCGAGAGCGAATTCTCGAACATTCCCGCGAACAACTCGCCCAGCCCTATCTCACGTCTCGCTCCGGCAGCGACTACGGTCACCCTGCCATCGAGCGCCATGAAAGCCACGGGCAGATCGAAGGAGGGGCAGGAGGCGGCAAGGCACCCCCCCACGGTCGAGACGTTCTGGATCTGAAGCGGCGGACAGGCGAGTGCGTCTCTCACTGCCCCGAGCCATGCCTCGGCGCGCACTTCGGGCGCTTCGCCAAGTCGGGCGAAGCTCGCCATCGCGCCGATTCGCAGCCCTTCCGAGGTCGAATGCAATTCGCCCATACCAAGCTTGCGGATGTCGATCAGGGCTTGCACCTCGGACAGCAGACCTCGGGCGTCGAGGCCGCGAATAAAAGAGCCACCCGCAAAAATCATCGCGTTGTCGCCGTATTTTTCCAGCAGTGCGCAGGCCTCTTCAATGCCTACCGGGACGCAGAATTCTCTCAGCTTGCGCATGGCCGCTCCTAACCTGCCCCCACGCTTGGTACCAGTCGCTAGTGTTCTGTCTCTAACGGAAGGATTCCCTTTGGCTCGTGGATGTGCGAG
>CAZTAK010000090.1:0-8326 GCA_964611585.1 uncultured Alphaproteobacteria bacterium
CGGTAGCTCAGTTGGTAGAGCAGGCGGCTGTTAACCGCCTTGTCGCTGGTTCGAGCCCGGCCCGGGGAGCCATTTCCGGAAACCGCGTCTCAAGAATGGGGCGCGGTTTTTCTTTTGCGGGAATGCCCGGCCCCTTGATTTGCGCCTCGTGAACAAAAAGCCAGCCAGGGCAATGGGCTCCCGATTCTGCAACCCGCACCACCATCCATCTATGCCCCGCGCCGTTGCCCGCGGCCGGTCCCTTGCCTAGAGTTCCGGCAACGAACCAATAGGGACGGACGCCATGACCGATTCGCTGGGCCCGCGCATGAAATTCGGGGTCATCGCGCCTTCGACGAATGCCTCGGTGCAGCCCGAGTTCGACGCCATGCGGCCGGCCGGGGTCACGAACCAGATGGGCCGGATCATGGTCGCCGGCAACGCGATCCACAGCGACGACGATTTCGAGCGTCTCAATCGCGAGATCGAGGCGGCGCGGGACGACGCCATCGACCGTGTCATGACCTGCGATCCCGGCCATTTGATCGTCGGGATGTCGACGGAAACGACATGGGACGGGCTGGAGGGCGGCGAGAAACTTTACCAGCACATCAAGGACCGCGCCGGCGTGGAGGTCACCATGGCGTCCGACGCCGTCGTGGAAGCGCTCAAGGTCAAGGGCGGCATAAAGCGGATCGGCGTGGTCTCGCCCTATCAGCGCGCCGGCGACGAAAACGTCGTCCGCTTTTTTTCGGCCAATGGGTTCGAAGTGACGGCTATCAAGGGACTTAGCTGCGAGAGTCCGGTTCTCATCGCCCACGTCAGCGAGGGTCAACTTCGCGACGCGATTCTTGAAGTCGATTCGGCGAATGTGGACGCCATTGTCCAGGTCGGCACGAATCTGGCGATGGCGCGGCTTGCCGGGATCGCCGAAAACTGGTTGCGAAAACCGGTTATCGCCGTCAATACGGCAACCTATTGGCGCGCGCTCCGGAGCAACGGCATCGACAACAAGGTCGAGGGCTGGGGCTCGCTCCTCAGCGTGCATTGATGGCCGCGCCGCGCCCGTTCTCTAGCGATCGAGCGCCAGGACAAGGAGACGATATGACCGGCAAACTTGCCGCCGCGGCGGCGGTCCCCACGGTGAAGATCGAGAACGCGCGTATCCGCGTCGTCGAATGGCGCTTTCCGCCGGGCGGCGCCACCGGCTGGCATCGGCACGAGCACAACTATGTCGTCGTCCCGCTCACGACCGGCACCTTGAAGCTGGTGGGCGATGGCGGCGACGAAGACCGGCTGACCGAACTTGTCACCGGCGAGCCCTATGCCCGCGAGTTGAGCGTCGAGCACGACGTGGTCAACGTCAACGATTACGAATTCGTCTTTATCGAAGTCGAAATCAAATAGCCCGGCGCGGCCTCAATGGCCGCGTTCTGGCCGTGCCGCCGGATGAGCAGGCGCTTTGCTCGTCCGCAACTTCGTCGGTTCCGAACCGCCGACAGGCGGGCGCCCGGCCGTTACGCACCGTCTGCTTGCCGCCAAAAGGTTCCGTAACGCCGATAGCGGTTCGTCGGTACGCCTATCCAATTTCCTAACGGCAGGTGTGAGGCTTTAGCTGCATTCGTAGGGACTCAACCGCAGGCGTAGGGCCAGATGCGCTTTGTGCCGGGCGGATCAAGCGAGCCATCAAGCTTCATGTGCGGAACCGGAACACCCTTCTGATCTTGCGGCAACCGGGAGAGCGCTTGAGAATCGTACGGGGGCTGGAGCCGATAGAAAGCGTTCGGGTCCATGAAATATCCGTCCTTTGCAACCACGACGACCCCGTCGTTGGACCATTCCGGGTGCTCACTATAGAGGACGGCAAGATGGAGCGCGTCACGGCGCACTCTCCGGCCCATTTTTCCGGTGTTGCTGGTCTTGCCGATTTCATCGCCCAACCTGACGTTGGCGCCGATCGGTAGCGGCGACATCTCCTGAAGATGGGTGTACTGGGAATAGGTCCAGAACGGCAGCCCGGTCTGTTCGGGGGTATGCCGTAACATGACCTCTGTGCCTTTCTTGTTGCCTTCGTTTATGAACCGGCCGACGACGACTCCGTCGGCAATTGCCCGTATCGGCGTGCCCCGCGGTTGAGGGATGTCTATGCCTTTATGCAGGGCTGCCTGATCACGTTTGTAGGTGTAGTCGATAGCCCATTGTTCACTGTCTATTTCGGGGCAGTCCGCGCCGCCAGCAAATTGCGGGTAGAGGTGTGTTTCGATTACGCCTCGGGCTTGTTGTACGCCCACGTTTTCCGGGCCACTGCCACCCTGATACTTCCCGACCATCATGTAGATTTCTTCATCGATCTCACGCGGCTGCACAAAGCCGGCAATATCCGTGCACTCGCCGCAGGGCGGCACCTGATCGCCGTAACCCGTCGAGCCCGCCGTCGCCACAAGCATGCCGGCGAGTGCCAGCATCAAGCCGCTCAACAGGGCGTTCCTCCTGATCATGCGAATTCCTCAGCCACGGCGCGTCACGGCACAAGAATGACCTTGCCCTTGCGATCGGCGCCGTCTTTCAGGGCGTGGGTCAGCGCGTCCTTGATCTCGGCCAGCGGATAGACGCCGGCGATTTCGGCCTTGAGGATTCCGTTGACAACGAGGTCGCTTGCCTCGCGATAGACCCGGATCAGGTCGTCGCGGGCGCGGCCGGTGCGGGCACGCGCAATGTAGTGGCCGACCAGCCGGATATCTTTGAACAGCAGGGCATTGACGGAGATCTTGCAATGATCGGTCTGGCTCGCCAGGCCATAGCAGGCGATTGTCGCCCCTTCCCCGAGGCAATCGGCGAGGCGTTCGGTGGCTTCGCCGGCGATGCCGTCGATGCCGAGCTTGATGTCGGCGCCGCCGGTGGCTTCGGCAACGCGCGCCGCCAGGTCCGGCCCATCGATAATCAGGGCGTCCGCACCCAGCGCCTCGAGGCCGTCAAAGGCGGCTTCGCGGCGGACGACGTTCGCGGTCTTGTAGCCCCACATCCGGGCGAGCTTGATCAGGTTGCGGCCGCAGTTGGAATTGGCTGAATTCTGAATGACCCAGTCGCCGGGTTCGAGTTTCACCAAATCCGTGAGGGCAAAATACGACGTCAGCACGCCGCCGCTGACCAGCGACAATTCTCCGGGGTCGCCCGTATCGGGAGCCGGGTAGACGACGTTGGCGGGAACGCGGACCTGTTCGCGCCAGGTTCCGGCACTGTAGAGCGTCACATAGACCCGCTCTCCGATCTCGAAGCCGCTGACGGCACTGCCGATTTCGAGAATGCGGCCGACGCACTTGTTGCCCGCAACGGCGGGTAGCGAGCGCTGGAAGCCAGCCCTGCCCATAATGTCGTAGAGATTGCCGAGGCTGATGGCGACGGCCTCCATCTCGACCACGACTTCGTCGGGTCCGGCGGCGCCGGTTTCGAGATCGACCAGTTCCGCAACGTCCGGCGGATTCCCGTATTCCGAATATTGAATCGCTTTCACCCCATTCTCCCTTGCAATCGCTCCCCCCGCCCCTCAACCCCGCGGCAGGCGTCGATGGCGCTCGCGTGCGTTCTGAGCCCCTGCCGTCCGGCGGGATTCATGGCCTCACCGGTTCCGCGACGCACCGACTGTACCTGAGCCCGCCGGGTTGCCAATTGATCTTGGTATAGCCGTCGGTATTTAAGATTTTCGAGGCGTGTTGCGGGTTTTTTCGCCACAGACAGGCCGGATCAGCCCGTTGGCACTGCGATTCCCGTCGAGCTTGATGGCCGCCTTCGGTCCGCGCAACGCCAAAGACCGTTCTTCGGGTCGCGCAAGGACACCCCCCCGCAGCGGGGACGGCAGGCCGCCGCAACGGACCCAGGCGTTCGCGGCCATTCGCCGGCGTTCGCGGGCGGACCGGCTTGCCGCCATGTTGGCGAGGACCAGCCCGGCGGCCATGAGCACCACCGCCGCCCACACCCAGGGGCCGAGGGCCGCTTCCTTGGGGAAGATGATGAGGCCGAAGAGATAACCGGCAACGGTTCTGAGATAACTCGAGTAGGAGAAGAAAACCGGCCCGGCGAGCCGGATCAGCTCGAACAGGAAGAGAAAGGTTACGATATTGACCGCCGCGGCCCAGACCGTGGCGAAGATCACCTCGCCGGCCATGTCGCTGAGCAGAACCGGCCCGTCGAAAATCAGCATGGCAGGCAGCAGAACGACGGCGCCGACGATCATGACTCCGGTCGCAAGCTGCAGCGAACTCGTCGCCGGTGGCCGCAGCAGGGCAACGGCGACATTGTTGAGCGCGTAGCCGAGCGGCGCCACCAAAGCGACGATCAGCCAGGAGGCCTGAAACCCCGTCCCCAGGCTGCCCTCGGGAAGGACGATCATGAGGACGCCGCCAAGGCCGAGGAACAGCGCAGCGATGCTCAAGGCCTGGAAACGTTCGATGCGCAAGCCAAAGGCAAACAGGTAGGTGAGCGCCGGGCTCAAAGTCTGGACAAGGGTAATGACGCCGACCGGAAGTTTTCCGGCCACCAGCGTCAGGGCAACGGTGGGAATGCTGACGCTGATGACGGCCGTCAGCGCGTATTGGCGAATATGGGCGCGGCCTAGCGGTGGCAGCGACCGCAGCGCCATCGACACGACGATCATCGCGGCGGCGGCAAGCAATATCTGCCAGAAGGCATAGGCGATGAGGGGGAACCCGGCTTGCGCCGCAATCTGATTGGCCGAGAAGATGCTGCCCCGGGCGATCGAACCGCCGACCATCAGGACAAGCGGTATGGCAAGCGCGTATTTTGCCGCGTCGGCCGCCGGCGTGGTCATCGATGGAATCTTCTGTTGCGGGGGCGGGGACCCCGGACGGGCCTGCCCCCGGAGGGGAGTTTCAGTTGCGATGGCGGAATCGGCCGCAGGGTCTGGTCATTCGGGCCCAAGCCACTCTGGCGGCCCAAACCACGCCGCAGCGTAGGCTGGCACGGCCGGATTGATCAAGACGGTATCGGCGGCCGGCTGGCGCGCAATCGCCGAGCACGCAGTCGCGATTTCAAATATACCAATTCCGGCACTGCGGTTTTGTCTTTCGAAAGGAACTAGAGCTTTTCCCGATCGCATGCGCTCACGCGAAAAGCTTTATCCGTTTGACATAGAACGCAAATCGTCGCCGCCGGCGATTCCGCCGGCTCGGGATTTGCGCTAGGGACTCTCCAGGACGAAACCTCTGATCGCCTCGAAAAGCGTTCTCCACGCCGGTTCCTGAGGAAGGATCATGTGGTTCATGCTCTCCAGCATGATGAACTCGGCGTCAGGAATTCCGGCGGCGAGTTTTCGGCCCTGGTCGAGCGGATGCACGCCGTCATCGCGGGCGTGAATGACCAGCGTCCGGGTGGCGACCTTTTCAAGAATATCTGTCACGTCGAAGCTGTCGACAGCCCGCCTCAGCCGCACGGCGTTCCCGGGTGAAGTGGTCTGTCTCTGCAATTCGACCAAAGACTGCATTTGTTCAGCGTTGCCGCCGGGAATGAAATTGGTCGTGAACGCCTTGATGAAGGGACTTCCGCTTTTTCCCCAGCCGTGGCGCATCAGGGTCAGCATGGCCTCTCCCTGCTCCCGATCCGCGGTCTCCTCCCTAAGCAACCGGCCAAGACAGTATCCGCCGTGAAGAATGAGATGGCTCACCCGTTCTGGATGTCGAACGGCATACGCAATCGCAATCGGTGCGCCTTGTGAGGTGCCATAAAGCGCGAACCGGTCGAGCCCCGCCGCATCGCTAACCGCTTCCAGGTCGTCGACGAACGACTCGAGCGAAAGATCGTCAACCGACCAGTCCGACAAGCCGTTGGCCCGCTGATCGTATCGTGTCACCCTGAACGTGCGGCCGATTTCATCGAGGAAAGGGCGCCACACCGGGCTGTGCCAATCATGCTCAAGATGGGTCAGCCAGTGCCCCGCCCGGACAAGAGGAACCCCCGATCCGGTCGTCGAATAGGCGATCTGCGTGCCGTCCTTTGAAGTGCAAAACCTTACCTTTTGCCGCACAGATGCAGGCGGGCCGCCGGAAGTCCCGGTCGGGGCATCCGGCATTTCATCGGGTTCGCCGGCTTCATCGTGCTCGGATTGCACCTCGGCGATGAACCGGAAACCCCGACGCGGGAATGTCTTGATGATTGCCTGGGCGGTTCCGTCATCGCCGACGGCTGATCTTGCCGCGCTGATGCGGCTGCTGATGGTCGCTTCCGAAACGATGCGACCGCCCCAGACGGCATCGATGAGCTCGTCCCTGGAGACGACACGATCCCGGTTCTCGATGAGGAACACGAGAAGCCCGAACACCTGAGGCTCAACGTCGATTTGAGATCCGGCACGGCGGATCTCCAGCCGCCGGGCGTTCAGCGAAACGTCGAGAAACCGGTACATCCGCCCCCCCTATCTTATGGAAATCGCCCGACCGCAATAGATACTGAAGGAATTGGCCCGCCGCCGTCCAGGTATCCTGACCGGCTCTCGCCTGGTGGGGCGCGCGTAACGAAACTGCGGCCCGCGTTTCCAGAGCCCAAGTATCGGTCCGGCGGTGGGCAGGAACAAGCTTGGCGCGCCCGGCAGGATGAAAGTGCGAACTGGGTTTTGGTGGTTTCTTTACCTCGCCTCAGTGTCCGCTAGCAGCCACAAGCGGAAACGAAGGAATGATGTGGGTCTGGGCGACGAAGCCGATCCTAGCAACGCCGCCTCGGTTCAGGCCCTTTCGGTGGCGCGCCCGGCGGGCAGCTCCCCAGCCAGCCCCAGTGGCGTACCGCGACTCATTCGCCCTTCCTGTGCGCGTTTTGCCGAAATCGCGCACCATTTTCGAGAAGACCCGCTCGCGGCTGCGCCGCTCGGCAATCGTCTCGCGGTTGAGAGCTTCTTCGGCACGCAGCTTGCGGAAGCTTTCCAGCCGGCGCGCCGGCAGGGTGCCCGCGATCACCGCCGCCGATACAGCACAGCCTGGTTCGCCGCCGTGGTTGCAATCGCGAAACGAGCAGCCGGCGGCCAGTTCCTCGACGTCCGCGAATGCCGCCGAGATGCCGTCGGCCGCGTTGTACAGCTGCAACTCGCGTAGCCCGGGCGTGTCCGCCAGCCAGCCACCGCCCTGCAGCGGCAGCAACACCCTTTCAGTGGTCGTATGGCGGCCCTTCGAGTCGTCCTCGCGGATCGGCGCCGTGCGCTGCTCGTCGGAGCCGCGCAACGTGTTCGCCAGCGAGGACTTGCCCGTCCCTGACGATCCCAGCAGCGCCACCGTCTGCCCCGGCCCGCACCATGTCGCCAGAGGCGCTGCGCTTGCCGCGTCTCGGGCGTCGATGCATTCCACTACCACCTCGGGCCCCAGCGCCGCCGCCTCAGCAGCGTACGCAGCCGGATTGTCGCACAGGTCCGCCTTAGTCAGCACCACCACCGGCATCGCTCCCGCTTCCAACGCCAGCGCGAGATAGCGCTCCAGCCGCGCCAGATTGAAGTCGTGGTTGCACGATGAAACCACAAACAAAACGTCCATGTTGGCAACGATCAGCTGGACCGTTCGTCCAGTTCCAGGCGCCTTGCGTTTCAGAACGCTCTTGCGTTCCAGCCGCCGTAACGGTCGGCGGGTCTGCGGGTCAAACAACAGCCAATCGCCCAGTGTTGTGCGGTCCTCGTCCTCGTCAGGGACGTGTGTGCCGGCTGACGGCGGCATCAAGGCTTCACAGTCGGCGCCTCGCAGCCATAGCTCGCCCCGCCGTACACGCAGCACACGGGCCGGCACCGCGGCCGGCCACTCCTCGGCCGTTACCTGCCCCTGAAAGTGCGCCGACCAACCGAGATCCGCGAGCGTCATGACGAGAATGTGGTTTTGCTCCCGTGGCGTTGTTGACCTGTTCCCACGGTTAGTACCACGCGTTAGTTTAGACCATGCTTGGCATCTGGCGAGTGGCGATCGGCCCGTAGCCTCCGGCAGCGAAGGGCAGATCGGCGCCGTAGAGGCCGTGGGATTGGGCGTTGCGACTGACGGCAGCTTTGCCCTCGGGCGTGCGGGGACCGGTGCTGTGTTGCGCGTTGGCCCGGTTGGCCGCGCGTTTGGCGTCGGAGATGATCATGGGGGTGGTCCTTTCTGTGCAATGAAAAGGTCCTCTCCCAGATAACGGCTATATGATTGGCGTTCCAATCACAGTCTCTGTCCCCATGATCACAATCAGTGTCCCCAAGTGTGGCGGCCCTCACCCGATTGGCATCATCGGCCGCGCATGGCGCACACTTTCCCGATTTTTTCGAGGCATTTCCGCCGGTCGACCATCGCGCTACCTAGCCGATGTCGTGGCGAGCGCCGCTATTCGGCGGCCT
>CAZTAK010000091.1:0-8272 GCA_964611585.1 uncultured Alphaproteobacteria bacterium
TCCGTCTGTCTTCGATTCCTTGGTCGTCTTGTCTGGTTGCTTGCTGACGCTTTCTTCAGTCATAGACCCTCTCTACTCAATGCGCTTGTCCGCATCAATACGATGGCAATTGGGGACTTGTCACGATTCTTGCGATTGAACTCTTGCGATTGAACTGCGGTGCTGAGCGTTGTTCCACGCGGTGGCATTGGACCCGGATTTTTTCGCCCCGTTTCCTGCGACCGGATGTCCAAGGTGCTATGCGCGCTTGGCGACCGGTCCATCGAGAATGCCGACTTGGGTCAGGATGTCCCGGATGTGCGCTTCTTCTCTCGGCATCAGGGGTTTGACCGGATCCCGGGGCACGCCGGCCGGAAGTCCGACCATGTTCAACGCCCCCTTGATGGCGGCTGGCGGGGTGGCGGTCAGCATCATGGCATCCTTCACCAACCCGTAGCGTCTGTTGATCTTCGTCCTTTCGGCCGGCGTCATGTCGTGGACCTCGAAGAGCTCCCTGCACTTGCCTCCGAAAAGCTCTGGGCCCGTCGAGACGAGACCGCCGAAACCCAACAAAAGTGATGGAACAAGGGTGGCGGATATACCGTGAAGTATGGGGAACCGATCCCCCAATTCGACGAACAACGCGAGAGCTTCCTTGAAGCTCGGGGGGCTGTCTTTCACCACGCAGATGGGAGCAACGTCGCATAGCGCGCGCATCACGTCGGGCGTGATGTTGTATTGCTGATGGGTAAACGAGTTGTACACCATGACCGGCAGGGGAACGGCCTTCGCCACCTTCTCGAACCGCTCCACGATCTCGGCCTTGGTTGCCGTTTGAATATACGGCTGTCCGGTCAGGCACAGTCCGGGCGCGCCTGCCTCGGCAACGATTTGCGCACGCATAATGGTTTCGCGCGAGGAGATGCGGCTCACGTGGACGAAGAAGGGGACCCGGCCTTTCACCGTTTCGACCACCGTCTCGGTGACCTTGCCCAGTTCCTCGGCGTTGAGCACGTATCCCTCTCCGTTGCTCCCGGCGATGAGGAGGCCATCGACATTGATGTCATCGATGTACCAGCGGAGAAGCTCGGCGAAGGCGTCGAGCATCAAATCGCCGTTGGCGGCGAACGGCGTCACCGGCGCCGGACAGTGGATTTGTCCGTGGAACACGGAATGGGAATAAGTGATGTCGATTGCCATGAGTCTATTCTCCCATTTCTAAGGCTCGGTCTGGAAAGCCAAACATACACCTCTTCGCGGCCGCTCGTTTAGCCCTGGCGTTGGCGTTTGAGATATACCTGAGAACAAGGTGCCGTTCACCCGAGATTCCCCGGATGACCACTTGCGGTCACCGGAAGCGTGACGAAAATGGGGTTGAAGGCGCATCCGCTCCTGATCCGGGCGCGCTTCCGGGCACGACCGCTTTCCAGCGCTGACCGGACACCGCGAATCCGGACACCGCGAATAATGAGTCCCACCGGTCCGTTCCCGACCCAATTCGGGGCTCGGCTACATGGCGAGTGCCGCCGTGTCGGGCCGCCGCTCCAGAGGTGTCGGGTCCAAATCAAAAAGTGGTATCGTTCGTTGGGGCAGATCACCACAAGAGCCGGGTGTGCCGAGGGGCGCTGGGAGACGAATTCGTCTCCAGTTACGTAAAGCGCAAACTCAACGAGTGGAGAAGATATTCGACCGCCCCGACCCGATGGGAATTGGACCACACCCTGGATTGTTGACCGGCGAGGTGTGCACCCCCCGAACCGCAGATTGATTTCCGTCCGCTTTGAATCGTAAAGCGGACCTTTCGGCCGTTGATGTCCGCTTTTCACAGCAAAGCGGACTACTTTAGGAACTGGCGATTAGGTCCGGGTATGTCCCAAAGAAGACTCGGGGAATTTTCCCAATTGGGCGGAACAATGAAGTTGCCGATACGGCAACCGAAAGTCTCCAGAATGGATGCGTGCGCCCGGCGGCGGCGGTCAGGCGTCGCCTTCGAACTTGAACGATACCTTGAGCCGGACGCGGTAGCGATCTGCGAACCGGCAACACGGCCAGCCCCTATAATTTTCGGAGGCGTGGAACGGCAACGGTGGCGAGAATGCCAACGCAAATCAGTGTCGCGCCGTTGACCAGAAGTGCGCCACCGGCACCGAGCAAAGCGGCGAGAGCACCCATCTCCAGATGGCCAAGCGGCGCCGTACCGATGGCGAACACCCAAAATCCCATCGCCCTGCCCCGAAGATGATTGGGGACGCTGAGCTGCATCATGCTCTGGCTAAATACATCGGTTGCCGTCGCCAATCCCGCAACGATGACAAGAGCCCCGAGCGCCAGCACGAAATGATCCATAGCCGACAGAAAAATCAGGCTACCGCCGAACGCGCAAATAACGGCGAGGTAGATCGCGCCGCGCCGATGGAAGCTCGCCATGCCGGCCAACATCAGGCCGGCTAGGATGCCGCCAACGGCGCTCGCGGCATGAAATTGACCCAATCCTTCCGCGCCCAAGCCGAAACGCATGGCCGCCAGCTCCGGCAGTGCGGTCACGAACGAGAGGCCAAAAACCTCAACCACCGCCGTTATCAATACCAGTACCAACAAAGCCCTGTTGACGCCCATCTCGCCAATGCATTCGCGCAGGTTTTGCCCGATGGGAACCCGTTCAATCGTCTCGGCGAGACCGGCAGAATGCAGCCGGGACATCAAGAACAATGCAACCCCATGCGCCGCTGCCAGGGACAAAAGTGCTGTTGGCGTACCATAGCGCTGCATGGTTGCTCCGCCGATAAGGGCGCCTGCCAATTGCCCTACCCGGGAGCCGACATTCAATAGACCAAGGCCGGCGACGATTTGTTCGCCGCCGACGACGTCATAGGCGTAACTGATGCGCGCCGGTTGGCCCATGGCGCGCACGCAGCCGTAGATGGTGGAAATCGACAGGATCAGCCAGAGATGGGCGCCCCACATGGCGATCAACGCCGAAAACACGAGGAGTATGAAACCCATCGCCAGTTCGGCACACCGCAACAGGGTCCGGCGATCCAACCAATCCGCGACAGCGCCGGACAGCATCCCGAAGATCAAATTGGGCAAGTAATAAAGCGCCAGCGCTATCCCCACCCATGCCGAAGATTGCGTAATCTCGAAGACCAACATTCCCAGGATCACAAGCCAGCCGCCCACGCCGAAGTTATTGCCGGCGGTGCCAACACATAGCTTGTGGAAATCACGATTCCACAACGCCGGATTGCCGATCACGGAACCGACCACAGGCAAGATCCTCGGGCGCACTGCAGGGCGGTTCCAGGACGCGGTCGATTCCTCTGTAGGGCTCTTTCGTTCGGCGTCATAGACGGCTCAATGGGGCCTCACGGGCGTGGCACGGCCAGGAACAACGATTCCCAGACAACCTCCAAATTCGTGGAAATCGTAACCGCCTTCGCCGTCTGGCGTACAACATGCTCTCCGCAGCCATCCGATAACCTGATGTTGGCGAATTGACCACGTTCGAAATTCCCTGCGGATATCCGCTTATGGGCACAAGCTGACGAGAGCAACTGGCGCGCCGGCCGTCCGCTATCGGACGGCAAGCTGGCATTCTGCGGCACAGTGTCCGCTTCACCCGGCAAAACGGACCATTTTAGGGGTTGGCGCCCAGGGCCGCTCATGACCCAAAGCCGACCTGCCGGCAGGTTCGGAATCGCCCGCATTCGACGCTATCGCGCCTGACCAGTCCCATAATGCGTGGACCAATCGGATGAGGCTGGTCAGGCGTCATTGCCGCGGTCACCGCTTGCCGCGTTGAAACAAACTTCAAATGGCGCACCCTGAAACTCAGCGCAAGACGATGTCTTTGAGCAGCGTCCGCACCTTTGCGACCGGGATACCCAGATTTGAGCCGCCGTATTCGGGGACTATGGCGGCGTTGACCGCGACTACCGAGCCGGTGACGTCGAGCACAGGCCCGCCGCTGCCGCCGTGAGTCGTCTCTGCGTCGTACACGATCGTCACCGGGGTGGCCTGGCTGACAATGCCGCGGCTCGCGAGCGGCGCGATGTGGCCGGCCTCGGCGAGGCGGGAGGCGACGCTCCAGAATTCGATATTTTCGGTCTTCTGAAGTTCTTCGATGAAGGCGTCGCCGGACTGGGCCAACATCGAGCGGAGGCCGGTCGGGTAACCCATGACGATCACCTCGTCCCCGGGGGCGGGCGGTGCTTCGGCGAGTTTTAGACCCGGCATCGGTTCAGCCTCGTCCTTGCGACGCAATACGGCGAGGTCCGAGACGTCGCTTGCCCGCAGCAATTCGACCGGAGCGGCCGCCGCCTTGCCGGGCAGATAGAGGATGAATTTTATCATCACCGGCTCGAGGTCCTGGCCGGCGAGCGCTTCGACATTGGCGTCGTTTTCCCATGGCAGCGCCACGTGCCGGTTGGTGACCAGTGCGCCGCCGCCAACGGAAAACCCGGTTCCGGTGAATTGGCGTTCGGCCACCGGACCGTCGCCTTCAAGCGACAGGAGCGGCTGGCCCAAGGGCGAGATCAACGGTCTGCCGTCGTCATCGACGACGTGACGCAGCATCAGGCCGCTCGAACCTTTCCGGAACCCGTAGGCGCCCTGGAGAAACACGACCGAGGATATCGATTCGGCGATCACCCGCGCGCTGGCCTCGGAGCGCTCCTCCAGCGCCGCCAGACGTTCCGCATTCGATGTCAGCCGAAGCCCGAGTTCCTGGCGCAGCGCCTTCAGATCGCTCGGGGTTAGCGCTTCGTCCCGGGCGCGGACCAGCGCTCCCGCGAAGCTATCGATGCGGGCAGCGCCTGTCTCGATTCGTTGCTGGAGGAGCGAATTCAAACGATATTGTTGGTAGGCCACAGCCACGAGCATGAGTATCGCGACGATGACGGTGGTTCGGAACAAGATGGTGGTTTCACGCGTCAGTCGCCGTAGCAGTCCGGAGACGGCCCTGAACACGCGGTTGGCGAGCGGTTGGCGACTGACTCGCAGATAATCGATGCCGTCGCTCAAGATATCCGCGACTGTCTTGCGAACCGGCTTGTCTTCACGGTACAGGAGAAAGCGGGACAACGGCCCGGATTCACCGAACTCGATCATGTCGCGATGCGCGAGCCGCCGGGCGGAGACGCGAACGCCGTTCACCCATACCGACCGATCTTCGGGAACCTCGATTTCATAGGTGTCTTCAGCGCGGTGAAGCCGTGCGACCAGGTCCTCCCGTGGTTCGCTCGGGCGCGCTTCCAAGACGCGGATGAACCGTCCGGGGCTCAGGGATATGTCCGAGGTCGACGCGCTGAGCCACGTCACCTTGCCACGGGAGGGGCCGGTGAGGTGCTCCAGGGCTGCAACCCCCGTCAGCGGTGTTGCGTCGCGCCCGTCCTCCATCGCTTTTGCTTTCTCTCCGCAAACGGTCGAATGCCCAAGCCCCGGGGGCCACCGGGACGATCATCCGCCGAACGGGCGCCGTGTCACGATCTGCCGGGCCCGCGCGACGATTCGCAATTCTGCTACGGGAGGTTTTCAAAGCCAAAAAAATAATCGAACGGAGATCGACGGAGGATCGAAGTCGCTGTCGCTGTGCGGGCCGCCGCGCGCATTCAGACCGGTTATGGCTAAGGCTGTCGCAGAACGCGGATCTGAGCCGGTTTTGGATGTCGGCTCCTGGATAAGAAGCGACATGGCGGACCGATCTCAAACGGAATCCAGACATTCGCGTGCCATTTCCAACCCGTTGCGCGTTGATAATTCCACGATCCAGAGCGCTATCCACGCATGTGGAATCGCGCCAGCCCGCGCCCTCGCCCCAAGCGTACCATTCCGTGGGCGGGCGGGCGCCGACGACACGGATAATGCGCTAAAACAGCGGCAACGCCGCCGCCGCGTCCGCGATCGAGGCCGCACCGAGCACGCGAAACGACGGGTCCGCGCAGGCCAGCGCCGCTTCACGCTCGCCGTCATTGGTGCCGTGTCCCGTGAGAACGTGGGTTCCGCCGCAAAGCCCGGCCCGGTGCCCCGCCTCGATATCGGTGGCGCGGTCGCCAACGATCCAGGACGCCGCGAGATCGAGTCGAAGCGCTTGTGCGGCAAGCAGCAGCATGCCGGGGTTCGGCTTGCGGGCGGGATGGTCCGGGCAACCGAACGGCGCTTTGCCTCGGGGGTGGTGAGGACAGGCGTAAACCGCGTCGAGAGCTGCGCCCGCGCCCGCGAGCGATTCGACGATCGCGTCTTGGACCTGGACGAAGGCGCGCCAGTCGTAATGCCCAAGGCCGATCCCGCCCTGGTTCGTGACGAGCACGACCGGGATGCCGCGCCGGTTGGCGTTCGCGATCGCGCGTACCGCGCCGTCGATCAGGCGGGTTTCGGACGGGAGATGCAGATAGCCCACGTCTTCGACGACGACGCCGTCACGGTCCAGGAAAAGCGCGGCCCGCCGGCGTGACCCGGCGGAGGGCTTCAGGACCTGGGACCACACGCCGTCCTTGTCGATGGGCGCGCCCGAAGGCAGGTTCGTCGCCGTCGTCATGGTTGGGCTCTCAGTTGTGGTGATTCTTCTCATTCCCCTTTCGCAGGCGCAAGGAAAAGCGCGCGTGCCCGGCGCCGGCGGGCCGATGTTGCGACGAACGCACCGGGCAGTGTAGTTTCGCCGTTCCGATCGTCACGGGCGCTTGCGCATGGATCGGCTGCCGTCGTTATCACGGCGTCCGAACGGGGTTGAAGCGCGAGAGCGGCGGATGGTCGGCGCATCGAACCGGATCAAGAGGGGAATCGGATGAACATCCGAAGGTGGTTTTTTACCGCGGCCGCTTGCGCGGCGTTCGCATTGGCACCGGCCTGGGCGCAGGCGCAAAGCATCAAGATCGGCGAAATCAACAGCTACACCGGCCCGCTTTCGGCGTTCACGCATCCATACCGGAACGGCTGGACGTTGGCCACGGAGGAAATTAACGCCCGGGGTGGCGTCTTGGGGCGCACGCTCGAGGTGATTGCCCGCGACGACGCCGGTAAGGCCGGTGACGCGGTGAAGTTCGCCGAAGAGCTCGTGAGTAGCGAGAAGGTCGATGTGCTCGCGGGCACGTTCCTCTCCAACATCGGTCTCGCCGTCGCCGACTTCGCCAAGCAGCGCAAGGTCCTCTTCATCGCCTCCGAGCCCTTGACCGATGCCATGACGTGGGAGAACGGAAACCGCTACACGTTCCGTCTTCGCCCCAGCACCTACATGCAGGCGGCGATGCTGGCAGAGGAGGCCGCGAAGCTGCCGGCGAAGCGTTGGGCCACCTTGGCGCCCAACTACGAGTACGGCCAATCCGCGGTCGCCAACTTCAAGAAACTGCTTTCGGCGAAGCGCCCTGACGTTGAATGGGTGGCGGAGCAATGGCCGGCGCTGTTCAAGATTGACGCCGGCCCCACCGTTCAGGCGCTGGCGCGGGCGAACCCCGAGGCGATCTTCAACGTGACGTTCAGCGGCGATTTTGCGAAATTCGTGCGCGAGGGAACGCTGCGCGGCCTGTTCGAAGACCGCGCCGTCGTCAGCCTTCTCACGGGCGAGCCCGAATACCTCGTGCCGCTGAAGGGCGAAGCGCCGGTGGGTTGGATCACCACCGGCTATCCGTGGACCGCCATCGACACGCCCGAGCACAGTCGGTTCCTTGCGACCTATCGCGAGTCCTTCGGTGAAGAACCGCGCCTGGGCTCGATCGTCGGCTACAACACGATCCTCACGGTCGCGGCGGCCATCGCCAAGGCCGGGTCCACCGACACCGAAAAGATGGTCGACGCGATGAAGGGGCTTCGCGTAGACACGCCATTCGGGCCCATCACCTATCGCGCCATCGATCATCAATCGACCATGGGCGCCTACGTTGGCCGCATCGCGGTCCAGGACGGCCAGGGGATCATGGTGGACTGGCGCTACGCGGACGGCGCCGATTACCTCCCCAGCGACGACGAGGTCCGCAAGCTCCGCCCCGCCGAGTAGGCTAGATCGTGGTCGGTCGGAATCGCTAAATCGCGATCCGCCGACCACGTGAATCTGGCCTATCTTATTGAAAAAGAGCGCATTCACGCAGCCGATCGCAACCGCATCGCGGTTCCAATCAACCGCGATCCGCTTTAGCATGCCGTCGTTCGTGGCGGCGTCGGCGCCCATGTCGGCGCCCATGTCGGCGCCCATGTCGGTGCCCGTGTCGGTGCCCGTGCCGCCGCCCCGTCGCGCCAGCCGAGACGGAGGGCGAGAGTGAGCTTTGCCGTCGTCCAGTTTCTCAACGGGCTGGCCAGCGCGTCG
>CAZTAK010000092.1:0-8234 GCA_964611585.1 uncultured Alphaproteobacteria bacterium
CTAGTAGCCGAGTCAATCCGCTTCTTTGGCTAACATTTCGGCTAACAATGGCGTCACGCTGGTCTGGCGTATCGAGGATCCGGAACGAGAATTCGGGGAGATCCCCGCCGCACCGATCGCCAGCGCGGCGGGAGCGGTGGCGCTATCGCGACTAATCCGTTTTTGTTTCTTGGCCGAGCAATAAAGCCGATCGAGCTTCCGCCAGATTACGGCGCGCAATGTAGGCCCCGAGCATCCAGGCGATAGCCATAACCCAGGCGACCGCCGTGTCGGAGCTATCGAGCTCGACCCCGAGGACGGCCGCAAGCTGGCATCCAAAACCTGTTCCCAAAAGCGGAAGTCCGATCCGCGTGTCTGTTCGTTGAAGGACAAAAAATCTCAGAAGTTCGATGTTTAAATCCCAAAAGGGGCTTGCTTGGTCTATCAAACGAGCGTCGCTCGTCGCCGCCAATGCGACACCTAGAAACAGCACCCCGCCGATGTCCAGCGCGAGCCCGATTGCCATGAGTTCGTTCAAAAAGCGCTGGGGGTCAGGTCTTGAATCGTGAATTCCAAAGCGCTGGGGGTCAGGTCTTGAATCGTGAATTCCATTAGAGCGCTTTGACCCCCAGCGCTTCCTGTTGACCCTCGCTGCGTGGTGTCGGAAGGATGAACCTGTGCGCAACGACGGCCGGCACCAAAAGTAAACAGTTTAAGTTAAATTAATATTTGTTAAATAGTTAATTTTCCAACGAATAACCGTCGGAATAATTTACAATACTAGAGGAATATCCTAGAAATTGTAAGATAATATTACAATAGACAAACGTTAAGAGCGAAATCCACTGGCTTTCTGCGACTTCCCTTTCTGGCACGAAAATTGCAAATCAGTTCATTAATTCAAACCGATCACCAAGTTGCGTCCGACAGGCGGGCGTGCATCGATCAAAACAGGAGCAAGTAGTTGTGAAGAGGACATTCAGTATATTGGCTGGTGCCTTGCTAGTTGGAGCGGTAATTTTACCAGAGAACGCAACCGTAACAACATTCACGTTCGATCCGAATGACATGCTCGACATTTGGAGCGAGTCGCCGCTGCCAGTCGACAAACCCGGTACAAGCCACCTCAAGTACCAGCAGGACTACCCCCGCCGCGTGCATGAGACTTGGGGCGGAACCATGTACAACACCTTCGGCACCAACACCGCCCATACCGACGCGGAAAGCCTAGCTATATACAAGGCTTGGCGTGCGTCTCTCGACACTGCGGACGAAGGTATCGGGTCGTTCAATATCTGGCTTCGTGACAACCAGAATGCTTGGAACTGGGGCGAGCGCCTGGTATCGAACCCTGATCTCATGCCCACCGCGACGGCGGCTTCGGGTTGGCAATACGAGGTTATGGCAAACCCGTGGGGATCGGGATGGCTCGTGCAATGGTGGACCGATGATGCCAACAACCGGCTCAACCTGGTAAACGATCTCGATGACTTCAGCTTTACGGTGGATGTTCGCGAGATTTCGTCTCCGGGTGATACTTTCATCGATGGCGTGGATATCGCTGCAGGGTCCACGTGGGACATCTGGTTTGGGTCCTACATGGACCTTCACAACGACGACCCCGCTTACAATGGCTGGCAAGGCTTTGAAGCCACGCTGCCAATAGGTGAGGTTCCCGAACCCGCCACCCTGGCGCTGTTCGGCTTCGGCCTCGCCGGCCTTGGCTACATGAGGCGCAGACGGACTGCCTGATAGACTTCTCACTCACGCAGACACGAAGCAGCGGCGGTCCATCGAGGCCGCCGTTCTCGCTGCGGGCCACGCCCAGTTGTCGGTAGCCGCGCAACACGCCCACTCCCGTCAACCTCGCGCTCTCCTCGATCCCTCCAGAGGCCCACCATCGGTGTGGCGGTGCGGACTCGTGGAACATGGGATCGTGTTAGGCTCAGTCGCGGACCAGCCTCAAGGCACCACGAAGGGGGACAACATGGCGGCATATGTGATCCACAACCAGCTTGAGGTCACGGAACCAGATGCGTGGGCGGAGTACGGCTCGAAGATCAGAGCCCAGATGGCCGACTACGGCGGACGAATTCTCGTAGCGGAGGCCAGCGCCACGGTCTTGGAAGGCGAGTGGCGCGGCACCGGTAACGTGATTGCCGCGCGGGTAGCAACATGGGAAGCAACGTTGGCCCCGCGTGGTATTGGGAGACATGATTGATTCGGAACGCCAAGGGCCGGGGCATGAAAACAAGACGCGGCCGAAGCGGTGCCAGGCGGCGTTGCCAAGCGAGGGCGGTCATGGCGCGCCGTGCCGATGCGGTGCGCTAGTATGCGGTTCGGCGTGTTTGAATATTTGGGAGGAGAACCACCATGGCAAAGATCGAGAGCCTTCATGGCACAACGCCGGCCGAGATATTCGAGAGTGGCTTGGAAAACGTCGGCGAGATCGTGGGCGTTGTGGCCGCCGTATTGTGGAAGGACGGCCGGATCTCGGCAGGCTGGTCCAACCTCGACCCCGCCAGTTTGTCGCGCATGATTCTCATGCTGGACGAGAAGCAGCGAAGAGACACCATACACGACACCGACTTGGAACCCTGAGCGGCACCCTCTCCGGATAGCGGTCCGATGGATGTTCGCTTCGAGCTCGGCTGAGCCATCACGCGGCGCGGATCAACCCATCCTGATTGAAGTGGTGAACGCAGTAATGCGCCCACGAATCTTCGAACGCCATCTCCATCTCACCCGTCACCGACGTCGTGCCTAGTCCGATTTCTGCGTAGGTAAATTCGAAACTGCCACTCGGGCGTGCCAGCGCGATGTGGAAAGGTTGACCGTTGAACTCGTTGATAATCGGTCTGCCGCTGCTCTTCACGACGCCCGGTATGTCGACCCTCGCGGTTCTGAGCTCGAAGTTCGCCTCGAGATCAATCGGCAGGAACAGTGTCTCGCAAAATTCCGAGCATGTGGACGCGAAGACGGAGAAAAAACTGCTCAAGGGGGCGCATGCCTCGCCGGAGACAATTGTTTCGAGAGCGGTCCGTTGAGCTTGGTTCGCACGCTCGTCGATAACGATCTGACGCTTGCCGTTTCCGTCCGCGATTTCGCCGGGCCACCTGAAAAGGCCCGCCCAGTTCAGGCCCGCGAGCGGCGTATTGTTGAAGTGACCTTCGACGACGGTGCCGACGAAGGCCGACTGACAAAAGCCGTACGTACTAGGCAAGTTGAACTGGCAGCCGCAATTCACAGCGCAATTGCAGTTATCATACGTTTCGCTCTTGAATACCCATTGATCCGTCATCCTCGTGACCCTCCCTTTGTCGGATGCTCTTTTAGCGCGAAATTCTAATCGCGAATGATGAGGGTGTCCATCAAGGCTTGGCGACCCCATACCCGTGATCCCATGCCTGCGGGACCGGTGCGTCGCGAAACCCGGGGATCGAGAATGGACGGCTGGATTTCCCTCCAGTAGCTGTCCTAGGGCAGCGTAAATGGCCCTTGTGCAGATGGCTCGGGGTCGAGTCTTGCATTGCCGTATTTGGAAAGCGGCATGCCGTGTCGCGTTGCAGTCAAAGTATTTGCTCACCATGGACGCGAGCCGCCGCCTAGACGTTGTTTGCCGGTAGGGCCCGCGTTGTCGATGGCCGTGACCGATCGGACCGATGGCAGACCGCAGCGTTCTGACGGTAGTGCGGTCGCAACTACCTCGCCGCCGCAGGGGCTCCGCCCCTGCACCCCGGTTTTTGGCGCTGGTGCGGCTGAGCGGGTTGGGCGTCTTCGTATTCACAGTCCCGCATAAGGGGGGCAGGGGCGACGCCCCGCGGCGGCGGGGTGGTCATCGGAGCCCCGGTGTTCGATCGCTGCGGTCTCCCACCCGTCGGGGCGGCCTCTGCGGTGAGAGACGCGAGACTAGGTCTTGGTCCGTTGCGAGACGGTTGCTCGCGGCCATGCCAAGCAATGATAAAGGCGTCACTAAACTTTATTGAAATTTCAAGGCGGCAATATCGCATTCTTGTTCTTGTGAACGGTCCGCAACCGGCGCGAAACCCCAGCCTAAGCCCCCGCGTCCTCGCGCGGCACCAGCATGTCGTACCACGGCTTTTTGTCGCGGGTCTTGGCGTCGTCGACGTGGAGCGACTTGACCTCGGTGTATTCGTTGAGGCCTTCCTCGCCGAACTCGCGGCCGACGCCGGACTGCTTGTAGCCGCCGAACGGCATGCGTTCGGACAACAGGTGCCAGTCGTTGATCCACACCGTGCCGGTCCGCATGCGCGCCGCCACCTGTTTCGCGTGGTCGATGTCCTCGGACCACACGCCGCCGCCGAGGCCGAAGATCGAATCGTTGGCGATGGCGACCGCCTCGTCGTCCGACTCGTAGGCCATGACGCACAGCACGGGGCCGAAGATCTCCTCTTGCGCGATCCGCATGTCGTTGGTGACGCCGGTGAAAATGGTCGGCTTGACGAAATAGCCGTTGGCGAGGTCGCCGTCGGTCGCGCGCTCGCCGCCACAGGCGAGCACCGCCCCCTCGCCCTTGCCGATCTCGATGTAGTCGAGCACGGTCTGCATCTGGCGCTCGGAGACCACGGGCCCGACCTTGGTTGCCGGATCGAGCGGATCGCCCATCGGCAGCGATTCGAGCTTTCGCACCATCTCGGCGACGAAGTCGTCGAGCTGGTCCTTGGGCAGCAGGAGCCGCGTTCCCGACTCGCAGACCTGGCCCTGGTGGTAGAACGAGGCGAAGATCGAGCCGTCGATGGCGATGTCCCAGTTGGCGTCGTGCAACACGATGTTGGCCGACTTGCCGCCGCATTCGAGGGTCACCTTCTTCAAGGTGCCGGCGGCCTTGGACATAATGTCGCGGCCGACCTCGGTGGAGCCGGTGAACGCCACCTTGTCGACCAGCGGGCTCGTCGTCAGCACCTCGCCGATCACCCCACCGGGGCCCGATATGATGTTGACGACGCCCGGCGGAAAGCCGATCTCGTCGACGATGCGGGCGAGCTCGAGCGCGTTCAGCGGCGTGTCCGAAGCGGGTTTCAGGATGATGGTGTTGCCCGTCGCCAGCGCCGGCCCGAGCTTCCAGACCGCCATCAACAGAGGAAAATTCCACGGGATGATGGAGGCGCAGACGCCGATCGGCTCGCGGATCGTGTAGTTATACGACCGGCCCTCGCGGGACATGCCCTCGATCTCCTTGGCCTCGGCGTTGTAGTTGGCGGCCATCTGGCCGAAATAGGCCATCTGGCGCTGGGCGAGATAGGCGTCGGCCCCGCATTTGACGATGGTGCCGCCCGAATCGCGCGATTCATTTGCCGCGAGCTCCTTCGAGCGCTCCTTCATGATCGCCGACAGCTTGCCGATCAGCTCGCCCCGCTCGGCGCCCGGCATCGACGGCCACGGACCCTCGTCGAAGGCCTTGCGGGCGGCGGCGATGGCGCGCTCGGCATCGGCCACGCTGGCCACCGGAATGTCGGCGACCGGCTCGCCGTTGTAGGGGTTGATCGTCGGCGCTGTCGCGCCGCCTTCGGCATCGCTGAACGCGCCGTCGATATAGAGCTGATAGGTCTCCATCTTTCCCACCGTCCTGAATATGAATTCGTTGCCTGTGATATAGCGCACGGCCGAAACCCGGTCCACCGGGGCGGCGAGCGGAAATCGGGCGCGAGAACGAGGCGACAGAGGTCGGGATCGGAAGCCGGACGGGGCCGGACCCGGCTAGGCCGGCTTTTGGATCATGATGGTGAGCACCTCGCCGTCCCTCGACCAGTCGAGCAACTCATTCGCGGTCTCGGCGCAGAACGCCTCGAAGTCCTTGACCGCGTCCGGGTCGGTGGCGAGGACGCGGAGCGTGCCGCCGGGCGGGACGTCCTTGAGCCGCTTCTTCGCCCTGAGCACCGGCAAGGGACATCTGAGCCCGGTCGCGTCGAGTTCGCTGGTCATGCTCCGGCCGTCATGTGCTTGACGAGGTTTCCGTTGGCTGCGCGGCCAGTCAGTCGCGCTTTAGCCGCGCGTTCACCCGCCGTTTCATTTCCGCGCTCTGCCAGGCCACAAAGATCGATTCGATGGCTTCATCGTAGTACGGCTCTCGGGCGTGCACCACGGACAAGAGCACTTTTTTTGCGCTGCGAATGGAGAGTGGCGCCTTCCTGGCGACGGTCTCCCCGAGCTCGGTGGAGCGCACGAAAAGCTGGTCCCGGGGCACCACCTCGTTCACGAGGCCCATGGCCAGCGCCTCGGCCGCGTCGTACATCCGGCTGAATAGCAGCATCTCCCGGGTGCGCGTGACACCCACGATCGCCAAGAAGCGGGCGATGTCCGCGTAGGCTATCCCGAGCCCGAAGTCGGCGCTGGGCACGCCGAACTTGCTCCCCTCCACGGCAATCCGGTAATCGCAGGCGCAGGCCAGCTCCAGCCCGCCGCCGATGGCCGGGCCGTTGATCTCGGCGATCACCGGGACGTCGAGGGCCTCCAGCTGGTCGCAGGCCCGGGACACCATGCCCAGGTATGCCGCGATGTTGTCCCGGCTTTCGAGGACCTTCGGAAACTCCGTCACGTCGGCCCCGGCCATGAAGGCTCGCTCGCCGGCGCCGGTGACGAACAGCACTCGGATATCGGGATCGTCCGCGAGCCGGGCCACTTCATCGCCGAACAACCGCCACGTGGCCATGTCGGCGGCGTTGCTCATGCGCGGCCGGTTGACGGTGACCCGAGCCCAGTAGTCCTGGCGCTCTACCAATACCGGCGCGTCGCCGGCGCCGGGTTCGCTTTTCGCTTCGGCCACCAGCGTCACTCCTCTTCTTCGGGAAGCTGCCAGCCTGACGCACCGTAGAGGCCGCGGGCGATCTCCAGGCGGTCACGCTGGGCGCCGCCCAGCCATAGTTTGACGATGGGGTAATCCCGGGCATATTTTTCGACCTGGTTGCCAAACGTGTAGCCGTAGGCGCCCATGAACTCCATGGCGGTCTTGGTAATCTTGTCCGCCGCATCGGCCGCGAAGGAGCGGGCGGCGGAGAACTTGGCCATCATCTCCGGAGACCAGGGCCGGCCGTGTTTGCGGCTGCCGGCCTGCCATGTGACGCTGAGGTAGTACTGCCGGGAAATGTCGATGAGCCGCCACAAGTCGCCGAAGGCCATGGCGAACGCGGAGTGCTCTCGCACCGGTACGCCGGCGATATATCGATCCGCCGTCCAGTCGAGCGCTGTCTCCAGCACGCCTTCGGCGAGCCCCGTCAGGCACGGCCCGCCGGATAGGCGCCCGTAGCCGATGACGTAGCCTTGCAGCACCTGGGCGGCCTGGCCGGGCTCCGTGTCGATGCGGTAACGCTTATTGATGCGCACGTTGTCGTACCAGAGCTCGGCGTTCTCGTCCGTCCAGCTCATCCCCATTTTCTCGATGGGCTTGGAGAAGGTGAGCCCCGGAGCGTCCGGCGGCACCCAGAAGACGCCCACGCCCTGGTCACCGGCTTCCGGGTCCACGGTCGCCACCGTCCAGTAGCCCATGTGACCCGCGAGGTCCTTGCTCTTGAAATGGTCGGCCGGGCCGGCGGGTCCGGGCCAGATCTTGTGGCCGTTGATGACGTAATCGTCACCATCCGGCTTGGCTATGGTGCGCAGCGTCTTGAATTTGAAGGCCGGGTCCTCGATGTTGGCGCCGCCGCTCGGTTCACTGATCGCCACGCAGGCCGCGTAGGGAGGATCGGCGACGATTTGCGGGGCGAACTCCTTCATCAGGTCTTCGCGCCGGCACGCCAGCATGATCGATGACACCCACGCCATCTTGGCCACCATGTTGGCAAGACCGATGTCGCCTCGGGACAGCTCATCGAGAACGATCATCCTGGCGGAGGCGCTGGCGTTCACGCCGCCCATGGCTTCCGGCACGCTCATTTTCGTGATGCCGAGTTCGCCGCAGGCGCGGTAGAGGTGGTGCAACGCGTCGAGGGCACGTTCCTCGTCGCGGTGAAAGCCGCCCTCCAAGTCGTCGCGCCGGGGCATCACCTCGCGGCTCACGAAACTGCGCACCGTCTCGGCGATGGCGATGTCCTCGGGGGTACAGAAGGCCCCGGGATACTTCTGCTGGGGTTCGAACAGCGGGTAGTTCTGCGTCGTGGCGGTCATGAGCGTGGCTCCCCTCGATGCTTGCAGGACGAAATCGGATCGGCGCTGCGTATTGCCAGATGCCCCGGGGAGGGGGCCAGCAGATCGGCGAACCGCGCCGGGTCGTGTCGTGTCGACAATTAGAAATGCTCCAA
>CAZTAK010000093.1:0-7834 GCA_964611585.1 uncultured Alphaproteobacteria bacterium
GTTCGGACAGATGGCAGGCGTGTACGTCGTCAGAATCTTTTGGACACGAAGTGGCCTGAATTAAGAGAGAGTTTTAGCTCATCGTTAACCTGAATGTGTACTGTTAACCCAACTTCTTTACTTTAAGATGAAGATTACTAACTTTGAATCCTTCCACCTGAGAGTGCCTTACGACGAGCCGGAGTTGCGGGGCGAGTTTTGCGACTTGCTGTATCTTCGAATCGATACCGACGAGGGTCAGTCGGGATGGGGCCAGGCGTGGAGCATGAAGTTGGTGGAAGCCACTCGATGGGTCATCGACCATGCAGTAGCTCCCATGTGTATCGGACAGGATGCCTCGGAAACAAGCGATTGGATGGAGCGCCTTCTGAAGTCGCACGGAAATACGCGTCAAGGGCTATTTACCTATGCTGTGTCTGCGCTCGACATTGCCCTTTGGGATTTAAAGGGTAAGGCAATGGGTCAGCCTCTGAGCGTTCAGCTTGGCGGGACGGAAAAAACTAAGCTGGGTGCGTACGCTAGCTTGATTTTTTATGGCGATGCAGAACGTACGGCGGAAAAAGCCAAAGAAGCGGTGGAACGAGGGTACCGAGACATTAAGCTGCATGAGGAAGCGATCGAACCGGTGCGTGCTGCCCGGGAAGCGGTTGGCGATTCGGTCAGTATTCGACTCGATCCGGCAGCGACCTATCCTTGGAGCGCCGCGGAGGCGATAGAAGTAGCGCCCCAAATGGAAGCGTTTGACCTGTTTTGGCTAGAAGAGCCTATTTGGCCAGTGGAGGATTACTGGAGTCTTGGCGAACTGGCGCAAAAGACGTCTATTCCTTTAGCTGGAGGCGAGAATTGTATTAGCGCGCTGGATTTCCGTCATATACGGAAAATCGGAGGCGCTACTTATCTGCAGCCCAGTGTGATCAAAATTGGAGGCATTACCGAAACGGTTAAGGTGATCTCCTACGCCCGCGAGGCCGGCGCTGTTTATGCACCCCATTCGTTTTACTACGGTCCGGGCTATCTGGCGTCTTTGCATATGGCAGCGGCTTGCCCCGACAATCCCCTCATGGAACAACCGTACTTCGCCCTGGAGGCCTATCCTTTCGGAGAAAATGCGCTGACGGAAAAGGGAGAAGTGACTTTGCCAACGGGACCGGGCTTGGGATTGGATCCCGATTCGGAATTCCTGAAGGCGTACCGCTGTTAGAGGTCAGTCGATTGCTGGGTCACAAGAGCATTACCCAGACGGAACGGTATGCTCATCTGGCACCAACTGCTCCTTGAAAGACGCCAACATTCCTCGGATGAACGCTGGCTCCGAGCGTCAGCGTTGCCATTAGGATGCCTTTTGACTACCATCGCCATGAATTCGAAGGTTATCCAAGAAATGTCGGTTCTGTCCGCTCAACCGCTAAGCCAGCAGGCCCTGGAAGGTGGAATCGATGCGTGTCAGCTTAGGCCTTTACCCCGACGTCGCGGCGGGCGACGTGGTGCGCACCGGCGTGCTGGCGGAGGCGCTTGGATATCACGGCGTCTGGCTCGCGGACTCCCATCTGATGTGGCGCGAGCCTCACACCATTCTGGGTGCCTTGGCCGCGTGGACCCAGACGATCCGTCTGGCCACCGCGGTAACCAATCCGCTCACCCGTCATCCGACCGTCACGGCGAGCGCATTCTGCACCCTGGCGGAACTGTCGGACGGCCGCGCGGTCGTGGGCATCAGCATCGGAGACAGTTCGCTTAGAACCATGGGGCTAAAGCCCGCGACGATCGATAGACTGGCGCGGACGGTGACCGAGTTGCGCGATCTCCTGCAAGGCCGACGAATCGATTTCCCCGACGATCGAAGCGCCCAAATCACATTCGCCGGCGGCTTCGATATTCCCCTCTATATCGCAGCGACAGGACCGCGCATGCTTCGCCTTGCGGGACAAATTGCCGATGGGGTCATCCTAATGAACGGCGTGGCGCCGGACCTGATCCAGGCCGCGAGCGAATTGGTCGCGGCGGGAGCGGTGGAAACGGGCCGCGATCCGGGCGCGGTACAACGCGTGGTGTGGGCCGCCTGTCATGCTTCCGACGATTGTTCCGAGGAATCCATAGCAGCGGTCAAATACAATGTCGCGCGGGCAATCCTGCGCGATATCCCGGGGCTCGTCGATGCAACGACCCGCGCCATCGCCGCCCGAGTGCGGGAACGCTACGACTACGCCCAACATGGCGCCGCGGACGCCGATTTCGCGGCGCTGATTCCCGACGACCTGGTGCCGCGCTTCGCCTTTGCCGGCACACCCCAGGCTGTGGCGACGCAACTCGACGCGCTGCGCGATATCGGCGTCGAGGAGGTTGCATTGGCAATTCCGGCGGCGCCGGATCATGCCGCCCGGGATACGGTTCTGCGTCTCCTGGCACCACGAAAATCGAAATCGCCTTTACACAGCATGGGTCTTTATTGATGATCCTTTGTGCGGGACCATTGCGCACAGGTAAATAATCCGGAGACAGATCATGGGACGCGAAATGACGGTGGCGCTGGCTCAGACAGGGCCGGTGCCGGGCGACGATCCGAGCGACGGTGTGATCGAGGCCTGCCGATTGATCGAGCGGGCGGCCGACGCCGGCGCTGATCTGCTCTGTTTCGGCGAGCTGTTTCTGGCGCCGTTCTTCCCCAACCGGCTGGAAGAGGATTTCGACCGTTATTTCCTGCATCTGCCCGATCCCCGGATCGACCCGATCTTCGAAGCGGCGAAGGCGCGCGGCCTCGCCATGATATTTCCGTTCGGGGAGAAGACCCAGAGTAGCTACTACAACGCGGCCCTGGTGCTCGACGCCGAGGGCCGGACGGTCGGCACCTACCGCAAGACCCACATCCCTGCCTATTTTCCGACCGAATTGCAGGGCGGCACCGGCAGCTTCGAAAAATTCTATTTCACGCCGGGCGACGATCTGCCAGTGTTCGATGTGTGCGGCGTGCGCATCGGCATCCAAATCTGCAACGACCGGCTGTATCCGGAGCCGAGCCGCGTGCTGGCCCGGCGCGGTGCCGAGGTGCTGTTCATGCCGATCTGTTATTCAACCTATGGCGACACCGAACACCGGCAATCGCTATGGGACCTGCCGCTCCGGATGCGCGCCTTCGAGAACGGCGCCTATGTGGTGGCGGTTAACCGGGTCGGCGACGAGGGCCTGCGCCACCATATCGGCCGCAGCATGGTGGTCAGCCCGCGCGGCGCGATCCTGGCCGAGGCCGGCGACGTCAAAACTGAGCTGCTGGTCCATACGATCGATATCGACCAGGTGCCGGTGGCGCGCAAGAAATTCCCCTGGTGGCGCGACCGCCGGCCCGATCTCTACGGTGACCTGGTGAGCGGGGAGTAAGGAGGCCGTGGGCGTAACTGGGGACGATCCAAACGGCGCGAGTTCAACGTCGCTGAGGAACGCTCTCTTAGACCGAATTTCCAACTGTGACAAGGCCACCGTCAAGCGCGGCTTCGACGACAATGTTCGCCGCATGCCGCTCTTACTGGTTGACGGTGAATTTCTCAGCGATTCTTACGAATTAGAATTTAATCAGTATTTCGAATTCGCGGCGTGTTGGAAGCGCGCCTATGCCCGCTTCAGGGACGAACTGCTCAATGGGGGGTCTCTATACCCTCAAAGAGGCTCAAATCATCATCGAACAATGGCGGAGACACTACAACACCATCAGACCACACAGTGCTTTGGGCTACCGCCCGCCAGCCCCGGAAACCATCATCCCAATAGAGTAAAATGCTGGATCACGGTGCGCCGCATAGGCGGCAGGGAGACCGAACATTGAGCTCCGGGAAGGATATCCATATCCCGATTACGCTGCTGACCGGATTTCTCGGCAGCGGCAAGACGACGCTGCTCAAGCATCTTCTCGACCAACCGGACATGGCGGACACGGCGGTGATCGTCAATGAGTTTGGCGAGATTGGCCTCGATCATTTGCTCGTCGAGCAAGGCGAGGAGGAAGTCGTGCTGCTCGATTCCGGCTGCCTGTGCTGCACGATCGCCAACAGCCTGGGCGAGACGCTGTCGAACCTCTGGTTCCGGCGCGTGCGCGGCGAACTGCCGGCCTTCCGGCGTGTCGCGATCGAAACCACGGGCCTCGCCGATCCGGCGCCGATCCTGCACACGCTGTTGACCGACAAATTCGTCGCTCGGCATTACGTGGTCGACGGCATCGTCGCCACCATCGACGGCATGAACGGGCTGGGGCAACTCGACACACATGGCGAAGCGGTCAAGCAGGCGGCGGTCGCCGACCGGCTCCTGGTCACCAAGATCGATGTTGCGCCGCGCCCGCGCCTCGATACGCTCGTCGAGCGGTTGGCCGTACTCAACCCGGCGGCGCGGACGCGCGAGATCGCCGATGGCCAGGTGGCGGTGAAAGACGTGATCGATATCGGGCTATTCGACCGGTCGGCCAAGCCCGCCGAGGCGCTCCGCTGGCTGCGTGACGGGGCCTATGCGGCGGTCCAACATGAGCACGGTGGTTCACGCGCCCACGATGGCAACCGCCACGACGACCGCATTCGCGCCTATTGCGCCTATTTCGATTTTGCGGTCAGTTGGGCCGGTTACGCCGCGTGGACTGCGGCTATGCGTCACTATCCGGGCGATAAGCTGCTTCGGGTCAAGGGGCTGATGCGACTAGGCGATCGGGCGCGGCCCTATGTAGTGCAAGCGGTGCAGCATGTCTTCGGCGAGCCGATCCGGATTGAGGGCTGGCCCGGCGGCGACTCACGCGCCCGGCTGGTCTTCATCACCCGCGATCTCGACCGGGCTATCGTCGCGGAGTCGCTTGGGGTCTTGCGCGGATAGGCTCCTAGCTCATAATACTAATCGACAGGAGGAACTGACGTTATGGAACTAGATTGCGTCGTCAGGGGTGGCACCGTCGTATTTCCCGAACGCGAAGCGCTTGCCGATATCGCTATCCGAGACGGCCGCATCGCCGCTATTCTAGATCCAGGGGAGGCGACCGGTCCGGCGCGCGAGAGCATCGATGCTTCGGGCCGCCACGTTTTTCCCGGCCTAATAGACCCGCATCTGCATTTCGGTTTTGCCGAACCAATCGAGGAATTTCGCACAGAAACCGCTTCGGCGGCGATCGGCGGGCTGACCTCGACCATCGCTTATTTACTGAGCAGCGATCCTTACAGCGAGATATTCCAACAGGCGGTCGAGGACTGCGCGGCGCGCGCCCATATCGACTTCGCCTTCCATTGCTCGATTGCGACCGAGACGCATCTTGACGAGTTCGATCGCTATGTCCGCGACTTCGGCGTCACATCGTTCAAGCACTTCATGAATTTCAAGGGCGAAGAAGGCCGCTACATGGGCCTCGCCGGCACCGATGACGGCTTCATGTATGACCTGATGCAAACCGCGGCCGGTCACGAGCATGTGGTGATCGTCACTCATCCGGAAAATATCGAGGTGGTCAACCGCATCAAGGCCCAGTTCATCGAAGCGGGCCGCGATGGGCTCAAGGCGTATTGCCAATCGAAGCCGACCTTTACCGAATCCGAGAACATGGTGCGGGCCATGCATTTCGCCGAACATCTGGGTGCGCACGTGTATTTCCCGCATGTCAGCTGCGCCGATGGTTTCGAGGAAGTACGGCGGTTCCGCCGGCGCTACGGCCGGGTCCTAGTTGAAACGTGCCCGCATTATCTGACCCATGACTGGGATTCCGACAGGAGCAGCCTGGACAAGGCCAACCCGCCCCTGCGCAGTCCGGAAGACGTCGAGGCGACGTGGGCGGCGCTCGCCGACGGCACTATCGACACCGTCGGTTCGGACCATGTGCCACGCCGGCGCGCGAACAAGGAGAAGAATATCTGGCAGGCCTCGCAAGGATTCCCCGGCGCCGCGACAATTCTGCCAGTGCTGTTGAGCGAGGGGTATCATAAACGCGGCCTCGGCCTGCGGCGCATCGCGCAGATCTGCGGCAGCCGGCCGGCCGAAATCTTCGCCATCGACAAGCGCAAGGGATTCATCGCCCCCGGTTACGACGCTGATCTGACCATCGTCGATCTCGATCTCGAGCGTGAAGTGCACTGGCGGGACCTGTTGTCCCACGCCGACTACAGCCCCTATGACGGCTGGACGCTCAAGGGCTGGCCGGTGATGAGCATGGTGCGCGGCGCCGTGGTGATGCAGGACGGCAAGCTGGTAGGCCCGGCCGGGCACGGCCAATACCTGTGGCGGCCGCTAGATCGATAATCGAGCCGTCGCGTTCAGTTGATCGAGGCGACGATTCGGCCGAGCCGCTCGATGCTGGCCAGCACCTTGCCCTGGTCGAGGTTCGGCCACTGCATGCGCATGTCGTCGCCTCTTCCTTGAGCATAAGAGTGTGGCACTTGCCCGCTAGGCCCGGCGCGGCTTAGACTTCATGCTGGGAAACTCTATCGGGAGTGGGCGTCATGGGCAAACAAATCACCGTCGCGGCGGCGCAGACCGGACCGGTTTTGAGCGAGGACATGCGGCCGGCGGCCGATGCCGCCTGCGCTATGATCGAGGAAGCCGCCGCCAAGGGCGTTGAAATCATATGTTTTCCCGAAGTGTTTCTGACGCCGTTTTTCCCGGCGCAATTGCGTCCGGACTACGCGCAGTTCTTCATGGAACTGCCCAGCTCGCTCACCGACCCGTTTCTCGATCTTGCGCGCGAAAAAGGTATCGCCGTCATCTTCGGTTATGGTGAACGCGCCGGCAGTTACTTCTACAACTCGTCCGCCATTTTCGATCGAGACGGACGGCATCTCGGTACCTATCGCAAGACTCATCTGCCGGCGGTTCTGCCGTCGAACCGCGCGGGTGGCACCGGCAGCTACGAGAAGATGTATTTCTCGCCGGGCAACGAGCTGCCGATCTTTGAAATGGACGGCCTGCGCTTCGGCATACAGATCTGTTACGACCGAAAGTTCCCGGAAGGATCGCGGGCGCTGGCGTTGCAGGGGGCGGAAATCATCTTCATGCCGGTCTGTGCCGCGACCTATGGTGAGACCACGCTGCGCGACAACACCTGGGCGTTGCCGTTGCAATGCCGGGCCTATGAAAACGGCGTGTTCGTGGTCGTTGCGAACCGCTGCGGCGACGAGAACGGGCGCCGTCATATCGGCCAGAGCATGATCGTCAACCCGGTGGGCGCGGAGATCGTCGCGGAAGCCGGTCGCGACGAACCCGTGTTGTTGGTCGCAACCCTTGACCTCGACGATATCGTCGAGGCGCAGCGCAGTCTTCCCTGGTGGCGCGACCGCCGCCCCGACCTCTATGCCGGTCTCCACGCGCCCTAGGAGCGTTGATAATGACCCCGAAATAGGATGATGTCGCCGCGGCCCTCGAACGCCTGACCAATTGGGCAGCCAACATCGGTTGGCGTGATATTCCGGAGTCGGTTCGCCGGCGGGCGGCCCGGACCTGCATCAGCCACCTGCCATATAATTATCGAATGCCCAGCTGGTAGTTATGGTCCTACCTGGAATTCCAAGTACACCATGTCCTGAGGAAATCCAAAGATCCTCTCCCCCGACCGCAAGCCCGCAGACATCTGGTAGCGTGAAAAACAACGCGTCACCCAATCGTGGGTCGACAGCCCAGTACTGGTTACCCCGGGGTGCAGTGGCGACGATCCTACTGCGCCACCACGTCACTGAGCCGAGGTACGCCTTAATCGATAGTTCATTAGAGCCCGAAGGAGCATTGAGTGAAACCAGTCGCGCACCTTTCAAGACCCACAGCAATGGCGGGCTTTTGGCCGCACACCCGACCACTGGCAAGCACCTGCCAGCCCATAGGTCGACACTGC
>CAZTAK010000094.1:0-7805 GCA_964611585.1 uncultured Alphaproteobacteria bacterium
GGCCAGGACGCCCAGTATGCGGGCAAGGCCCCATCCTATCGCGACAACGGCGACGGCACGGTCACCGACCTGACGACCTGCCTGATGTGGTCCAAAGCCGTCGAACTCAACAAGGTGAGCTTGGCCGAGGCCGAGAGGATCGCGCGGGAGAGGCGCCTCGGCGGACAAACCGATTGGCGCTTGGTGGTGGCGCGCACTGCCGCGCCGCGACTGCCATGATAGAATTTCCCGGAATTCGCGGCCGGGCAACCAGGGAAAGAGGAATGCGAAGATCGGTTCTGGCCTGCCTCGTCGCCGGGGCGCTCGTCCTTCGGGTCGCCGCGCCGGCGCAGGCGGCGTCTCCTGGCCCGTTCGGCGACCCGTCGGCCCGGCCGGGGGCCCTTTCCGTCATGATCCTCGGGTCCGGGGCACCGCGCTTCGATCCGACCCGGTCGCGCCCAAGCGTCTTTGTCCGATATGGCCGTGCCAACCTGCTCGTCGACATGGGCCTGGGCACGGAACGGCGGCTCCACGAGGAAGGCGTCGACCTCGGCCAGCTGAGCGCATTTCTCTTTACCCACCATCACATCGACCATGACGCCGAACTCGCCGCCCTTCTCGTCGAATCGCGGGTGCGTGGCGGTGCGGCGAAGATCGTCGGTCCGCCGGGAACCAGTCGCTACACGCGGTTTCTCCTCGACTTCTATGCCGAGGACATCGCCTACCGCGCGGGGCGTACCGGCCAGTCGCCTGCGCGCCTGAATGAGGTGGATGTCCGCGACATCGACGGCGGCGAAACCCTTTCCCTGGACGGCCTCGCCGTGCGCACGGCCCGGGTGCCGCACTCGATTCATACCGTCGCCTACCGCTTCGATTCCGCCGCCGGCAGCATCGTCGTGTCGGGCGACCTGACGTTCTCGGAAGACCTGATCGCCCTGGCCAAAGGAGCGGACATCCTGGTCGTCGATTCGGGGGGGTTGCCCAGCGGCGGGGACCGCGCCACAGCGCAACAGCGCACCGGCCGAGGCGATCGGGCGGCGCCGGTGCAGTCCGGCCGGCCACGCCCGCAGGAGCCCGCCGGCGGTGCCAAGCCGGGGCGCGAGGAACCATCCCGCGGCACCCCCGGACCGCAGCGCGAGCGGGCCCATGCGACCCTTGAAGAGGTCGCGGAGATGGCGGCGCGCGCCGGCGTCGGGAATTTGGTCCTGACCCATGTCGGAGTCGCCGATGTCGACATGGATGCGGTCCGCGCCCGCGTCGGGAGGATATTCTCGGGCGCGTTCGAGTTGGCCGCCGACGGCATGACCCTGACCGCGCAACGGGGCGGACCCAGAGGCCAAGACACGGCGGCCGCGGCGGGCGGCACCCCTGCCGCGACCTGGACCCTTAACGACACCGGACAGACCGCGTGCTACGACGTGGTCCGGGCCATCGCCTGCCCGCGCCCCGGTGAAACCTTCTTCGGCCAGGACGCCCAGTATGCGGGCAAGGCCCCATCCTATCGCGACAACGGCGACGACACGGTTACCGACCTCAACACCGGCCTGATGTGGTCCAAAGCCGTCGAACGCAACAAAGTGAGCTTGGTCGAGGCCGAGAGGATCGCGCGCGAGATGCGCCTCGGCGGACAAACCGATTGGCGCGTGCCCGACATCAAGGAACTCTATTCCCTGATCGACTTTCGCGGCTACACCGGTTTCGGCCGCGGCGGCGTATCCGACGAGGCCCCGGACAACGCCATTCCCTTTATCAACACGGACTATTTCGACTTCGCCTACGGCAACACCGGCGCCGGCGAGCGATACATCGACGCCCAGTGGCTTTCCGGCACCAAATACGTCAGCAAGACCATGGAGGGCGACGAGACCTTATTCGGTGTCAACTTCGCCGACGGCAGGATCAAGGGCTACGGTTACCGGCGCCCGGGGAGCAGGACCGAAAAGCGCTTCTACGTCCGCTACGTTCGGGGCCAGCGCTTGGGCACCAACGACTTCGTGGACAACGGCGACGGGACGGTCATGGATCGCAGCACGGGACTGATGTGGATGCGGGCCGACGGCGGCAAGCCCGTGACCTGGGAAGAGGCGCTTGTCTACGCGGAGAGCCTCGTGCACGCGGGCTACGACGACTGGAGGCTCCCCAACGCGAAGGAGCTCCAGTACCTGGTCGACTACTCGCGCTCGCCCGACACCACCGGTTCACCCGCCATCGATCCGGTCTTCCGCACGACCGCCATCATCAACGAGGCGGGGGTGAAGGACTATCCATACTTCTGGACCTCGACCACGCACCTGGACGGCCCCAAGGCCGGATCGCACGCGGCCTACATCGCGTTCGGCCGGGCGATCGGCAAGATGCGCGGCCGCGTCATGGACGTGCACGGCGCCGGTGCCCAGCGCAGCGATCCGAAGACCGGTTCCCCCAGCATCGGCAGCCGCGCGCCGCAAGGCGACGCGTTCCGGGCACGCAATTACGCGCGCGCCGTCCGGGGCGGTGAGTCGTCCCCGCGCACCGGGGCCCCTGGCGAGGACCGAAGCCACTACCCCTACCGGGTAAATGTGGTGCAGCACGATGGCGGCACGGGTGTGGGCCGGAGCCCGCCGTCCGGTACGCCGCGGTAGCCCGGCGCCACGTCCCAGCCCTCATCTGCTGGCCCAGGATTTGTCCAGCGGCTCGACCGGGACGGCGACGGCAAGGTTTCCAGGGCCGAGTTTGACGGCCCGCCGGACCGCTTCGATTTGCACGACAAAAACCGCGACGGGTACCTCACGGAAGATGAAGCGCCCCAGCGGCCAGCGTCAGGAGCGCCCGGGCCGCCGCGGAAATGAACCGGGGCTGGCATGCCGACACTGCCTCATTCCGAGGTCATCGTGGTGGCGCACGACGTTAGCGGGCAAAGGCCGCCGGGATTCCGCATTTTTTCTCGCGGTGGACGGCTCCCGCACCGGTATCTGGAACCATGATACCCATGAGATGGGTTCCGAATAGGGTGCTCCGGTCCTTCCGAGCCTAACGCACCGGAGCTAATTCTTCGGCACCCACGTTTGCGCTGCGCGTTCGACTTCCAGCTTTTCGTCCTCCGGCATGTCCGTTATGTAGACGGGTTCCAGAAAGTATTTGACGAAGAACTCAGTCCACCAAAACTTCCCGAAATGCTTCTCCACGGCCTTCATCCAGAAGTAGGCTGCTTTCTTGTCCTTCGCCACTCCCCTACCGTCCAAGTAGTCTTGAGCCAAGTAGACCATGCCAGGCGGGTTGCCGGCCTCAGTCGCCGTTTGATGCAATTTGAACGCCGCCTCTTCGTCGCCCGGCTCATTCCTCCTCAGCAACACGTTTCCCATCTCCGCTACGGCTGTGAAGTTGCCATCGTCCATAAAGGTCTGGATGCGCTCCAAGGCTCGGGCCTTGATATCTTCCAACCCTTTTTCATGAGCGTTCTCATGTGCTCTGCCGTATTGATCGGCCGCAAGATCAATGTCTTTCTCCGCGCCCTGGCCGCGCTCATACATTTGTCCGGCAGCCAAATTAGCGCGAAAATCATCTGAATCAGTCGTGAACTTTTTCAAGGCCCGTCGATAGTTGCCCTGCTCGTAGGCCTTGAGCCCCGCATCGTAATCCGCCTGCGCCACTGTGGGCGCCCCGGTGCAAACGGCCAGGACAAACGCCACGGGAAGGTACTTTATGAACGACATCATCGCCCCTCCTTCGGAGACCTCAAACAAGGCAGTTCCGTGGATCGGCCCACCGTTTATGATAGCCCATTATGTTAGCCCAAAAGGTGCGTTGGGAATGACCGCTCCTCGCTAGCAGCGGCGGTTCAGGCGCGCATCTCAGCCCGGCCGCTTTCCAGCGCTAACCGGACATCCCGAAGATGGGAACCATCGGTCAGTTTATAACCCATGGGAGACTTTGGCGTTGCCCGAGGCCGTGGGACAGTGGTGGCTCACATTGCGGGCTTGAGCGGCAAGGCCGATCAAGGGTGATCGAGATCGGGGCGCCGCGGTGGTGCGGTCCGGTCGGTACGTCACGTTCCAGCCTGCCGAGGTCGCGATTCTACGGCAATTGTTCGCGGAAACTCCGCGACTGATCACCGACCTGCGACCACCACGCGATTGTGCGACCGTCTTCCGTGATCGGGAGAAACCGTCCGGAAATCGGGGTATATTGCGCCAAGGAATTTTCCATAGGGAAGAACGCCATGGCGACAGATCAGAATCCGCGGCGGAGCCGAAAACCTGGAGCGACGGCGCGGAAATCAAGCACGGGTCCGAAAACGATAGCCGGCGAAACGCTGCTTGCAGGCTTTTCCCAAAGGACCCGGCAAGCAGTGCAGAAGGCCGCGAAGATGGATGGGGTGGGCGTCAGAGCGTGGGCCGACAAAACGCTCCGCGAAGCGGCTGAATCGGCGCTCAAGGGTGGGTCGAGCCCGCCCTCTTTGACGTCTGAGTTCGCGGAAACACTCGACGACATCTCGAAAAGCATGAAGGAGCTTGCCGACCGTCGGTTCCTTTCCGATCTATCGCTGAAACACATGCAGGAAGCGGCGAGCGACTGGGGCGAGCACATCAGTTCGACCTATGGGGACGTGGCGAAACGCTCGGATGCGGCGCTTGACGAAATCAGGTCGCGGACGGGCACCGCGCTTTCCGAGGCCGCGAAATGGGGTTCGGACGTCGTCGAACAGCTCAAGAAGTCGGCGACCGAACTCGGGCAAAGGCAGCAAGCCGAGCGCGCATCGCATTCAACCGAGTACGCGGGTCCTATGCGCGAAACCGCCGCCGGGGCCAAACCGGCGCGCAAAAGCCCACCGACGCATGCGAACAAGAAACGTTCGGACGCGAAGGCAACGTCCGCGCCGGCAAGGCGCAGACGCGGCACGATACCGCGACCGGGGACGTGACACCGAAGGACGCGGCCTCGATCCTCCGCGGGCGCGCGTCGGGCTTTGGGCGACCGAGGGAAACTCGCGGACGGACGCTCGACCGGCGGGCGATGTGACGCGGTCTCGACGATTCCTCGACCACGCCGCTACGGCCCTCACACGCCTCTTGCGGCCGGCCGCGGATGCGTGGAGATGAGACAACCGTGTGAACGGAAGAAGACCGCAACCAACGCCAACGGGGCCTTCCTGGAAACGGCCCCGTTGATCCGCAGTGAGACGGGCGGAAGCCCTGTTCATTACCGTCCATTCGGACAGCCGCTTCGCCGCGATTTGTCTCGCTGAACTTTCGCTACGAGCACCTAGGCCCGTTCGCTCAACGCATCACCGATTGTTGGTTCGTCCATGCATTTGCATGAATTGAGAATCGTATAATTCGTCGTAAAAGGGTCAAATTACTTTTGTGACCCGTTCCCACCACGGCGGTGTGCGCGCTGGCGCGGCACTCGGTCTAGCCGGCCGCCGTTTGCGCCATGAGACTCGTGGCGGCGAGAGACCATGTCTCACGGACGACTGGATGTCGGCTCCTGGCCGAACGGCGACATTCCGGCCATCAATGATATTGGCGTTCTCAACGCCGGCTCCGGCACCGGCTGCACAAACGGTGGTGCGCCCCTTCGGAGCGGAACTCTTCCCCACAGGCCAGACAATTGCGAACGGTGGTGATCGCCTCGTACTCGATTCTGTGACGTTCCCTCGCTTCGGCGATTTTTTCTCGTCGCGCCAGTTTACCGGGCGAAAACGCTTGGATTTGTGAGGTATCCGACTCGGACATCGTGTCCTCCTGCTCCATGAGAGTTCATCCTATCAGGGAATAAGCGGGGACGGGAGGATTGGGAGAAACGTGCGAAGCACGAAGCGCCTATTCTCCATATCCTCCGTATCGTCCCTCTATCGTCTTTTTCCGGCTGGGGCTACGCCGCCATGCCTGCCGTCTGCGTAGCGCGGTGGCGGCCGCGGTGGCCCGAGCGCTTTTTCTGCTGGGGGCCGCGCTTGGCTGGTCCAGGATCGTTTGCGATCTCGGCCAAGTGGTATGGGTGATCCTCGACCACCGGCACGCTTTGGCGGATGGTCTTTTCGATGTCGCGCAGGTAGGTGCGCTCGTCGTGGTCGCAGAACGAGATGGCGATGCCCGCCGCACCGGCCCGCGCCGTGCGTCCGATGCGGTGTACGTAGCTTTCGGGATCGTTGGGCAGTTCGAAGTTGATGACGTGGGTCACGCCCTCGACGTCGATGCCGCGCGCCGCGATGTCGGTCGCCACCAGCGCCCGGATGCGCCCGGAACGGAAGTCCTTGAGGACCCGCTGCCTGACATTCTGGGCCTTGTTCCCGTGGATGGCGTCGGAGCGGATGCCGCAGCGGTCCAGGTGACGGGCGACGCGGTCGGCGCCGTGCTTGGTGCGCGTGAAGATGAGCACCCGCTCAAGGCCCTTGTCATTCAGCAGTTCGCCGATTAGCGCCCGCTTCTTGTCCTTGGCCACGAAAAGGACCCGCTGCTCCACCATCTCGACGGTGGTTGCGGACGGGGCGGACTCGACCCGTACCGGATCGCTTAGCAGACTGTCCGCCAGACTCTGGACCGATTTCGGCATGGTGGCCGAAAACAGGGCCGTCTGGCGGCGTTTGGGCAGGGCCGCGGCGATCTTCTTCACGTCGCGGATGAAGCCCATGTCGAGCATGCGATCCGCCTCGTCGAGGATGAAGACCTCGACCGCGTCAAGCCGCAAATGGCCCCGGTTCATCAGGTCGATGAGCCGACCCGGGGTGGCGACCAGGATGTGGATGCCATGGGCCAAAGTCTGGATCTGGGGACGGATGGAGGTGCCGCCGTAGACCACCGTCGAGCGCGGGTGCAAATGGCGGCCGTAGGTCCTGAAGCTGTTTTCGATCTGGGCCGCGAGTTCGCGGGTCGGGGCAAGGATCAGGGCGCGCGGCTGGCGGCGGTGGGGCATGATGGCGCATTCCGCCAGACGGTGCAGCAGGGGCAGGGCGAAGGCGGCCGTCTTGCCGGTACCGGTCTGGGCGACGCCCAGCAGGTCGCGGCCCTTGAGCAGCGGCGGGATAGACTTCTCCTGGATCGGGGTAGGTGTGGTGTAGCCTTCGTCCGCGATGGCGCGAAGGATGGGTTGGGCCAATTCGAGGCCCGCAAATTCGGTCATGTATTCTTTGGTTCTTTCTCGATTAAGTTGTCGTAACCCTCCGCCCCGAAATCGGAACGGCGGGCGCGCAAGCATGATGCAAGCATTTCCGACGTGGCGTACCCTTGGCAGTGGCCCGTCTAACGAAACGCCCAAATATGTCGGAGAGAAACGTGGCTGGCCCTAAGAAGTTGTAGGGCCGGCGAGCGATCAAAACTCGACCTTGAAGGGAATGTCGCTGGCGCTATTAAGGCGCTTTCGGTGCCGGCAAGTCAAGACAATACGCCTGTTGCCGCCAATCCGGCCACGCGGATCGCGGCTCTGCATTGCCTGCGAACTTCCGCTGTTGGTGCTGTGGACGGCGCCCACCACCGCCGTCTAGGTAAAGAAACGGCGCTTTCTAAATCCGCAGGCCAGCATTCCATAAGGGTTTTCTTTTGGGCTGCTGTTGGCCATGACCGGCCGCTTCGGCCGATCCCTTCGTTCGTCGGCAATAGACCCCTTACCGGACGTGGCGCCCGAACCCGGCGAAGGTGTGAGATCGGCCTCGAAGATCGTGTAGCGGGCGATCATCTGCTTCGCGCGATCGGCTGTGTCCTCGATCTAAACCCGATCAAGGCGCGCTCGGCGGTTATCGCTTTCACCGCCGCCGACGCGACCTTCGCGTCTTTCCGGGCGCGGAACCGCCGCCCGGATCCGGGTCGGTGCACGTTCAGCAACGTTTGGCTAGTTCGGAAGGCTGACGTGCC
>CAZTAK010000095.1:0-7667 GCA_964611585.1 uncultured Alphaproteobacteria bacterium
GACCGGGCGCCCGCGGCGCTGCGGCTGGTTCGACGCGGTGCTGGTGCGCCAGGCGGTCATTACCGGCGGTATCGACGGAATTGCGCTCACCAAGCTCGACGTCCTCGACGGCATGGCGGAATTGAAGGTGTGTACCTCCTACCGGCTGGACGGCGCGGTCACGCACCGGCTGCCGGCGGGCATGGCGGCTCAAGGCCGGGTCGAGCCGGTATTCGAGACCATGGAAGGCTGGGCCGAGTCGACCCGGGGCGCGCGCAGCTGGGCCGATCTGCCGGCAAAGGCGGTCAAATACATCCGCCGCATAGAAGAGCTTATCGGCGCGCCGGTGGCCCTGTTGTCCACCAGCCCCGAGCGCGACGACACGATTCTCGTGCGCAACCCCTTCGCCGACTGAATTCTCCGCCCGTAAGCACTCCTTAACCAAACTCTGTTTTAGTGTCCGGGCTAGGCAACCCCCGCCGCCGCGGGTGGCGTTTCGCTGGCAGGACATTTGGATGGCAGAAGCGAGCGAAGACCGGGATCAGGGTCGCGAACTTGCCAAGGCGTTCGCCAACGGGGCGAAGGCGGCGGCCCCGAGCGGCCCTGCGCCGAAACGCTACGGGCCCAACGGGTCCCCGGTAGGCACCGCGCCGAAACGGGCCGCATCCGATTCCGCCGCGGCCGGCCCGGCGCCGAAACAGGCCGCATCCGGATCTCCGCCAACCGGCGCCGAAAAGACGTCCCCGCAGGGCGCCAAGAGTTTCGGCGAGGGCATGGCGGTCCTGAGGGGCCGAATCGAAATCGACCTCGACAAGCGCATCCCGCGGCCCGATTCGGGGCGGGCGCCTGCTTTCGCGGCCAGTGACAAGGGCGACCCCGGACGGGCGCTATTCGCCCTGGTATGCGATCCCGGCGTTCCCCACCGGTCGAAACCGCTGGAGGCTTTGCGCGGCCGGCTGCACAAGAACCTGTTGTCGGTGGTCGTCGATGGGGTGCTTTCGCCGAAGGGCGCCGATGGGTCGCGCCTCGCCATCGTCCTCGAACGACCCCAGGGCCGGACCCTGGCCGAGGTCCTGAAAAAGGCGGGCAAAGGGTTGGGCGAGCGCGTCGTGATTGGCGATATCCTGCCGCAACTTCTGGCGGCACTGCGTGACCTCGACGAAGCCGGCACGCCACACCGCGGACTACGACCCGATAACATCTTTTTCGCCGACAAGGCGGAAGAAATCCTGACCCTCGGCGACTTCATCACCGTGCCGCTCGGGTTTTTTCAGCCCGTAGCCTACGAACCGCTCGAAAGCGCCCAGGCGATGCCCTCCGGGCGCGGCCCGGGGACCATGGCCTCAGACATCTATGCTCTCGGCGTCACCGTGCTGACGCTGCTGTCCGGCACCGACCCGCGCGACCAGTGGGACGACGATGAATTGAACGTGGCGCGGCTGACCCAAGGTTCGATCACGGCACTGGTCGGAAATCTGCGCTTTCCGCCGGCGATCCTTGAACTTCTGCGCGGCACCCTGTCCGACGATCCCGAGCAACGTTGGGACCTTGATGAAATCGACGGATGGACGCGCGGCCGGCGCGGCCTGACCAAGCGCGTCGTGCTGTCGCGTCGTGCGGTGCAACCGTTGATGTTCAACGGTCGTGGCTATACCTACGACCTCGAACTGGTCCATGCGTTCGTGCGCAACCCGGTTGAGGCCCAGGCACTCATCCGCGCGCCCGAGTTCGAAGAATGGGTACGCGTGGGCTTGCAGGACACGGCTCTGGCGCAACGGTTTTCCGAAATCGTGGCGCGTGCAAGACTCGGCACCAAGGGCGGGCCGGCCCCTGCCAATCTGATTACCCAGGTGGCGAACCTGATACATCCGCAGGGGCCGCTGCGCCATGGCCGCATTGCGCTGACGCCAGCGGGAATCGGGCCGATTTTTTCCGATGCCTTCGCGCGCAAGGACGCGATGCTGCTGAAGGCTCTGGGCGACCTGCTGACCGGCCGGCTTCCGGGCCAATGGATGACGGCGCGGCGGGCGCGCGGCTTTCCAGCCGGGCTGAGCGATCGGATCGCCGAAATTGGCGACTTGCTGGCCCGCGATTCGCTCGGGTTCGGTGCCGAGCGCTGCCTCTACGAACTCAATCCGTCGCTGCCGTGCCTGAGCCAGTTCGTGGCCAAATACTGGGTGACGCGACCTTCGGAGCTGCTGCCGGCGCTCGATCAGGCGGCGCAAAATTCCCGCCGGATTTCGGAACTCCTTGATCGCCACGTCACGGGTTTTATCGCCGCACGAAGCCAGGCGGCGGCGGTCGTGCTCGGCAACGCCGCCGGCTCCGGTCTCGATAACACGCGGCTCGCGCTGGAGCTTTTTCACTATTTGCAGACGGCCTTCAAGATTGAGCCCGTTCCGAATCTGACCAAGTGGCTGGCCGCGCGGCTCGATCCAGTGGTGAAGAACTATCACAGCCGGCAGAAACGCAAAGCGATGAAAGACAAGATCGCCGCGCAGCGCGATTCGGGGATTGTTGCCGATCTGCTTGTGTTGGTGCGGACGGCCGATCAAGAAGATTCGATCGATGTCAAGATGTTCCAAACCGCCGCTGCGCGGTACCTGCAATTTCAGGCGGATCTCGACGAGTTGCGCAATAACACCGAAGGCGTCGTGAAGGAGGGCAAAGCAGTCGGCGGGCAGGCCTCCAACGCGCTGACGATCGTGCTGCTGCTGTTGTCGGTGGTGCTGGTCAGTTTTGGACTGGGGGCGGGATGAGCAAACCGGAAACAGACTCCGCGCAGTCGGAAGAAGAGACTCCCGCCGTCCCGCCGGAAACAAAGACTCCCGCCGCCCCGCGGGAAAAATGCTGTGGCTGTACGCGGCGCTATTCCTGGTGGTCATCGGCGCGGTAATTTCCTTGCCCAGCATCATTATCGTTGTGGCGGGTATGGTGCCGACCATCATAAGCTGGCTGTTCGCGTCGTCCGGCGACCGGCACTCGACCACAACCCTCGCGGCGATGAATCTGGCCGGTGTCGCCCCGGTGGTCGGAATGCTGTGGGAACGCGGCCACAACATCAATAACGCTCTCCAGATCCTGTCCGAGCCGGTCCCGTGGTTAATCATGCTGGGGGCATCGGCCGCCGCGCTTGCCCTGAACGCAATACTCCCCAACATCGGGGTGGCGATGATGCAACGCGCCGCCGTCATTCGGGTGCAGAAAATTCATGAGGCGCGACGCAGTCTGGTCGCGGAGTGGGGGAACGAGGTCAAGAAGGTCGCCGAGGACCGCAAACGCGCGAACGCACCTCAAACGGCCCGGCGGCCGACGGGCGCGAGCCCGCCCCCGGCTGGGCCCGCCAATCCCGGCCAAGCCGCGCGAAGCAAAAAGGCACCTAGCGAGGTTTCAACCGCCTGAGAGTTCCGTCCGCCTTTTGGAGGATCGGCCCGGACCGGGGGCCACACACCGGAAAGCAACGGCAGCCCTGGCGAGGTTTCAACCGCCTGAGGGCTCCGTCGGCCTTTTGCAGGATCGGCCCGGATGTCGAGCCAGGACGGGGAGCCACGACTTGGCCGCCACGACTCGGGCAACACTATTCGGATGAAAACGAAGGGCGATCAGCCCCCGGTTAGGTCACCAGGCGTTGTTCGCGCGCCGAATTGCGCATTGCCTTTTGCAGCTTTTCGAAAGCGCGGACTTCGATTTGGCGCACGCGCTCGCGGCTGATCTCGTAGACCTTGCTCAGGTCCTCGAGGGTCAGGGGCTCTTCTTTCAGGCGCCGCTCCGTCAGGATGTGGCGCTCGCGGTCGTTCAGGGTCTGCAAAGCATCGGCGAGCAGGGCGCGGCGTCCGGTCAGTTCTTCGGTCTCGGCGAACAGGGTTTCCTGGCTCGGAGTCTCGTCGACCAGCCAGTCCATCCATTCGCCGTCGCCGTCCTGACGCATCGGCGCATTGAGCGAATGATCGCCAGCCGCCAGCCGCCGGTTCATCGAAACGACGTCTTTCTCCGCCACACTCAGCCGGTCGGCGATCTTCTTGACGTTGTCGGGATGGAGGTCGCCTTCCTCGATGGCGCGGAGTTGCCTCTTCAGCTTGCGCAGATTGAAGAACAGCTTTTTCTGCGCCGCGGTCGTACCGATCTTGACCAACGACCAGGAGTGCAGGATGTATTCCTGAATCGCAGCCCGAATCCACCACATCGCATAGGTCGCCAGCCGGAACCCGCGGTCGGGGTCGAACCGCTTGACCGCCTGCATCATGCCGACGTTGCCTTCCGAGATTAGCTCGTTCATCGGCAGGCCGTAGCCGCGATAGCCCGAGGCGATCTTTGCCACCAGCCGCAGGTGGCTGGTGACCAATTTGTGAGCCGCTTCGGTGTCGTCGTGTTCCTGCCACCGCTTGGCCAGCATGAATTCCTCGTCCGGTTCCAGCATCGGGAACTTGCGGATTTCGCGGAGATAGCGCGACAGGCCACCTTCGGTGGCGACGGGGATAGGCGTGCGGGCCATGATTAGGTCGGATCCGTCGGGTTATTCACAAAGTTTTGGCACTCTCATTCGGCGAGTGCCAAAATAACGCATTCGAAGCGATTCGTCAAGCAAAACCAACTTCGTTACTCAGGTATACCCGGCAGACCTCACGTTGCATTCAATAGTTCTAACAAGCGGTTAAGATCGCCCGGTAATTCGCTTTCGAACTGAAGTGGTTCTGCGCTCTCGGGGTGGCGAAATCCAATCAAACGGGCGTGAAGGGCTTGGCGTGGGAAGGCGTCGAGGATGGCCCGTGCCGGACTCGCCGCGGAACGCCCCCGCCGCTGGCGCCGGCCGTACACCGGGTCGCCCACCAGCGGATGGCCGATCGAGGCCATGTGAACCCGGATCTGATGGGTGCGGCCGGTTTCGAGGCGGCATTCCGTCAGTGTTGCGTCCCGGCTGAAGCGCCGCAGCACGGAATAGTGCGTCCGGGCCGGTTTGCCGCCTCGCGGCACAACCGCCATTTTCTTGCGCTGCTGCGGGTGGCGGCCGATCGCACCTTCAATAACACCGGGCTCGGCTTTGACCCAGCCGTGGCAGAGCGCAATGTAGGCGCGCTCGATCGTGTGTTCCTTGAACTGGGTTGCGAGCGCGTGGTGGGCGGCGTCGGTCTTGGCGGCCACCATGAGGCCGCTGGTATCCTTGTCGAGGCGATGCACGATTCCCGGCCGGCGGACGCCGCCGATGCCCGACAGCGACGCGCCGCAATGGGCGATCAGCGCGTTCACCAGGGTCCGGTCCGGATTGCCCGGCGCCGGGTGGACCACCAGCCCGGCCGGCTTGTCGATGACGATCAGGGCGGCATCTTCGTACACCACGTCGAGCGGGATCGCCTCGCCGCGCGGCTTCGCCGCGACCGGGGGTGGAACCGAGATCGTGAAGGATTGCCCCGGTTTGACCGAGTCTGCGGGGTCCGTTATCGTCCCGCCGTCCGTGGCGACACGGCCTTCCCGGATCAGTCTTTGCAGGCGCGAACGCGACAACTGAGGTAGCGCCGCCGCCAGAACCCGGTCGAGGCGCATTCCGGCATCCGCGGCCGCTACCGTGACCCGATGCGTCGTCGTGCCGCCCGCATCCACGGCTCGCCATCCGTCCGTCGCCCCGTTTCGCACCCGCCCGGTTTCGCACCCGCCATGTCCCATGACCCGAGTATAAGCCCAACCCCCAGCTTTCGCGTGCTGAAGGCCGTCGTGGTGATTCTGGGAATTGCCATTGTGCTCGGGATCGCAGTCATCGTTGTGACGCTATTCAACCGCGCCGGCATCGGAACCGCCCGCGATAGCGCCTACCGGACGACGATCGCCGTTCCCTCGGGCGACCTCATCGACGTTGACGCCGGCGCCGGCACCCTGGTGCTGCGCTATCGGCTCGAAGGCGGCGCCGAGCGGCTGGTGGTGATTGATGCCGCCAGCGGCGAGCGCCTCGGCACCATCGATCTCGAGAAGACGCCATGATCGTTCTCGAACCGGCCCACCTGCGCGAGATCGTCTCCGATTGCGAGCGCGCCTTTCCCGACGAGGCCTGCGGCCTGCTGGTCGGCCGCACCGAGGGCGCGTGCGCGGCGCGGGCGGTTCATGTCGCCGAAGTCGCAAAAAGCGCGAACGTCGCCGAGGACCATCGCGGCGAACGGTTCGAAATCGACCCGGCGCTGCGTCTCCGGCTCGAGCGCACGTTGCGCGGCACGCCGCGGGGGGTGGTGGGCCTTTACCATTCGCACCCGGGCGGCAGCGCCCAAGCCTCGGCCGCCGACCTCGAACGCGCCTGGGAGCCCGATCTCGCCTGGTTGATCGTCTCGGTCCTCGACGGCCAGGCGGTGCAGGCGACCGCAAACCTGATCGTCAATGACGCCGGCGGCGCCTACTTTGCGGAAGTGCCACTGCGTACCAGCAACTGGCGCGAAACCGGGCGCGGCGCGCCGATCGAAGCGCGCGGGTTCGATCTTCCGGACCCCAACTGAAGTTTTTGGAAATTGCAGGCAGTACCATGGGTATCAATCTCGCAAGTGACAACGTCGCCGGGGCCGCGCCCGAAATCCTGGAGGCGATCGTTCGCGCCAATGTTGGCTCGCAACCTTCTTATGGCGCCGACGACATCACCGCCCGGCTCGGGCCCGCGTTTGCCGAACTGTTCGAGCGCGACGTCGTTGTGTTTCCACTGGCGACGGGCACCGCGGCCAATGCGCTGGCGCTGGCGGCGCTCGCCCCGGCGTGGGGCGCGATCTACTGTCATGAGGTCGCCCACATTGCCAACGACGAATGCAACGCGCCGGAATTCTATTCCGGCGGCGCCAAGTTGGTGCCGTTGCCGGGCGCAAACGGCAAGCTCGATCCCGAAACGCTGGCGGCCGCCATCGCGCGCGCGGTTCCCCACGACGAACACAACGCCCAGCCCACCGCCGTCAGCCTCAGCCAGGCAAGCGAACTCGGCACCGTCTATACGCCGGACGAGGTGGCGGACCTTGCGCGCGTCGCCCGCACCCACGGGCTCGGCGTCCACCTGGACGGCGCGCGTCTTGCCAATGCGGTGGTCCACCTCGGGTGCAGTTTTGCCGACATCACCTGGCGTGCGGGCGTCGATGCGGTTTCCTTCGGCGCCACCAAGAACGGGGCGCTGGCCGCCGAGGCGCTGATCCTGTTCGACCCGGACCTCGCGGCCTCGCTTCCGTTCCGGCGCAAGCGCGGCGGGCATCTGCTATCGAAGATGCGCTTTGTGTCGGCCCAGCTCGAAGCCTATCTCGTCGGCGGGCTGTGGCGGCGCAATGCGGCCCACGCCAATGCGATGGCGGCGCGCCTCGCCGAGGGGCTGGCGGAATTCGACTCCGTCCGCTGCCTCTACCCGGTCGAATCGAACGAGCTGTTCGTCGCCATGCCGCCTGAGGCCTTGGCGCGGCTGGCCGACTTGGGCCACGTCATGGCGCCATGGGGCGAGCCCGATGATTCGGTGGTGCGGCTGGTGACCGCCTTCAATACCGAACCTGCGGCGCTCGAGAGCTTTCTCGGCGACGTCGGCCGCGCCCTCACCTGAGCACCGGCGCTCATATTGCGGGGCGTGCCTTGACTCTCGCCTTGCCTGCCCGCTATGTCGGGCTCCGGCAGCCCAAGTCCCCTTCGTCTAGCGGTCCAGGACATCGGCCTCTCACGCCGAAAACAGGGGTTCGATTCCCCTAGGGGAC
>CAZTAK010000096.1:0-7251 GCA_964611585.1 uncultured Alphaproteobacteria bacterium
AAACTTAAACCATTGATTCTATTGTACTTTGAATCTACTTTGAATGTCCAAATAAACGATTAAGTCTTTGGTTTTATTGCCGATTCTGTTATACGGATTACTCCCATTCAATGGTACCGGGCGGTTTCGACGTCACGTCGTAGACGACACGGTTGATACCGCGCACCTCGTTGATGATGCGGGTCGCGGTGCGGCCGAGAAATTCCATCGGGAAGGGATGGAAATCCGCCGTCATGCCGTCGGTCGATGTCACCGCTCGTAGGGCACAAACGTGCTCGTAGGATCGTTCGTCGCCCATCACGCCGACGGTGCGCACCGGCAGCAGCACGGCAAAGGCCTGCCAGATGGTGTCGTAGAGCCCGGCGTTGCGAATCTCTTCCAGGTAGATCGCATCGGCCTTGCGCAGGATTTCGAGCTTGTCCCGTTCCACGACGCCCGGCACGCGGATCGCAAGGCCGGGTCCCGGGAATGGATGCCGCCCGACGAGGCGGGCCGGCAGCCCGAGTTCGAGCCCCAAAGCGCGCACTTCATCCTTGAACAATTCGCGCAGCGGTTCCACCAGCTTCATGCTCATTCGTTCCGGCAGACCGCCGACGTTGTGATGGGACTTGATGGTGACGCTGGGTCCACCGGCAAAGGAAACCGATTCGATCACGTCGGGGTAGAGCGTCCCCTGGGCGAGAAACTCGGCGCCGCCAGCGTTCGTTGCTTCTTCCTCAAACAGGTTTATGAAGGCCCCGCCGATGATCTTACGTTTTTCCTCAGGATCGGTGATACCATCCAGCGCGCCCAGAAAGACATCGCCCGCTTCGCGGTGCACCAGCGGAATGTTGTAGTGATCGCGGAAGACTTTGACCACATCGTCGGCTTCTCCCGCCCGCAGCAGGCCCGTGTCGATGAAAACGCATATCAGTTGATCGCCGATCGCCTCGTGCAGCAGCACCGCCGCGACCGAGGAATCGACACCACCCGATAAGCCGCAAATAACCTTGCCGCCGCCGACCTGTTCGCGAATCCTGCGCTCGGCTTCGGCGCGGAAGGCGGCCATCGTCCAGTCACCCGAGCATCCGGCGACGGCGCGGGCAAAGTTTCGAATCAAGGCCGCGCCCTGCGGCGTGTGCACGACCTCGGGATGAAACTGGACGCCGTAGAATCGGCGCTCATCGTCGGCAACGGCCGCGAACGGCGCCCCCTCCGAGGTTGCGACGGCGCGGAACCCGGGCGGTAGCGCGACGACACGGTCGCCGTGGCTCATCCACACCTGCTCGCGCTGACCCACCGCCCACAACCCCTCGAACAGGGCGCACGATTCGGTCACCTCGATGAAGGCGCGGCCGAATTCGCGGTGGGTGGCGGCCTCGACGGTGCCCCCGAGCTGCGCGCACATGGCTTGGTGGCCGTAACAGATTCCCAGCACCGGCACCCCGAAGTCGAACACCTGCTGCGGCGCGCGCGGTGTTTCCTCGCCGATGACCGATGCCGGGCCGCCGGATAAAATGATGGCCTTGGGCGCGAAGTCAGGCAGGAAATCGGCGGCCCGGTTGTAGGGCACAATTTCGCAGTAGACGCCGGTTTCGCGCACCCGGCGCGCGATCAACTGGGTCACCTGGGATCCAAAATCGATAATCAGGATTCGCTCGGTCATGGGCGTCAACCTATCGGGCACCCGTGGCATCGTCCAGTTGCGGCGGCTCGCTGTCCCGGCGCTCGAATGTGGCGACAAAAACACCATCGGTGCCGGTTCGATGCGGCGTCATCATCAGCATGTCGCCCGCGAGCGGCACCGGCGAATCGAGGACCGCCTGCCAGACGTTGGCCACCGGGACCAGAGAGAACGCCGGATGCCCGGCAAGAAAGGCCTCGGCCCTTTCCTCGTTTTCGCAACGCAGGAGAGAACACGTAACGTAGATGAGCCGCCCGCCCGGCCTGACCAGCGCCGCACCGGTATCGAGCAATCGTGCCTGCCGCGCGGTGTGGGTCTTGAGCGCCGCTTCATTGAGACGCCAGGCAATGCCGGGATCCCGCCGCCACACCCCGGTGCCGCTGCACGGCGCGTCGACCAGGACGCGGTCGGCGGCACCCGCCTTGGTCGCAAGCCATGCCTCGCCGCCGTCACCAAGGTCGCGCGTCTGCACATTGCGCACGCCCGCGCGGTCACGCCGCAGGACAAATTTCTTGAGCCGCCGGGCCTCTGAGTCGCAGGCGAATATCTGGCCGCGATTTTCCATCTGCGCTGCCAACGCCAGAGTCTTGCCGCCGCCACCGGCGCACAAATCGATAACCTGATGGGACGGTGCCGCCTCGCACAACAGCGCAGCCAGTTGCGAGCCCTCGTCCTGGGGTTCCGCCAACCCGGTGGTCAGGACCTTGTGCCTGTCGAGGCGCACCGGATTCTCCAACCGGATTCCGTCGCGGGCGAACTGGCTCGGCGCCGCCTCTATCCCGCTCCCGGCCAATGCGGCGAGGACATCCGCGCGCTGCGCTTTGAGGCGATTGACCCGCAGGTCCAGTGGCGCACGGATGTTGAGCGCCGCCAGTTCCGGGTTCAGCGCGGCGCCAAAGCGTTCCCGCAGCGTGCCGTCAAGCCAGGGCGGGTAGTTGCCCGCAACCCAATCTGGGGCCGCGCCGGGCGGCAGGGAGGCAAGAGCGGCAAGCCAGGCGCGTTCGCCGGTATCGGGCGGCGGCGGTGCATACCCTTGGCCCGAGAACTGTTCGGCGATTGCGTCCGCGCTGCCCGCGAGCGCGACATCAGCCAGCACAAGATCGCGCGCGCGCGCCTCGCCGGTCGGTTCTGGATCGCCGGCGGCGAGACCGATCTGCCACGCCAGCCCGGCGCGGCGGCGCAACACGCCGAACACCTGCGCCGAAATGGCGGCCCGGTCCTTGGCGCCGGCATAACGGCGGCGCCGGAAGTAGCCGTCGATGACGCGATCGGCCGGTCTGGCGTTGGTGCGTTCGAGGATTTCGATTGCGGCGATAGCCCGCGCGCCCGGTGTCATAGGTGGCTAGCGGTCTTGATTACGCCCGGCCCGGATAGTTCGGCGCCTCGCGCGTGACAGCAACGTCATGAACGTGGCTTTCGCGCAGGCCGGAATTGGTGACGCGGTTGAAGACGCAATTGCGCTGCATTTCGGCAATGTCGGCACTTCCGGTATAGCCCATCGCCGCACGCAAGCCGCCGACGAGCTGATGGATGACACTGGCAGCGGGCCCCTTGATCGGCACGCGGCCCTCGATGCCCTCGGGCACAAGCTTGAGTTCGTCCTTGATGTCTTCCTGGAAATAACGGTCGGCGGATCCGCGCGCCATGGCACCGATCGAGCCCATGCCGCGATAAGCCTTGTAGGTGCGGCCTTGAAAGAAGAACACCTCGCCCGGTGCCTCGTCGGTGCCGGCCAGCAACGAGCCGATCATGGCGCAATCCGCGCCGGCGCCAATGGCCTTTGCGAGATCGCCCGAGAACTTGATGCCGCCGTCGGCGATGACGGAAACGCCGGCGCTGGCGCAGGCTTCGACCACGTCCATGATCGCTGTGAGCTGTGGTACGCCGACGCCGGCGACGATTCGGGTTGTGCAGATGGACCCCGGACCGATGCCGACCTTGATCGCGTCGGCGCCGGCGCCTATCAGCGCCTTGGCGGCTTCGCCGGTGGCGACATTTCCGGCCAACACCTGAACCGAGTTGCTTTTGGCCTTAATGCGATCGACCGATTCGCTCACCCGGTCGGAATGACCATGGGCGGTATCAACGACCACCAGATCCACTTCGGCCTCGAGCAGGGCCTCGGTCCGTTCCAGACCGGGTTCGCCGACCGTGGTGGCGGCCGCAACCCGCAAACGCCCCTGTTCGTCCTTGCTGGCGTCGGGATGAAGTTTCGCCTTCTCCATGTCCTTGACCGTAATCAGCCCGATGCAGAGACCGGCACCGTCAACCACCAGAAGTTTCTCGATACGGTGCTGGTGCAGCAGACGCTTGGCCTCGTCGTTTGACACCCCTTCCGACACCGTGACCAAGCCCTCATAGGTCATCAGCTCGCTGACCGGCTGGTCCAGATTGGTGGCGAAGCGCACATCGCGATTGGTGAGAATGCCGACCAACCGGCTGCCGACGTCTTCGAGCACCGGGATACCGGAAATCTTGTGCGCGTCCATCAGGTGCAGCGCGTCCGCGAGGGTCTCTTTTGCGGTCATCGTTACCGGATTGACGACCATGCCGGATTCGAACTTCTTGACCTTGCGGACTTCGTCGGCCTGTGCCGCCACGTCGAGATTCCGATGAATCACGCCGAGTCCGCCGAGCTGGGCCATGGCGATCGCCATTCCCGCTTCGGTCACTGTGTCCATGGCCGCCGAAATCAGCGGGATACCGAGCTCAATGGATTTGGTGACCCGGGACCGGGTCAGGACTTGATTAGGCAGGACAGAGGAGGCCGCGGGCCGAATGGTGACATCGTCGAACGTCAGCGCCTCGCGTATGTCCATGAATCCTCCGCCGCTTTTGGGGGCGCGCACTATGCCATCGTTGGGACTGGATTGGTAGCTGCTTGTCGGCGGCCGGAACGGCTTCCGGCGGGCGGACGCCCTATTGCGGAGGCTCGTTCGCCTCGGCCCGGAAGCCGGTCGCTACAACATAAGTTTCCGGCGATTGCTTGCGGCTGGCGGCGGGTTTGGCGTGGCGGACGCGTTCGAACCGCCGCTTCAGGGTTGCCAGCAGATCAGCTTCGGCGGCGCCCTGAAACACCTTGGCCACGAAGGCGCCGCCCGGAGCCAGTAGCGCAATCGCAATTTCGGCCGCGGCTTCGGCGAGCACCATGATCCGCAGGTGATCGGTGCCCCGGTGCCCGGTGGCGGCCGGCGACAGGTCGCACAAGACGAGATCGGCGGGCCCGCCGAGGGCTTCCCGCAGGCGCGCGCACGCGTCCGCTTCCGTTACGTCGAGGCACAGGGCGGTCACGCCACGGATCGGTTCGATCGCATTCAGGTCGGCAGCCACCACCCGGCCCGAGGCGCCGACGGTGGCGGCGCTTATCTGCGACCAGGAGCCCGGCGCCGCACCGAGGTCGAGTACGCGCTGGCCCGGCCGGAGCAGACCGAACTTTTCGTCGAGTTCCAGCAGTTTGAACGCCGCGCGCGAACGATAACCCTCTTCCCGGGCGCCGCGAACGTAAGGATCGTTGATCTGACGTTCGATCCAGCGGGTTGAGGAAATATTGCGGCGGCGCGCGGTCCTAACCCCCTCGTGGAGGCCGCGACCGGACGGACGGCTGCCCGGTCCACCTTTTTTTCTCACAGTCAAAGGTACCTAGCCGTGCGCCGCCGGCGCAGCCGCAGCGTCGGCGGCCTCCATCAAGTGAAACAGCATGCCCTCGCGCACGCCGCGGTCGGCAACGCGCACCCGCGGCGCCGGCCAGGTCCGGAAGATGGCCTCGAAGATTGCACACCCGGCAATAACGAGATCGGCGCGGCCCTTGCCGATGCAGGGGTGGCGGGCACGTTCGCCGCAGGCCATCGCGGCAAGTTCAGCCGAGACCTCGTGGATGTCACGCGCCGACAGCCAGGCGCCATCGACGACATTGCGCTGGTAGCGCCGGAGCCCCATTTTGATCGCCGCCAGCGTCGTTACCGTGCCCGATGTGCCGAGCATCTGGGTCCGTCCCGCCTCGACTTCGGGCCTGAGGTTGTGCGAGGCCTCGAACGGCGCCAGACGCGACTCGATGTCCTCGACCATGCGGCGGTAGACGCAGGCCGAAACATTGCGCCCGCCGTGGGTCTCGGCCAACGTCGCTACGCCGACCGGCAAGGACATCCATTCGATCAACTCCGGCAACTTGCCCTTGCACAGGCACGCCCAGATTATCTCGGTGCTGCCACCACCGATGTCGAAGACGAGCGCGGTTTCGCAGTCCTCGTCCATCAGCGGAGAGCACGCCGCGGCGGCCAGCTGCGCTTCTTCGCCGGTGCCTATAATGTCGAGATCGATGCCGGTTTCGTCGGCGACGCGGGCGACGAATTCACTGCAATTGACGGCCCCGCGGCAGGCTGCGGTAGCAACGCTGCGCGACAGCGTAACGCTGCGTTTCTTCATTTTGCCGGCGCAGATCTTGAGGGCACCGACGGTCCGGTCCATGGCCTCGTCGCCGAGCCGTCCGTTTTGGCCGACACCTTCGCCGAGGCGCACAATGCGCGAAAACGAATCGATGACCCGGAAGCCGTTGCGTGAGGGCCGCACCACCAGCAGGCGGCAATTGTTGGTGCCGAGGTCGAGGACGCCGAAGACATGATCCCACCGGCCGCCCCGGGGGACTGCATTCCGACTACCCGGACGGCGGCGGCGATGGGTGTAATAGTGGCTCATGTCAGGCTCGCGGGCGCAAACGCGGCAAACCATAACAGGTTCGCCCGCCAGCCGGAACGCCGCTCCGGGGCCGGTTGACAACCCTGCCACGGGCTTCCTATGTAGGATCCGCACTGCTGGGGGATCGTATAGCGGTAGTACACTCGGCTCTGGACCGAGCAACCCTGGTTCGAATCCAGGTCCCCCAGCCAGCGCCCGCCGGCGCCGGCAGCCACAAAACGCCGGCCGCGACGATGACGCCGAGGGTGACACCGCCGGCACCGAGCGCCAGGGGAAATAACGCCGCCGCCGGGGCCGTCGCCGCCGGAGCCAGGGCCACCGCAACCGCCAGCACCAGCGCAACCGAGATCGCACCAAGCAGGACGGCGCTGCCGGCCCGGACAATCGCGCCCTTGACCGACGCCCCGGGCACGTTGCGGTCCGCGACCCCGGCAGCGTTCTCCCGATCCGTCGCAAGGCCAACGCCCCACTCGAAGAACGCCGCGCCGAGAACGCCCAGCACCGCGCACGAGGCGACGAAGAAGTTGGCGCCGAGCACATCGTCGATACGCACGAAGGCGAAGTAGGCGAGCACGCCCGGCGGGAAAGCCAGAATCAGTACCGCGTTGCCGCGGCGCTCCGCACCGCGGCCGCTGTCGACAGGATAGGGTTCCACTGGCTAGCAATCGCCGCAGCCGACCGTGCCGCCCGCGGCCGACGGGGGCAAATCAAGCCCCAGTGAGTCCGGGCCCGCTTTCACCCCGGCGCTCCGCACCACCCGATCGCACAGCGCCGCCGATCACAACTGCGCCGCCTGCACCGGGTGGGGACGCGGCCTTCCGGGCGCCCTGCGGGCGCCTGCACACGCGCTCCCACCCCGCAGTCGCCGACCTTGGACCTTGAATTCACGGCGAATT
>CAZTAK010000097.1:0-2730 GCA_964611585.1 uncultured Alphaproteobacteria bacterium
AACGTCATCCGTAAGGTAAAGTAATGTTTTTTGCGCCATTGCCGGAACCGATCCGACGATGCCCAAACTCAGCGCCGCAACCGCGACGGTCGATACCAGCCTTTTCATAACCGTCCTCCCCGGTGACTCTATTATTCAGTCCCCCGAAAATCAGCCGCCACTGTCCCGAACAAGTCCACCAGTGTCAAGCGGGAACCCAGTTTCCGATTTCAAGGTGGGACCCGGCGCCGTGAACCCGAACGCGCCGCTCAGTCCTCGTCGGTAAGGATTTCCGCGAAATCCGCGTACAAAACGCCACCTTCGACCTTGACCGGGTACTTCAGCAGATCGACCTCGGCATTGCCGGTCGATTCGCCGGTGCGCATGTCCCACTGCCATAGGTGGAATGAGCACGTCACAGTTGCCCCATCGCAAAATCCGGTTGAAAGCGGTTCTTCCATATGAGGGCAGCGCAGCGGATAGACGAAACACTCGTCACCTGTGCGTGTCACGACCACGGCAACGCCGTCGATGTCGAGTTCGACCAGGGCGTTTTCGCCGATGTCGCCCGAGGCACATAGTTTTTTCCACGCACTCATACGATCTCCCCCCGGAAAGCCGGTTTCTTTTTCTTGAATACGGCTTCGTCTTCAAGCCCCGAACTCAACTGAACCTGTCGAACCGGATTCGCGCGGGCGGTATCCGGGCCTCCGTCACCAGCGAGCGAAGGCCGGCATCGACCATCGGCGGTGGCCCGGCCATATAAACAAGTGCATCGCCGAAGGCGCCGGCCTGCTCGCGGAGCGCGGCCTCGTGCACCAGACCCTCGGAAAACCGGATCGCCGGCCATTGCGCCGTTACGGCGGACGGGGCCACTTCGTCGGACAGCACGACCGTGAGCCTCACACTGTCTTCGAATTCGGCGGCAAGAACGGCGAGCTGGTCCATGCCATAGAGATCGTCCGCCGTGCGCACGCCGAAAAAGATGTGACCAGCATGACGCGCGAGGTGGCCACACGCCTGCTCCCGCGCCAGAATCGAGAGCATCGGGCCGAGCCCCGACCCGCCCGCGACCACCAGAAGGTCGTGGGCGTCCCCGGGCTCGAAGGTGGCCTTGCCCAGCGGCCCGGACAAGCGCACCGCCGCGCCCGATATGTCCACCCCCAGCCACGCCGACAGCGCCCCGCCGGGTATCCGCTTGACCGTGAAGGTGACGCGCCGCGCCGGCCGTTCGAATGTCGCCATCGACAGCGCGCGCGCCATCGACGCCTTCCACTTCGAGCAGCATGAACTGCCCCGCCTCATAGCTAATGTCCCGGTCGAGACCAATCTCGAGTTTCACGACGTTGTGGTTGAGTGGAGAGACGCCCGCGACACGGCCCGCAAAGTGATCCGGCGCGTCGGCAAGTTCGGCCACCCGGCACGGATACCAGAGGCTGGCCGGCAAGATCGAAGGTGCGAAAATCGAAGGCCTTGGCGAGCTCGCTTTCGTGGCAGGCGAGCTGCCATGTCTTGCCGAATATGTGACGCTTTTCGTCCTCGCACACGGTCTCGTCGGAATAGACCAGGCCGGAGACAAAATGGCTCGCGGGAAGGTCGGGTCCGGATTCTCAGGCGCGCGCAGATCTTGCAGACATAGTGGCATCCCCCTCGGATTTTCGGCGCAGAGCCTACGGCATGGCCGGACCCGAATCCAGCATCGCCGGGCGCGTTAGCGTTCGGGGATGCCGAGGCGGTCCAGCCGCTAGGCAAATACCTCGATCCGGTCCTGGCCAAAGAACGGCTCGCCCCGGACCACCAGCGTTGGCACGCCCCAGTGACCGGCAGCCTCGAGCGCCGCGGCATTCGCCGCAATGGCGGCGTCCAGCGCCGCTTCGTCGGCGGTGATTTCGGCTTCAAGCTCAGCGAGGTCGAGGCCGGCATCTGTGGCAGCGCCGGCGAGGTGATCCGCCTGGTCCCAGCCCTTGGTCCCGCCCGACCACAAGAGGTGTGCAACCACCGCCGCAAACGCAAACCCCTTGCCATGGCGCTCGGCCGCCGCCCCCAGCCGCGACAGCCGGTAGATGTATGGTTGATCGTCGACCGGACGACGCGGCCGGTCGCTGCGGAATATCACCGGGTCCGGATCGGGGCGCGAAAAGGGGACCCCCAGCCAGTCCGCGACTCTTAGCGCATCGCTTGCGTTGTATGCGTTGCGGATGGCAGGCAGACCCTCGAAATAGTCAGGCTCGCGGAGTGCCAGCGGCAGAATTACCCGAAAGCGGATAGCAATCTCGAAACGCTGCGCCAGCGCCGCGATGCGCCCTTGCGCGAGATAGCAATAAGGGCTTCGAAACGACCAGTAGAGATCGACCGGTTCGCCCGACATGCGCGTACTCCTCTGCTGACCGGGGCGCCAGGACGATGAGCGCCGCTCGCGGCGGCCCGAGACGCGATCCTCGACGAGGCGCCGACCGGTGGCAAGGGCCCCGGCGGCGGCGTTCCGGCAAAGAGAAACGGCGGCCCGGGGGCCGCCGTTTCCGTCAGGTTAAGCACAGTATCGCTACATCGTTCGGCGTTGCCCGAAACGGTCGTAAACCACCAGGGTCGAGACCGGAACGGTCGCGGCCTTCGCCGATGCGGCGGTGCGCGTTACTTTTTTTTCGCAACGCGCCTCGTGGTCTTGCGCCGCGTGGCCTTGCGGGCCGTGGTCTTCCGCTTGACGGCCTTGCGAGCCGGCTTCCTACGCGCTGTGGTCTTCCGCTTGACGGC
>CAZTAK010000097.1:2830-7194 GCA_964611585.1 uncultured Alphaproteobacteria bacterium
TCTTGCGAGCCGCTGGCTTCTTGCGGGCCGTTGTCTTCCGCTTGACGGTCTTGCGGCGGGTAGTCTTGCGGGCCGCCGGTTTCCGCTTTACCGCCTTGCGGGCCGCCGCCAACTCAACAACTTTCGCCATAGGAACCCTCCTAGTCATGGCCACGATACTTAAATGGTCGGATGATCCATTAGATGAAACGACTTACAAGGTTTAGATTTTACTAAACTAGCGTGAAATAGTCACGGCGAGTGCAACAGCATTGGCCAGTCCTCGGTGGCTACGCTAACGCCCGAGTCCTTTAGCTGTAAGTAGTGTTTCGCGACCCAAAGTAATTTTCGTCTTGAGCCGCCCGAACCTCTGGCGCTTGGATCCCTAACCGTCAAAACGAATCCGATGCCACGCAAAATGAATACGTCCGCTCGTTGGGACCGGGGCCGACGGATACTGTCGTGTCATGGGCGGCAACAGGTCTGAGCCTCACCAGTAGCCGATTCGTTTTCACGCCACCCAAATGAAGATCAATAAACCATATTATTTTCAATGCGTTAATAACTGCAATCGAACGCGGATAATGCGCCGGACCCGGACTCGACACTGGCACCGGACCAGAAACGCCACCCGCCGCCGCCGGTGCCGATCGGAATGCGGCGACGTCGGCACGCGAGTCTGCTGCGCTGCCGCGGGAACAACAACGAGCCCGCGCACCGTCGGCGACATGCAATTCAGCGAGCACACCTGCGCCGAATCAGGCGCACTTCGTTCTTCGTGCACTGCAACACAGTCTTTTATTGGGTGAGTCGTATTTGCAACACTTCGAAACTTTTTTTGTACACCGGCGTGGAATCGAAAATCGAGTCGCAATGGTGGCGCGTCAATCGCAAATGACCGTCGCCGTTCGAATCGGCTTCATCTTTTGAATCTTTGCGCGTTTGCATCGGGCCGGCGTTGCACCGGAAACCGAATTCACATCGCCAACGATTGCGGATCGCGTTCCGCCGCAATTTGGATGCGCGCACGTAGCTGCCGCGCAAGGTGCTGTCGAGCATTCCGAACATGCGTCCGTGCGCGCGCAGCTCCGTGTGTTCGTTGTAGACGTCGAGAACCTTGCGGATAAACCCGTAACCTTCGTCCGGGTACTTGAAGTTCTCGACTCAGGCGCAGCCCTCGCCGCCGATGGCGCGGGCATCGACCGCGGTCTTTTCCTGCTCGCCCCCATCGCGCGCCGCCGTGACGGTCACTTTCGCGCCCGCTCCCACCAGCGGGAACGCCATGGCGCGGCCGAGACCGCGCCCGCCGCCGGTAATCATCACGATTTTGCCCCGGATTGCCGGATCGGCCATCGATACCCCCCCTCGCCTTTCGGTCCCCGCCGGCGCCTCTCGCGCTTGTCGGGCGCCCGTTACGGGGCCAGGTCCTGGGCCGGCAACACGCGGTCCCAGTCCACGAACACGTGAAGGATCGCCTCTTGCCGCAGCGGCGCCGCGGCTGTCACCATGACCGCAATCGAGATTTCCCGATGCGGAAGGAGCCACCATGACCGAGGTTCGGGAAGCACCGCTCGAGGTCAAGAGTTACGGCATCCTCAAACCCGATTCCGGGGACGAATACGTCATCGTCATCGAAAACAGCCCGCGGCGGGTGCGGGTCGCGTTCAACGGCGAGACCGTCGCCGATTCGACGCGCATGAAAATGATGCACGAAACGCGGCACCTGCCGATTTACTATTTTCCGGCCGAAGACGTCGGCGCAGAATTCCTCAGGCGTACCGATCACACCAGCCATTGCCCGCATAAGGGTGATGCCTCGTACTGGTCGGTAACGGTGGTCGGCCGCACCGCCAAAAACGCGGTCTGGGCGTACGAGGACCCGATTGACAGTGTCCCCGGCCTCAGGGGGCTGATGGCGTTCTATTGGGGCAAGATGGACCACTGGTATGAAGAAGACGAAGAAATCTTCATCCACCCCCGCGATCCCTACAAGCGTATCGACACCATGCCGCCCTCGCGCCTGGTGCAAGTCCGGCTCGGCGGCGAGATCGTCGCCGACACCCGGCGGGCGAGCTTTCTGTTCGAGACCGGGATGCCGACGCGCTATTACATTCCACGTGAGGATGTGCGCGCGGACCTGCTGAGTCCGAGCCCCCTGCGCACCGGCTGCCCCTACAAGGGGACCGCGAGCTATGATTCGGTAACGGTCGGCGGAAAGACGTTCGAGAATATCGTCTGGTTCTACCCGGACCCGATCGCCGAGTGCCCCAAAATCAAAGACCTTTTGTGTTTCTTCAATGAGAAGGTGGAGGCGATTCTGGTGGACGGCGAGGAAATTCCCAAAGTGCCGAGCCCCTGGTCGGACGACTGAAGGACGGGGCCGCGCGCCCGGCAACAGGGCGGCGTTCGGGGACAGTGCTTGCACGGTGGGGCCCTGGCGTCCCACACTGTCGCAAATAAATCCGTTTTGTGAGGAGACCCCGTCATGACATCCATGGCCACCCTGCCCGAGCTTCTGGCCCGACCGGGCATCACCGTCGTGCCGGGGGGCGGGACGGCGCTGGAACTGCGTCTGATCGAACTGGCCGGGTTCGAGGCCGGGTATGTCTCCGGGTACGCGACCGCGGCGGCGGTTTATGGCGTGCCCGACGTCGGATTGATCGCCTACAACGAGATCGAAAAGAACGTCACCGATATCCGCAACGTGACATCGATTCCGTTGATCGTCGATTGCGATACCGGCTATGGCGACGTCGCCAACGTGATGCGCACGGTGCGCGGCCTCGAACAGGCCGGCGCGGCGGCACTCCAGTTCGAAGACCAGCAGTGGCCCAAGAAATGCGGCCACATGGAAGGCAAGAAGATCGAGCCGGAGGAGATCGCCGCTGCCCGCATCCGCGCCGCCGTCGCCGCGCGCAGCAGCGCCGATCTCAAGATCATCGCCCGGACCGACGCGCGTTCGCCGATGGACCTCGACGCAGCACTCGCGCGCCTCAAACTCTACAAAGAGGCCGGCGCCGACGTCCTGTTCATGGACGCCATCGAAACGCCCGCGGAAATGGAACGCATGGCCACCGAACTCGAAGGCCCGCTCATGATCAACATGTCGGAATCGGGCAAGACACCGCTGATGCCGGTCAAGGATCTCGAGGCGCTGGGCTATGAAATCGTGATTTTCCCGTCCAGCATGACCCGCGTCATGGTGCGCCAGCTGGCGCGGTTTCTGGGCGATCTCAAGGCTGAGGGCACCTCGGCCAGTTGGCTCGACCGCATGGCGACATTGGAAGAAACAAACGCGGCGTTGGGGCTGCCGGAACTCAACGAACTCGGCGACCGCATTCGCGCCGCCTGAACCGGCGCGTCAGACCGGCGCGCGCGCCTTGGCGTGGGCCTGGATCGCGGCGGCTACCTCGGCCGGGTGGGTAAGAGGCGACATGTGCCCCGCGCCCGCGATCACGACGTGGGTCGCACCGGCTATTTCGGTGGCAAGAATTTCCGCTAGGCGCTTGTCGGGCGCGGTGGTTTCCGAACCCGAGATCACCAGGACCGGCAGGCGCAAGGACCGGCAGCGCTTGACGGTCATCGGGTTGGCGAGATTTGCGCGGAAGGCGTCTGCCGTCGTCTCCACGTAATTGAGGCCGGGCGAACCAGGCACCGAGGCGCCATCGCTCTTGCCTGTTCGAAGTTCGGCCAGCATGGTGCGCCCACCGCGTGGCGGCAATGGATTGATCGATGGCGAACATACTTCTTTATTTGGTCACGGTTGGAATCTGGGGAACCTCATTCTTCGTCACCACATTTCAATTGGGCGTCGTCCCTTTGGAGGTATCGGTCGCCTACCGGTTCGCACTCGGAGCCCTGATCTTCTTCGCCTTCGCGCTGGCGACCGGGCGATCGCTGCGTTTCCCGGCGCGCGACCATGTAGCGTTCATGGCGATTGGCGCCTTTCTGTTCTCGCTTCAGTTTGTCGCGATCTACCGTTCGATCGAACTGATCGCCAGCGGCCTGACCACGCTTGCCTTTTCGACCATCGTGCTCTTCAACATCGGCTTTGCCGTCCTCTTTCTGAAAGCGCCATTTGAGCCGCGAATCATTGTCGGCGCGGCCCTGGGGGTTGGCGGCATTGCCATGGTCTTTTGGCCCGATGTCACCGCCTTCGAAGCCGGCGGCCTCGCGTTGGCAGGGCTTGGGTTTGCGGTCCTCAGTGCCGTTCTGGCATCGGCTGGCAACATTCTCTCGGTGAGAATCCAGCGCCACGGCATTCCCATCGTTCAGATCAATGCTTTCGGCATGGCCTATGGTGCGATTATCAGCGCTGTATTCGGGGTCGTCCGCGGCAAGCCCTTCGCCTTCGACTGGTCCACGGCCTACGCCGGTTCGCTTGT
>CAZTAK010000098.1:0-3855 GCA_964611585.1 uncultured Alphaproteobacteria bacterium
CGGGGACGACGCTCGTCGAGCAGATCCTGGCGTCGCATTCGGACGTGTTCGGCGCCGGGGAACGCGAGGAGTTCAGGCGCTGCCTGCACGTGGTCCGTGCCGAATCGGGACGCGAAGAAGACTTCCTGGAGGCGCTGAGCGCGCTCGAGCGCGACACCTGGACCCGGCTCGGAGAGTCGTACCTACAGGCGCTGCACATGGTTGCGCCCAACGCCCGGCGTATTACCGACAAGATGCCGGCGAATTTCCTTTACCTCGGCTTCATCCACCTGGCGCTTCCCGAGGCCAAGATCGTCCATTGCGTCCGCAATCCGGTGGACACGTGCCTCTCGTGCTTCAAGGCCGATTTCGTCTCGCCCCAGCCTTTCGCCTACGACCTCGCCGAGTTGGGGCTTTGTTTCCGCGACTACCGGCGTCTGATGGACCACTGGCACGCCGCGCTGCCGGGGAAGATCCTCGATATCGGATACGAGGACCTGGTCGCGAACCAGGAGCGCGAGACGCGGAGGCTCCTCGAATACTGCGGGTTGGCGTGGGAGGACGCCTGTCTCTCGTTCCACGCCACCGAGCGCCCCGTTCTGACCGCGAGCAATGCCCAGGTTCGCAAACCCCTCTACCGGGATTCCATCGACCGCTGGCGCCGTTACGAGCCGCACCTGGGCCCGCTTCTCGACGCCCTTGGGCCGCTGGCGGAACGTCGGGAAGCGGACTGAGCGGAGCCGGAATCGGTCGCAATTGGGCGCCGAGCGGGGCTAGTTCGTTATCCACTCACGTGGAATCGCGCCAGCCCTCACCCCCACCCGGCCGCCCACGGGATGGTATCCTTGGGCCGGTCCGAAGTTTCCCGTCTGGGCCGCGATGAGGCCGATCCGAGCGGCTTCAATTGCGCTTCGTAATTGCGCCAGCGTTCGACGGACTTGCGATAGAGGGGCTGACGCACTTGGCTGACACTCGACGTTTGCACCGGGCGCTTGGTCTCGTGAAAGCTCAGGCAAGCGGGATCGAAAGGGAGATTGCAGTTGTCCAAGAGACGCCGGATCTCGGCCTCGGGCTGCTCGATCAAGGCTTCGTATGAAAGTTCGAGCATGGCGCCCGGAACCACTTGGCGCCAGTGTTCCATCAACGCCTCGTAAAGCCGATAGTACGCTCCCAGTTCGACCAGGTCGTAAGCGTAGGGGTAGTCGTGGTTGAAATAGTTGGCGAAGACGGACAAGCAGGCGTCCAACGGGTTGCGCCGCACATGGATGATGCGTGCCGAGAGCAGGATCAGCCGGATAAGGCCGACATGGCCGAAGTTGCTGGGCATCTTGTCGGTGACGTGGCGGGCACGGCCGCCGCGGATGCGCAAGCGCCCGAGATAGTCGTCGGCGAGACGGCTGAACGCCGCATCATCCAAATCCGCGATGCCGTCGGATGAGAGCAGCCCACCGCATCAGGACCGAAAGTTCCGTGGGCCGCTGCCGACATGAGGTGTTCAGCCACCAGATTGTTGCGAAAAACCCTCTCTTCTCATTGCTGAGGCGCTCGTTTAGGGTTGTTTCGGATTGGAGCTTGTCGGAGAAAGTGCGAAAAAATAAATAGAGCAGAAAGGCGGCACCAACGCAAAAATGCAGAAAAGGCAGCAAAGCTTCGACCAGCGGCAAGTCGCCCCCCTGGGAGGAATGGCGCGAGGCTGAGATGTATGCCGACAAGAACCTGCCAGGGCATTTTTCTGATTATCCATTCGACACGTACAACCATGTAGGATTTTCTCTTCGTGACGCCCAGATAATGCGTTCTTGGCTAGCATACGCGGCGATGATTGGAGATTTAAGTTACCTTGAAATATCGAGATCCGCTGTGCAGCAATTTCCGATCGAGAAACTCCCGCCCTTTGAACCTGTTGCGGATGAATAATAATCTTTTGTAGTTCAAGTTCACCTGCCCGTAATGAATTTGTTGTAGTGTCATGGTTTCCTGATCTGGCTTGTTGGGCTATTAGTGGGACCGTATTGGGAGCCATCCGGAGAGTGTCGGTTTTAACGGCCAAGGATAAGTCGGAAGCCCAGTTCGCGAAGGCTGTCCGTCTGAATCAGGAAGGCCGCCCTGGGCGAGCCCTCGAGATTTGCCGGAAGCTGGTCAAAAAGCATCCCAAACATGTTGCCACCCTGCATCTGGCGGCGATTTCGGCGGACGGGGCCGGGAGGGGCGATCTGGCGATCACCTACTTCGAACGCGCTTTGGCCGGGGGCGAAGACGCCGATATCCTGACCAATCTGGCGATCACGCTCGCCCGGCTGGGACGCCAGAACGAGGCGGCCCCGCCGGCTCGACGGGCGGCCGAATTGCTGCCAACATCATTCGAGGTCTTCAACAATTTGGGCAATATCCTCCGCCAAAGCGGCGATATAGACGGCGCCGAGGACGCCTATCGGCGCGCCATCCACCTACGCCCAGATGCGCCGGATCCGCAGGTCAACCTGGCGATGCTGCTAGAAGAGGTGAACCGGGTGGAGGACAGTATGACCGTCCTAGGCGCCGTACCGCCGTCCCTTGCCGGCGATCCCCGGTTTGCCGTGTTTACCGCTCGTTGCGAACGCCGGCTGGGACGCCTGGACGATGCCGAACTCCGTCTTGAAGAACTGACCTTGGACCATCTGCCGCCGGTTCTGGCGGGCATCGCAGCCCACGAACTGGGGCAAATCCATGACAAGCGGCAGAATTGGCAAACGGCATATGGCTGGTTCGAAGCCGCCAACGGCTACTCTCGCAAGGCCCTGCCGCCCCATATCAGACCCGAAACCTACCCCCGGCTCGCGAACGACCTTCTAAGGTTCCTCGAAAGACCAAGGGACGCAAAGCCAACCCGGCCGGACCCGGAAGATGGCCCGCTGCCGGTCCTGCTGGCCGGCTTTCCGCGCTCCGGCACGACACTACTGGAACTGATACTGGATGGCCATCCGGCGATCAACGCGGCAGAGGAAAAGCCCATCCTGCATGGCATTCGATCCTGGCTGGCGGAAAACAAGGGCGGCTATCCTTCAGCCCTGGCGACCCTGGATGAAAAGACGCTCGGCAAGCTTCGCACGCGCTATTGGCAAACGGCAGAGGCCTTCCAGCCGGCCGCCCGGGATGGCTTGTTTGTCGACAGGAACCCCTTGGGGACGTTGGATGCCATCCTGTTCAACAGACTGTTCCCCGACGCCAAGATCATCTTCGCCGTCCGCCATCCGGCCGATGTCTGCTTATCGTGCTTCATGCAAAACTTCGCAGACAATCCGGCCATGGCGAATTTTCAAACGCTACAAGAAACGGTCGACCTGTACGTCCTGACCATGACGCTTTGGCGGAACCTGCAAGAAAAGTTGGCCATCGACCACATCAGGGTCCGCTACGAAGACGTGGTCACCGACTTGGAAACCCAGATCCGCCGGGTTATCGATTTTCTCGATCTAGATTGGCACGATGGACTGCTTGATCACCAGGCGACGGCCAAAAAGCGCGGGCGGATCAACACCGCCAGCTACGCCGAGGTGGCGCAACCGATCTATGACACATCGCGTTACCGCTGGAAGAATTATAAAGTGCCACTGGCCCCTGCTATGGACCGCCTTCAGCCGTTCATTCAGGCGTTCGGGTATGACGAAACCTGACCCTTTCGCCCCAGCAAATGCAGGACGACGCGACGTGTGTGCAGCCGAGCGCAGTGCTCGAACAGATAGATGCCCTGCCAGGTGCCGAGCACCATCCGGCCGGCTGCAACGGGGATCCAAAACGACACATCGGTCAGCGCTCCCGTGCCCGACTTCAACAGTGGCTTTCAGAATATTCATTTGGCACAACACGTTACGCTAGAGCACTATACGTTACGCTAGA
>CAZTAK010000098.1:3955-7131 GCA_964611585.1 uncultured Alphaproteobacteria bacterium
ACGTTACGCTAGAGCACTATCCGACCAAATTGAACCGTTCGAGCGGAGTTATTTTGCACCATGGCTAGGCGCGATTCGCATGGCGATGTGGGGCATCGGCAAAGACGTGCAACGACGCCACGGCGCAAAGAAACCCGTCCTTCGGTGGGGCAAATCGGCATCCCGAGTTCGTTGCGGCACTCGCCCGATGGCCCAGCATCGCGCTTCGATGCGCGCCTGCCCGGGAAGCCGATTTGCCACCATCAAATTTGATTCAATTTGGTCGGAAAGTGCTCTAGCCGCGCCAGTTGTTGGCACTACATTTTCAGGACTTTGGGGATCAGGCCGAGTATTCGCGCATGTTGGGCGTGATAGAGACGACGACTGAGAAGGCGGACGACGAACTGCCCCTTGGCAACGAAACGGCCCGAGCCCGGATATTTCATGAATAGTCGGGATTGGCGGATTTGGGGTTCTGCGGAGTGTCGGGCGGCGGTCGGGGACTGCTTTTGGCGCCGTGGGATCGAGGACGGCGCTCTCCGGCCGGTCGCCTCGGGCGTATTGGTTGTCACGGGGGTTTGTTGGGCGAGAGCCGGGCACGCTGCCGGATCTCGTCCTTTTCGCGGCTCCCGAGCCGGCCATGCGTGTGATAACTTGCGAATTCGAGGAAGTTCGAGTGCGGGAAGATGTCGCCGCAACGGTCCGGCATGATGCCCGTACCCGCGATCACAGAGATCGAACGTGGACCCATCACCCGAAGCTCCGGACGAGAAATCTGCGCCTCAGGCGGGCGCCGGGGAGCGCCAGCGTCGCGGCTTGCTACTTTAACGATCTGATGGTCGTCAACGATCTGATGGTCGTCTATCGCGCGGCGTTATCCGCCGACGTTTGCCGCGATATGGTGGAGCGTTTCGAACGTGATGCGCGCCGTCACGCGAGCGCGACCATAGACGGCGTCAATGTTCTGGGCCGCTCGGGGACCCAGCTCGAGATGGCGAACCTTCCGGAATGGGCCGATTTCAAAACGTTGGTCACCGAGATTTCGACCGAGCGCCTGCACGACTATGCGCGCCGCTTCCAAGCGATCGAGATGATCCTCAAATCCGAAAGCGTCGTCTTCTCCGCCCCCATCATCGAGCGCGTCGATCCGGGCCAGGGCTACAACTGGCACATCGATTCGGGGCCGTCGCGAACCGAAAGGCGGTTCCTTTCGGTGCTCGCATACTTGAACGACGTGGACGCGGGGGGCACGACGGACTTTCCGATGTAAGGAGCCTCGTTCCAGCCCCGCCAGGGAACGATGCTTTTGTTTCCGCCGTTCTGGATGTATCCCCACCGGGGCGCCCCGCCGCGTTCGACCAAGTACGTGCTGACGGCATACTTCATCATGGATTCCGCCGCCTGATCCGCGCGCCGGCGCCGACCCGATCGGCCCAAATGTGACAATTCGCCAAATCGGAGGAAACGACCCTTGATTCCGGGGCCTTTGGTGTGTTGCGGATTTATCACATTCTCGGAATAATGTGACATCTGTCGCACATTGGCTGTTGCCAGCGCGGGTTTCCGGGTGTTTTATCACCGCAAGCTCGAGTGCACGACCGAAGTTGAATAAGGGCCGTGGGGCTGAAGAGTTCAAGCAAGGGGCCTGTGGCGGCCCGCCAAACGAAGGGATGAGGACGATGAGAAAATCACTTTTGGCAACCACGGCGATCGTCGCGACCTCCATGCTGGGCGTCGCTGCGGCCGAGGCATCGGATCCGCCGTCGGTTACGATCAGGGGCTACTCCCGGTTCGAGATAATGGCCGTCGATCAGGACTACAGCAGCGGCCGGGCGCATTCGCTCAATTTCGAGGTGGACGATTCGGAGATCGTGTTCGACGCCAACACCACCGCCGACAACGGCCTCAAGTACGGCTTCAAGGTCGAGTGGGACACCGACGCCAACGCCATCGACGAAAACCGGCTGCGGTTCTCGGGCCCTTGGGGCATCCTGGATCTGGGCGCCGATGACGGCGCCGAGGACTCCATGAGATACGGCGGCCAAAACCTGTTGACGGGGATCGGCGGCTACGACGGCGGCTATGGAGCCGGCTTCAACACCCTCGGCGCCGCGAACACGGGCCCGGGCCTCGGCGAGGGCGGCGGCGATAGCTCCGATGCCAACAAGATCACCTACTACACGCCGCGCATCTCCGGCATCCAGGCGGGCGTCAGCTTCACGCCGGACACCGGCCAATTTTACGCGGTCGGCATCTCCGCCAACGACACCCAGGATCTTCGCAACCATGTCGGCGCCGGCATCAACTACGTCGAGAAGTTCGGCGACGTGGATTTCCGGATTCACGCGACCGGCGGCTGGGGCGCGGTTGACAACGATCTCAGCGACACCATCGAGGACGCCTCCGGGTACACCGTCGGTGGCGGCCTCGGCTGGCAGGGCTGGTCGGTAGCGCTCGGCTACGGCGACGGCGGCGATGGCCTGCAGACCAAGGCCAGCGGTGCGGACAACGGCGATTGGATTTCTTCGTCCATTCGATACCAGACCGGCCCCTACACCATCGCCGGGGGCTACTTGAAGCGCGGCCAGGACCAAGGGACCCAAGACATGGATCTCGACGTCTATACCATTGGCGCCAACTGGAACTTCCAGCCAGGACTCAGGCTCTACGGCGAGGTTCTCTGGGCCGACATCAAGAACCCGACGTCCACCCTGACGGACGGGTCGGCCCCCGGAACCACGGTCATCCAGAACGATGGTATCGTGTTCGCAGTCGGCACGAACATCGCCTTCTGATCGCGGTTCAAGTTTTCTCGGAAAATGAGGGGCGGCCCGCACGGGCCGCCCCTTTTTACGTGCGCGTTGTCGAGCCTCTGGAATTGCGCCGGGGCAATAGCGTATACTGACCCCCATGAACGTACCCGCCGGTTTGATGATCGCCGCGGCCCTGGCGCTTGGCGTCGGCGCGTGCGACAGCATCAAAGGTTATGTCGATCCCGACGAAGTGCGGACCGTCGAGGACATCCGCCGGGAAGTCCCAGGCAAGCTTTTCGGCGACGACGCCTTTGTGTTCGGCGGCACGCCGAAGGCGAGTGAGGACCCCGGCGGCGGCGGGATCGGCGTCAACAGCTTCCTGTGGCGGGCCTCGCTCGACACCATCTCGTTCATGCCCGTGAACTCTGCCGATCCCTTCGGCGG
>CAZTAK010000099.1:0-7070 GCA_964611585.1 uncultured Alphaproteobacteria bacterium
AAGAAAGCGTCGGCCGAACGCGAACGCGTCGAGGCCGAGCGTGGGGCCGAGGAGAAGCAGGGCGAAGACGAAGCCCGCCAGGCCGAGAAAGAGAGCCGTGCCCAAGAGCAAAAACGCGAGGAAGAGGAACGCGCCCGCGAGCAGGCCGAGGCGGCCGAACGGGCGGCGCGTCAGGAGCGTATGGACGGGCTGACTTCCGGCTTCGGCGATACGGTAACCGAAGTTCTCACGGTGGTATCGAGTTCGGCCGAAGAGATGGAAAGAACGGCGTCTTCGATGAGCGATGTCGCCCAGACAACCCAGGGTGAAAGCGTCACCGTGGCCTCTGCCGCCGAACAAGCGACCTCGAACGTGCAGACCGTCGCCTCGGCAGCCGAAGAGTTGTCGGCGTCGATTTCCGAGATCAACCACCAGGTGACGAAGTCGGCGGAGATTTCCCGGGAAGCGGTGGTTCAGGCCGACGAAACCAATCAGACGATAGAGAATCTGGTTGGCAGTGCCGAGAAAGTAGGCGAAGTGGTCAAGTTGATCAACGACATCGCCGAGCAGGCCAATCTCCTGGCCCTCAACGCCACGATCGAGGCGGCGCGTGCCGGCGAGGCGGGCAAGGGCTTCGCCGTTGTCGCTTCGGAGGTCAAGAATCTGGCCGACCAAACGGCCAAGGCGACCGAGGAAATCGGCGACCAGATCCGCGGAATCCAAGACGTCTCGGGGACCGCGGTGACGGCCATCGGCAACATTCGCAAGACGATCAACGAGCTGAACGAGATCGCGACGACAATTGCCTCCGCTGTTGAGGAGCAAGGGGCGGCGACCTCTGAAATCAGCCGCAATGTCCAGGAAGCATCGACGGGCACCCAAAGCGTCTCCAAGAGCATCATCAAGGTGAAGAGCGGCGCCGAAGATACCGGCCGCGCTTCCGATGAAGTTGTCCAGGCGACGAAAGCGCTGGCCGAGCAGTTCAGCGGTTTGCGCACTGAGGTCGAGGGTTTCCTCACGGACATCAAAGCAGCGTAGAACGCGCTCCTTTTTTCACGAAGACGGCGGGGCCACGAGCGCCCCGCCGTTTTTGTGTGACCGTCGGAGATCTTTCGTCACATCGTTCTCGTTCGAACTTGTTGGGAAACGACGCGGTTCAGGGAAATTCGAACCGGTCGAAGCGGAATTGTTGCAGCATACGTTCGCCGATCAGGCAATCGGGCGGCAGAAGATCGGCCACCGGCCGGACCCTGTCCGGGCGGGTGCCGAAAACGGCGCGCGGGACCGGCCCGCGCGGGCCGGCCATGACCCGGTTCGGCCGCTGTGGTTCGAGACGCGGCGGCGCCGCCAGACCGGCAATTTCGAGAATGAGTTTGCGCCGGATCGCGCTGCCGAAGTCCTGAAAGGTATCGGCCACGACAATGAAAGCGCCGGGCCCGCCGATGACGCAATTCTCGAAATAGAGATCGAGGTCGGGCATCTGCGGCAGACCGAACGGTTGCGGCCGTTGGTTGATGATCGGCAGGCCGTTGATGGTGATGTCATTCGCCAAGGCCTCGTCGCACACGAAATTTACCACCGGACCGGAGTTGTTGGGACCGTCGCCGGATATGTCGATCACCCGGCGCGAGCCCTCGAAACCGTTATTGGGGAACAGCGTCAACGCATACCCGATGGCGCCGCTGATTGAAGTAAATCGCCCGCGGGCCAACGGCGCGGCGTCGAGGCGCGCGGCAAACGCCTGTGCATCTTCGGCGCTGGAGAGAATCACCCAGTCCACGGTCTTGATGGCGTGGCCGAAACCGGCCCACTCGAAATAGGCTACCGCGATGCGGCCGAGCGGCCCGGAACGCACCGCATTGACGACCACGGGATCGACGAAAGCGGTGACGTACCCATCGCGCTGCAACCGCGCCTCGAATTCATCCACGCTGCCCGAGACATCGACTGCCAGCACCAGTTCGAGATCGACCGTCTGGTCCTGCTGGACGGAGGCGGCGCGCACGAAGGGCATCGCCGCCACGAGGGCAACCGCTACCGCAATCGCCACCAGGCGAATGGGAATACTGGCCGCCTTTGCCACGTTGCCCCCCTTCCCGCGGGCGCCCTGCCGAGGAAGAGTCTAGCCGATCCGGGGCCGCAGGGAAGCGGCGGCGGGCGCGCGCTTGTGCCCCTGCGCCGCCGGTGATATGGCCTGAGCCCGAGCGCGCGATAACAATTCCGGGAGAATATCCATGGCCCCCCGCCCCCTGTTGATCGATTGCGACCCGGGCCAGGACGATGCGGTGATGCTGCTGCTGGCGATGGGATCGCGCGACGATCTCGACATCCTCGGCATCACCACGGTTGCCGGCAACGTGCCGCTTGCGTTGACCCAGCGCAACGCCCGCCTGATATGTGAGCTGGCGGGCCGGCCCGACATCGGCGTCTATGCCGGTTGCCCGCGTCCCATGGTGCGCGACCTGATTACCGCCGAAGAGGTTCACGGCCGCACCGGCATCGACGGCTTCGAGGTGTATGAGCCAACGATGCCGCTGCAATCCCAACACGGGGTCGATTTTATCGTCGACAGCTTACGCGCGGCCGCCGACGATTCGATTACCGTGGTTCCGACCGGACCCCTCACCAATATCGGCATGGCGATGGTGAAGGCGCCCGATATCCTGCCCAAGATCAAGGAAATCGTGCTGATGGGCGGGGCCATGCGCGAAGGCGGCAACACATCGCCCAGCGCCGAGTTCAACATTCTGGTCGATCCCCATGCCGCCCACGTCGTGTTCCGGTGCGGCCGGCCGCTGACCGTGATCGGCCTCGACCTCACCCACCAGGCGATGACGTCGCCGCAACGATCAGGCGCGATCGGCCAAATCGGCAACAAGGTCGGCGCCACGGTGCAGGCAATGCTGGAATTCTATAACCGCCACGACATCGAAAAATACGGCACCGAAGGCGGCCCGCTGCACGACCCGTGCACCATCGGTTACCTGCTGCGGCCTGATTTGTTCGAGGGCAAACGCGTCAATGCCGAAGTCGAAATTCAGTCTGAGTTGACGATGGGCGCAACGGCGGTTGATTTTTGGGGCGTGACCGGCCGCCCGCGCAACGTCAACTGGCTCCACAAAATCGACGCCGACGGGTTTTTCGCTCTGCTGGTCGAGCGGCTCGCGCGTTTATAACCGGCGCAACGGGGCTACGGATCGATGAAACCGCAGCGCACCGGACCCTTCCCCTACATTCCGATCCACCAGCGGCCAAAACTGACCTGGCCCGGTAATGCGCGCGTCGCCCTCTGGGTGGTGCCGAACATCGAATTCTTTCCCCTCGATGAAGAAGTCCCGTTCGGTATCGGCATCAACCCCGATGTGCTCGGCTGGTCGAAACGCGATTACGGCGGGCGGGTCGGCACGTTCCGGGTCATGGAAGTGCTGGCGCGTCACGGGATTCGCGGCACCGTCGCGCTCAACAGCGAAGTCTGCGACGCCTACCCGCAGATCGTGGACGAGACGATGAAACTCGGCTGGGAGTTCATGGGCCACGGCGAAAGCAACGCGCGCTATGTCGATGCGATGACGCCCGAGGAAGAGCGCCGCGTGATCTTTTCGACCTTCGACCGGATCGAGAAATACACCGGCACGCGCCCGCGCGGCTGGCTCAGCCCGGGGGTGCGCATGACCTGGCACACGCTCGATTTTTTCGCCGAGGCCGGGTGCGATTATTTCTGTGATTTCATCAACGACGATCAGCCCTACCTGATGGACGCCGGCGGCAAGGGGATGGTCTCGATTCCGTACTCGTCCGAGATCAACGATCTGTCCGCGTTCCTGCAATACAACCGGACAGCGGAGGAATTCGAGACCATGATCCGGCGGCAATTCGACGTGCTCTATCGCGAGGGCGAAGAGTCGGGCCGGGTCATGGCGATTTGCCTGCACCCGTTTCTGATCGGGGTTCCGCACCGGATCGACGCGCTCGATTCCGCGCTCGAATACATTTGCGGCCACGAGGGCTTATGGCGCGCCACCGGTTCGGAGATCGTCGATCATTACCGCGCCGCAACGACCTAGAGCGGTTCCGTTTCGATCGGAACCACTCTCGCCTTTTTGCCGCTCGCGGCAGCGGACCAAACGGTCCGCGCCTGCGCGGGCGCGCCGCACAAGCGGCGGGCCGCCTCGCGGCCATGGCCGATTCCAGACGAACTGGAATCGTCCCAGGCGAAGTGCGCGCCGGCACCCACGGAGAGCGGCGAATACAGCTCAGGCCGGTCCCGCGGCGGGCGTATCGCGGTCGAACGCTTCGGGCGTTTCCTCGACCTTCGCGCCGCGCTGAAGCACCGCCATGGCGGCGACGACAATGGCGACCCCGGGTAACACGATCAGCGCCGGAATCCCGTGCCCCGCGATCCACTCGATGACGATGACCAGTGCCGGGTTGAGGTAGTTCGAGCCCGCCACCCGGGTCGGGCCGAGGACGACAATCGCATTTTGCTGCAGGAAGAACGAAAATATCGTCGTCACCAATGCGAGATAGGCGATGCCCACAAACACGTTGATATCGACCGCGGCCCAGTCGGTGGTCAAGATCTTGGTATTATTGAACAGCACGAGCCAGAGCGTGCCGGTAACCAGAATCCAGAACGTCATGACCGCAATCGGCTCACCGCGATGAAACTTCTTTATCAACGGCATATACAGCGCCATCACCAGGCACGCAGCCGCGAACAACAGATCGCCGCGGTTGAAAGCAAGTGACAGCGCCAAATCAAGATCGCCCCGGAACACGATCCACAGCGCCCCGACCAATCCGATGGCCAGAGCGCCCAAACGGTAGATGCCGAGACGTTCGCGCAGCAGGGTCCATGCATAGATGGCTGCCAGGCCGGGAACGAGGGTGAAGATTGCGCTGGTATTCAACGCCGTCGTCGTCCGCAGCGCCGCGAACATGCCCCAGAAAAAGGTGACCAGGCACAAACTGATTACCGCGTAACCCGCGAGCGCCCGCCACGGCGGCAACCGGATGCCGTATCGCAGGGCGATGAAGGGTGCGAACAAGAGCGACGCGAGCGCAAACCGGACCAGCGTTAGCGTCACCGGATCGAGGCCGCGGGTGATCGCCTCGCCGACCGGAAACGAAGTCGCAATCAGCCCGCGCGACAGCCACATCTGCGCGTGATAGGGCCAAATCCGGCGCGGCGCGGTCACGGCAGGCTTGGCCCCTGCGGCCGATGGCGGCTGGGGGTGCGGCTCAGATTATTCGAGCCCTGACAGCAGGATCTCTCTGCTTTCGATCCCTCACGTTTCGATCCCACAATGTCAGCCCGCACCCACAAGAGATTATTTTGATACTGTTCAACGAATTTCGGCATTTCGTCTCAATTCCATTGCCACCAAATGTCGAGAATGAACCCTCAGGGCGGGTACGCGTTCCGTTCGCCCCGCCAGGAGCTGCGGGTCCACCCGTTTTGTTTCCGATGCCGTGGAGATTTCGATGAGCCGGCTCGATCCTTTGTCCCCCGATATCCTCGACCCTACCACGCGCGCCGCCTACGACCAGATCGTTGCCGATTCGGGCCCCCTGCCCGCCCCGGACCGCGAGGCCATTTACGGCGAGGCAACGCGGAAGAACCGCGCCCGCATTGCCGGGCCGTTCAATATCTGGCTGCGCTGTCCCGGCATCGCCAAGCCCGCGACCGACATCGCCAATTATTTTCACTTTCGCGGCAGGCTGTCGCCGCGCAACACCGAACTCGTCATCTTACTGGCCGCGCGCCATTTCGGGGCGCCCTTTGCCTGGGCAACGCATGAAGAGTACGCCCGCGCCGCGGGCCTTTCGGACGATGCCATTGCCGCCATCGCAGCGGGCCGGAGCGTTGACGACGAATCAGGAATGGCGGACGACGACCGCGCGGTATGGAAATTCACCACCACATTGCTCGAAAACAAACGGGTGGACGAGGATACCTATGGCGCCACTGTGGAAGTGCTTGGCGAGGGCGGCACCGTCGAGCTGGTCAGCTTGATCGGCTTCTACGCGATGATAGCGTTCTCGCTCAACGCCTTCGAGGTTGCGGCGCCGCAGGGATCGGCCGTCCCGTTCTAGAGCAAATCCCGAGCCGGCGGAATCGCCGGCGACGACGACTTGCGTACTATGTCAAAGGGATAGAGCTTTTCGCGTGAGCGCATGCGAACGGGAAAAGCTCTATGCGCCCCCCGCGGTCAGGCGGCGACGAGACGCACGGTCTGTTCTACCGCCGGAATCGATTGCAACAGCCCGGCCAGGCTCGACTCCGGCCAATCCGGTTGCGGCGACATCCAGCAGCCGGTGAAGGAGAACTCAATGCCGTCTTTTCGAAACGAAAACGGTGAGAACGCATAGGTCCCCTCGCCCACCGGCGTGACGGTGACATCGAGGTCTGCGCTCGCGGTCAAGGGGACATGGGGAAAGGTCTCGTCGCCCCGCATCCCCTCGCCGCTGCGATGGAAATATAGCGAGAGGGTGTCGAAAAACTGGAGCTGCTTGTAGTTCTGAAACAGGTGGTCTTCCACGACCCAGGGCGCGGATTCCGGGTCGTTCGCCAGTTCGGCACGAAGCATTTCCTGGCGCTTCTTTTCTCCGTCGAGCACTTTTTCGAGCCGCGGCCGTTGGTCGAGATCGACCAGGTCGAGTGTGACAATATCCGAAAGCCCGAAACGGCCGTGATAGAGACCCCAGGTGTGCATGCTGGCCATGAGTTCGCAATAGGAGTGGTGTTTTGCGTTGTAATTCGGCGAGCCGCTGGTGGTGTGAATACGGTCGTCGAACGGCGTTTCGATCAGGTTGTACGGCAGGCCCTTGGTGGGATCGATTTCGGCCAACTCGTCAATCGGCATCCATCCGGCATCGTGGTTGGAAATGACGTACAGCATCAGCTCGCGCGGATCGACCGGTTCGAAACGGTCATTGCCGAAGGCTTCGCCGAGACGCCCGGCGAACACCATGTGATCCGCCATTGTGATAACGAAACTGGTTCGCCCTCGGGCGCACTCTGGACAATCATGCGGCGGTCCTCTGGGGATCAATTGGGGTTATGCCGCGCCCCGAGCGGTCGGGCGGCG
>CAZTAK010000100.1:0-3189 GCA_964611585.1 uncultured Alphaproteobacteria bacterium
TCGTCGCATGATGGCGCATGGCCAGATCCAAGGCATCGGCGCCCGACCGGCGTAGCGGCCGAACGCAAAGCCTCGCGCAGACCCTGCGCCGCCTGACTCAGGGGCCGTTCGCCAAGCGCGGCTTCGCGCGCCACGAAATCGTCACCCGTTGGCCCGATATCGTCGGCCCGGTGCTGGCGCGCCAGACCTGTCCCGAGAAGATCACCCGTAGCCACAGCGACACCGGAGGCGGGACGCTGCATATCCGCGCCGAATCCGGGTTTGCCCTCGAACTGCAGCACCTTGAACCGCAGATGATCGACCGCATCAATGGTTATTTCGGCTTCCGTGCGGTCGACCGAATCGCCATCGTCCAGGGCCCGGTGCCGACGCGGCCACCGCGCCGCGCCCCGCGCCTGCACACGCTGACCGATGACGAGACCCGGCGCATCGACGGGGCGGCAACCGGCACTGCCGATCCGGCCCTCGGAGAGGCGTTGCGCCGTCTCGGAAACGCGCTGTTTCGCCGCCACGGCCCGTCCTGAGAGCACCAATCCGGCGCCCGCACGGGGCGCAGCAAAATCTTGCCTTCGAAGTTCGCGGCCCTATACTCCCACAACATCTGGTAGGAATATGTTGGTTATGCGCAAATTAGCTTGTTTTGCCGCCCTTCTGGGCCTCCTGGCCGGTTTCCTGGGGGCGCCCGCCCCTGCGCTCGCCCAGGACGCCGCCGAAGACGCAGGTCCGGACCCGACCGCGGCCACCGCCGGCGACGCCTACGTGATCGGTGCCGCCGACGCGCCGGTAACGGTAATCGAATACATTTCGCTCACTTGCGGGTTCTGCGCCCGGTTCCACCTCGACACCCTGCCGGCACTCAAAACCAAGTACATCGATACCGGACGGCTACGCATGGTGGTGCGCGAGTACCCCCTCGACGGCCCCGGACTCCAGGCGGCGATCCTGGTGCGCTGCCTCGACGAGTCGCGCCGTGACGCCTTCGTCCAGCTTTTGTACGAACGCCAGCAGTCGTGGGTGCGCGGGCGAGACCCATTGGCGCAAGCGAAGAAACTCGCCCGTCTCGCCGGCCTCGGTGCTGAGCGCGCCGACGCGTGTCTTCAAAACGATGCCATCGCCACCGCCATCCTCGAAACACGTCAGGCCGGCGAACGGGATCACGGCGTCGAAGGGACGCCGACATTCGTGATCGGCGGCCGTTCGATCCAGGATGCGATGACCCTGGAAGAATTCGAAGAAATCTTGCTCCCTTTGTTCAACTGATGCGCCCTTCATGAAGTTCACCCGCCTACGCGTTGCCGGATTCAAGTCGTTCGTCGATCCGACCGAACTGATGATCGAACCTGGCATCACCGGCATTGTCGGCCCCAACGGGTGCGGCAAGTCCAATATCGTCGAGGCGTTGCGCTGGGTCATGGGCGAGGCCTCGGCCAAGCGCATGCGTGGCGGCGAAATGGACGATGTGATCTTCAGTGGCACCAGCGCGCGGCCGATCCGCAACCTGGCCGAAGTCTCGCTGCTGATCGACAATGCCGAGCGGAGCGCACCGGCTGCATTCAACGAACTCGATGAACTGGAAGTCACGCGCCGCATCGAGCGCGAGCAGGGCTCGCGTTATCTGATAAGCGGCGACGAAGTGCGCATGCGCGACGTGCAGCTTTTGTTCGCCGATGCCAAATCGGGCGCCAATTCGACCGCCATCGTCAGCCAGGGACAGATCGGCGCCATCATCAACGCCAAGCCGCAACAGCGCCGCGGCATCCTCGAGGAAGCGGCCGGCATCCGCGGCCTCCATTCGCGCCGCCACGAGGCTGAACTGCGCCTGCGCGCCGCCGAAACCAACATCGAACGCCTCGACGACGTGATTCAGACGCTGGAGACCCAGTTGCAGGGCCTCAAGCGCCAGGCCCGGCAGGCATCGCGGTTCCGCAACATTTCCGGCCACATCCGCGGTGCCGAGGCGATCCTGTTGCACCTCAAATGGGTCGCCGCCGCCGCCGAGGTCGATGCCGCGCAAACCGCGCTCGCCGCCGCCGAAAAAGAGGTTGCCGAACGCACCGCCCGCGCCGCCGCCGCGTCGACAGCACAAGCCAAGGCTGGGGGCGTCCTGCCGGCACTGCGCGAAGCCGAAGCCGCCGCCGCGGCTTCGCTCCACCGCTTGTCGGTCGCGCGCGACAATCTCGAAGCGGAAGAACTAAAGGCCCGCGAACAGATGGCGCAGCTCGGGGCCCGGGTCGCGCAGGTCGACGCCGATACCGAACGCGAACAGGCGCAAGCGCAGGAATCCCAGGCCAACGTCTCGCGTCTCGTAACCGAAATCGACGCGCTCGGGCTCGCCCGCAACGACGAAGCCGACGCCCGCCGCAAGGCCGAGGCCGAAGCATCGGAACTCGCCAGTGAGGTAGGGACCGCCGAATCGGCGTTGCAAACCCTGACCGAACGCCATGCCGTCGATGAAGTGCGCCGGCACGCGCTGTCCGATCAGATTCGCGACCTTGCCACACGCGCGGCGCGGCTGACCCAGCGGCTCGCCGAGTTGCGCGGCGAAACCGGCGCGGCACGATCCGAAGGCCAGCCCGGGTCCTCGCCGGTGCCGCTGACATTGGCCGCAGCACAAGGAGAGGCCGAGCGGGCCGAAGCGCGCCGCACCGAGGCCGCCGGCGACGAGGAAAACGCCAGTTCGCGTTTGCGTGAGCTCGAAGCCGAGGCCATGCGCCTGCGCGCCGAAGCGGACGGACTGGCCAAGCTGCTGCGCGTCAACGAAGACGACCTGTGGCCGCCACTGATCGATTCCGTCTCCGTCAAGACAGGCTACGAGGCCGCATTGGGCGCGGCGCTCGGCGACGACCTCGGGGTTTCGACCGACACCGGCGCACCGGCGCACTGGCAGACGGCCAACCCGGCGGCACCCCCGCCGCCGCTGCCCGGGAACGCCATTCCCCTGGGCCGCTTCGTGACCGGCCCGGCGCCGCTCAGTCTGCGTCTCTCCCAGGTCGGCGTCGTTGGCGCCGACGAGGGGCCCGATCTTGCCCGCGATCTCGTCCAGGGGCAGCGCCTGGTCACGACCGAGGGCGCGCTCTGGCGCTGGGACGGATTCACGGTGCGCGCCGAAGCCGCAACGCCGGCAACGACCCGGTTGAGTCAGCGCAACCGGCTCGAACGTCTGCGCGCCCAGGCCGCGGATCGCGACGC
>CAZTAK010000100.1:3289-7064 GCA_964611585.1 uncultured Alphaproteobacteria bacterium
GCGGTTGCCGAGGCCCGCCGCGAAACCCTCGACCAGGAGGCCGAAGCGCGGGCCGAGCGCATTGCCGCCCTCGAAGCCGACCGCGAGTCGTGGCTGCGGCAGGGCGAATCCGCCACCGCCCAGATCGAAGCCCTGGCGCAAAGACGTGCCGAGACTCTCGACGAACGCGCCCGCCTCGAGGCGCGGCCGGCCGAGATCGAGTCCGAGCGCGGGCGCTTGTTGAGCGCAATCGAATCGGCCGAGCGCGAGCGCCAACAGGCCGCCGATTCGCTCGCCGAAGCCGAAAGCACGCTGGCCGACCGCGACAAGGCGCTAAAACAGGCGCAGGACACGCACGCCGAAGCGCGTGAAACCCGGGTCCGGCTCGAATCGAATTTCGAGATCGCCTCGCAGGGACTCAACGGGGTCGCGTCGGCGATCCGGGAAAAGCTCGACTGCACGCCGCAGGAAGCGTTGTCCAAATCCGGTCACAAAGAGGGCAAAGAGCTTCCGGACCTGGACTCGATCGAGGCCCGGCTCGAACGCCTGCGGCGCGAGCGCGAACGCATGGGCTCGGTCAACCTGCGCGCCGACATCGAGGCCGCCGAGATCATGGAACAAGTCGAAACCCTGCAGACCGAGCGCCACGACCTCGAAGGGGCGATTGCGCGCCTGCGCAGGGGAATCCAGAGTCTCAACCGCGAGGGGCGCGAACGTCTGCTGGCTTCGTTCAACGAGGTCAACACCCACTTCCGCGAACTGTTCGAGCGCCTGTTCGGCGGCGGCCGCGCCCATCTCGCGCTGACCGAATCGGACGACCCCCTCGAGGCCGGGCTCGAAATCATGGCGAGCCCGCCGGGCAAGCGCCTGCAGACGATGTCGCTGCTGTCGGGCGGCGAAAAGGCGCTGACGGCGATCTCACTTCTGTTCGCAGTGTTCATGACCAACCCGGCGCCGATTTGCGTACTCGACGAAGTGGACGCGCCGCTCGACGGCGCCAACGTCGAACGGTTCTGCGACCTAGTGCGCGACATTGCAGCGAACGCCGAAACCCGCTTCCTGATCATCACCCACAATTCGATCACCATGGCGCGAGTCGACCGCCTGTACGGCGTCACCATGGAGGAACCCGGCGTGAGCCAGCTGGTGTCGGTCGATCTCAGCCGCGCCGAAGGCATTCGCGACACTGCATAGCGGCAACCGTGGGCGCCCCGGCGGGCCAAACCGGCGCTGTTTGGCGCTCGCGCCAAAGGCGTTTTCTTTATACTTATCAATAGCTTAACATGTAAATGGCGGTTCTTGACACTGCCAAACCCAGTCGCTAGGGTGCGCCCAGTTTTCAACCGCGAAATCCAACGATTTTCAAGGGACAGGCGCGCTTTCGATTGCGGAAAACCCCGTGACCGGACACGACAAACCCCCGTCCCTCGGAGACCTGAATTCAAGGTTGAAGGCGGCGCGAAAGAAAGCCGCCGCCCACGATCCCGATTCGGGCGGGTCAGGGCGCGGCTTGATTTCGGGCAGCGCCGCCCAAGCCTTGCGCCTCGGCATGGAAATGCTGGCGGCGTTGGTGGTAGGCGGAGCGATCGGCTTCTTTCTCGACCGGTGGCTGGGTACCCGGCCCTGGTTCCTGTTGGTATGTCTTTTGTTCGGCGTGGCTGCCGGATTCGTCAATGCCTACCGCGTGTCGCAGCGGATATCGCGCGATTCGGAGGCGGACCCGGACGGACCGGAATAGACCCGGCACCCCGGACCGTGAGACTAACGGCCGGCCCCTGGGCCGGCCCCTCTACGAGGAAACATCTTGGCTGTCGCACACGCATCGGAAAGCCCGCTCGAACAGTTTGAAATTCACCGCCTGATCGATATGCAGGTGGGCGGGCTCGACGTGTCGTTCACCAACTCGTCGGTGTGGATGGTGGTGGTGATCGTCGCTGTCTCGCTGTTCCTGCTGGTGGCGATGCGCAAAGGCGCGATGGTGCCGAGCCGCGGCCAGTCGATGGCGGAATTGTCTTACGAGTTTGTCGCCAACATGGTGCGCGACAACGTCGGCACCGCCGGACGGCGATATTTTCCGTTTGTGTTCACGTTATTCATGTTCATCCTATTTGCGAACCTGCTCGGCCTGATCCCCTACAGTTTCAACGTCACCAGCCACATCATCGTCACCTTCGCGATGGCGATCACGGTATTTCTGGGTGTGACGGTAATCGGGCTGGTCAAGCACCGGCACCGCTTCTTCACGTTGTTCGTGCCCAAGGGCATTCCGATTGTGATGGCGCCGTTTCTGGTGGTGATCGAGCTGTTTTCCTATCTCGCCCGCCCGGTGACGCTTTCCTTGCGGCTGTTCGCCAACATGATGGCGGGACATACGCTGCTGAAAGTGTTCGGCGGTTTTGTCGTGGCGCTGGGCGTCCTTGGCGTCGCGCCGCTTGCGTTCACGGTGGCGCTCTTTGGCCTCGAGCTGATCGTTGCCTTCCTTCAGGCCTACGTGTTTGCCATTCTGACCTGTTTGTATCTCCACGACGCGCTGCACCTGCACGACTAGGGCGGCGTCCTGAATTCTCCGATAAGTCTCTCTCTGAAAAGGATCAAGACCCATGGAAGTCGAAGCTGCAAAACAAATCGGGGCGGGCCTCGCGGCCATTGCCATGGCCGGCGCCGGTGTCGGCATCGGGCTGATTTTCGGCAACTACGTCTCCGCCGCGATCCGCAATCCCTCCGCCGCGGCCGGCCAGTTCGGCAACGTGCTGCTGGGTTTTGCGCTGACCGAGGCGATTGCGCTGTTCGCGCTTGTGATCGCGTTCCTGATTCTGTTCGGTTAGACCTTTCCCGAGCCGAATAGCCGGGTTCCGCAATGCCGCAACTCGAATTTGCCGACTTCGCGCCGCAGGTGGTGTGGCTGATCATCACCTTCGGACTGCTGTACCTGATTCTGGCGCGGCTGGTGCTACCGCGAATCGCCGAGGTGCTGGAGGAACGTCAGGACCGCATCGCTGACGATCTGGAGCAGGCCGAAGTCCTGAAGAAGGATGCCGAGGCGGCGATGGAGGCTTACCAAGCGTCGCTCGACGAGGCGCGTGCGAAAGCACAAACAATGGCAAAGGCGAGCCACGACCGGCTGGCCGGGGCCGCCGCCGCCCGCAACGCCGAGCTCGAACAGCGCCTGGCCGCCAAATCCGCCGAGGCCGAGGACCGAATCGGGACCATGCGAAAGCAAGCCGAGTCTCAAATCCGCGATGTAGCGGCCGAGGCTGCTTTGGCCGTGGCGACGCGCCTGATCGGGCTCGAACCCGACGCCGATGCCGCCGTCGCGGCCGTCGATTCGCGACTGAAGGAAGGGGCCTGACATGGCGGAACTGCTGGGTGAGGCCGAAGTCTGGGTCGCGGTCGCGTTTGTAATCTTTTGTGGGATCATGATTTGGCTCGGGTACGGGCGTATCGTTGCCGCGCTCGACCGGCGCGCCGAAACCATCGCCGCCGAACTCGACGAAGCGCGCAATCTTCGCGAGGAAGCGCAGTCGCTGCTGGCCGATTATCAGCGCAAGAAACGGGACGCCGAAAAAGAAGCCGAAGACATCATCACCAACGCCCAGGAAGAAGCCGGGCGCGCCTCGGGCAAAGCCGAAGCCGACCTCGAAGCGGCGATCGAACGCCGCACGCAGATTGCGATGGAAAAAATCGCCAGCGCCGAGGCGCAGGCCCTCGAGGACGTGCGCAACACCACGGCCGATGTCGCGGTCGATGCGGCCCGCGACCTGATCGCCAGCACCCTCGACGACAAGAAGACACAGGA
>CAZTAK010000101.1:0-3482 GCA_964611585.1 uncultured Alphaproteobacteria bacterium
GAATGCGCCAAATCCTCCCAATCGTCCCGGACCACTTTTCGGGGGGCAGGTCACCGGTACCGAGGCCCGCCGGTGCAAACGTGTTGTTGACCGAATCGATCTCGCCGATCTTGATGTCGCCGGTACCGCCTTCTCCAAGGAATTTGAGGCCGAGGCCGACTACGTCGGTCTCTACATCATGGCTCGCGCCGGCCGCAATATTTCGAACGCCCCCGATTTCTGGCGCCGCATGGCGACCCTGTCGCCGCGCTCCATATCGCACGCATCGTCCCATCCCACTTCGCCTGAACGCTTTGTCAACCTTGCGAATACGGTGAAAGAGATCGAGCACAAGCGGCGCGGCGGGCAGGCGCTAGAGCCGAATCTACGCTAGACGACCGGACCCGGGTTCCGTTCAGGACCTCGGCGATTCTCGCCAGCGCGCGCCTTTCGGTGCGCCAGACCGTGGAGCGGTTACAGCCGATCCGCGCCGCGATCTTGCTCGCCGGAATCCCGCACGCCCGCGCCCACACCAACCGCCGCCAGGCACGCGGCACCGTGCTGAACCAGCCCAGTACGTGTCCCAGATTGTCGATGGCATGCGCATCCGGCGCACCAGGTCGAGCCCGCGCTCCATCATACCCGTAGGCCTCGCTGGTGCTGCGGATGAAGTCGGGCCAGCCGGAGGAACGACCATAGATGAAAACGCGCTCGCGGTCGGGCAGCCGCCGCAGGGTATCGGCGGCCTGTTGCAACCACAGCTCGATCGCTTCGCCGTCCCACCGGTCGGGGCGGGCGAGGAATTCCCCCTCCCACCGGGGCATTGCCTTCACGATTGGCCCCCACTCTGACGCGGCGAACCCGCCACCGCCTGAAGCAGGGCCAGCCGCTGGGCAGAATTCTCGCTGGCGGTCAGGGTGCCGGTCGTCGGCAACGCGCCAGGCAGGCAGCGCGCCGGCCGCACGAACGGGATCACCCGGGAGGACCTGCCGTCGAGGCGGGCAGCGGTGGCGGTAAATTTGCGCGCCCGGGCTGCGAAGGCCAACTTCGCAGGTTGGTCCGGTCTTGCCACCGGCCGCCCGTTGGCGAACCGGACCGGCAGGCCACGGGCGGCATTTTCGCAAACCAAGGCCGCGTGGCGCAGAAGCATGTTCGTGTTCATCGCAGTCCTTCCTGTTGGAGGATCTGTATTTATCCGGTTTGGACATGGCTGTCAAGATATTTGTCCTATTTGGCCATTGCCGGGATTGTCCGATAAGGACATTTTAGGACCATGGCAAACCGCCTTTACCCGCTTCGCAAAGCGCGCGGCCTGACCATGGAGGCGCTGGCCCAGCGCGCCAACACCACCGCCTCGCAGATCAACAAGCTCGAAAAAGGCGACCGGCGCCTGACCGATCAGTGGATGCACCGGCTGGCAGCCGCGCTCGGCTGTAGCGCCGCCGACCTGCTGGTGGAGCCGGGCGCGCCGATTGCAGCACCGGCGCCCGCGCCGGCGGCGCGGGCCGCCATGGCGTCGGTTCTCGAAGTCGATGTCCGCGCCGGTGCCGGCGGTGGCGGTCTGGCCCGGGCCGGCGTAACGCCCGATGGCCAGGGCGGTACCGTTGCCGTGGACGAAGCCAAAGCAAACTGGGGCCTTCCCGAAGAGTACGTCCGTGCCGAACTGCACGTCCGGCCGTCCGACGCCTACATCATCGAGGTCCGTGGCGACAGCATGAGCCCGACGCTGCTGGCGGGCGACCGGGTGATGGTCGATACGGGCGACCGGGCGCCATCGCCGCCGGGCGTATTCGCCATCTGGGACGGTGTCGGCGTCGTCGCCAAACGGATCGAGATCGTCCCCAACAGCGATCCCCCCGTTCTGCGTATCAAGTCCGACAATATCCATCACGACGGCTACGAACGCACCACCGACGAAGTCAACGTGATCGGCCGCATCATCTGGGTGGCGCGCCGTATCTAACGCATTCGGCCCGTCCCGGTTCTGTCCGTAGTGGACTGGACCCACCGGTGTCCGGTTGGCGCCGCATTTGTCCGGTCTGAACCCGGTTCCCGGGCCCGGCCCGGTGCCCCCGTCTCACATGATCCTCTGGCCCGGGCGCCCGGTGTGCGATACTTCGCCGGGCATAACCAAAGCAATAAGTTCCGAGATCGCGCCGCGGTCACCGACGGGAGGGCGACATGAAAATGATTTCGATGGGCGCAGCAAGCCGCGTGCTGACGGCGCTGGTTGCGGCGCTGGTCCTGGTCTGGAGCGCGGCCAGCGCCCTCGCCCAAGCCGCCAACCTGACCATTCTGCATGTCAACGACGTTTATCAGATTTCGCCGCAGGGAGGCAGCGGCGGCATGGCCGAACTGATGACGCTGCTCAAGCAGGAGCGCGCGGGCGCAGAAAATCACCTGACCACACTCGGCGGCGACCTGTTGTCACCATCGGTCATGTCGGGTCTGACCAAGGGCGCGCAGATGATCGACTTGCTGAATGCCCTTCAGTTCGATGTCGCGGGCTTCGGCAACCATGAGTTCGACTTCGGCGACGACGTGCTGAAGCAGCGCATCGCGGAATCGAATTTCACCTGGCTTGCCACCAATACGCTCGGCGCCAACGGCCAGCCGTTCGGTGGCGCGGTAGCAACGATGATGCGCGATGTCGGCGAATTCAAGGTCGGCATCATGGGCCTGCTCACGCCCGAAACGACGGACCTGTCGAGCCCGGGCAGCGGCATCCGGTTTATGCTGGTCCTTGAAACCGCCAAAGCAACGGCGGCGCAACTGCGCGAGGACGGCGCCAATTTCATCATTGCCCTCACCCACCTCGACATCAGCGAGGACCGGGCACTGATCCGCGAGGCGAGTATCGACATCATTCTTGGCGGTCACGACCACGACCCGATCATGTTCTACGAAAGCGGCGCCCTGATCCTCAAGGCCGGCACCGACGCCCAGTACCTGGCGGTGGCCGATATCGCTTTGAGCGCGAGGGAATCGCGCGGCCGGATGCGCTATTCGATGCGCCCCGAATGGAAACTGATTTCGACCGCAGGCGTCGAACCGGACGCAACCGTCGCAGCGCTGGTTAAGTCTTACGAAGACGACCTCGACGAGGAGCTCGACGTCGTCGTCGGCAAGACCACTGTCGAGCTCGACAGCCAGCGCGGCAACGTCCGTACCAAAGAAACCACGATGGGCAACCTGATCGCAGACGCAATTCGCGATGGCGTCGGCGCCGAGATCGGATTCACCAACGGCGGCGGTATCCGTGGCGACCGCACCTATGCAGCCGGAACCGAACTCACCCGCAAGGACATTCTGACTGAACTGCCGTTCGGCAATGTCACTCTGCTGATCGAGCTGAGCGGGGCGGACCTAAAGGCGGCGCTGGAAAACGGGGTGAGCCGCATCGAAGATACCGCCGGCCGGTTCCCTCAGGTCTCGGGGATGTCGTTTGCCTTTGACCGCGATGCGCCGGCGGGAAGCCGGGTGAGCGACGTCAAAGTCGGCGG
>CAZTAK010000101.1:3582-6962 GCA_964611585.1 uncultured Alphaproteobacteria bacterium
GGCGGTGGCGATGGCTATTCGGCCCTGTCCAAAGGCCGCGCCATCGTCGATGCCTCGGGGGCGCCGCTGATGGCGACCATGGTGATGGACTACGTTTCCGGCAAGGGCACGGTTGCCCCGGCTGTGGAGGGCCGGATCCTGAGAAATAAGCCCCCCGCCGGACGGCTCCTCGGGGCCGAAATCGGGCGCAATCCCGGGGCGGGCGTATCCCGTCCGCCCCGACACCTGCCGATCTCTCTCCGCCAGGCAAGCCCTGCCGATACCCGCGAAAGTGAATTTTCAATGAGCCTTTCCACCCTCGACGACACCATGGTTCTGCTGACCTACAGCCCGCGAGAAGGCATTGAAGCAACCGAATACGAAGACTGGCTGTGCCGGGTCGACAATCCGTTCTTCAATTCGGTGCCGGGGGTCTTACGCTATACAAACTGGAAGGTTGCGGCCGGGATGAATGGCCTGCCATTTTCCCACTTCGACTTTCTCGAGCTCGAATCGCCCGAAGCCTTCGATGCGGTGTGGGCGAACCCGGACCTCACCGATTTCCGCCGCCAATGGCGGGAACTGTGGGGCCGCAAACCGGACCAGGACTCGCCCGACAACAGCCACGCCTATCTATGCCGCCGTGAGGCCGGTCGACCCCAGGCGATGGTCCCAATCGTCATGCTTACCCCCGATTCCGCAGGTAACGGTGAGGGCGAAAGCTGGACGGTTCTGCGCTCGCTCAAAGGCGGCACGCAACGGTTCGAGCGATTCAGTCTTCGCTTTCTCGGCGCCGAGACAGCGGATGAACCGCTTCGGGCCGGAGCCATCCGTGGGGACCTGATCGCCCAGCCGCCCGCCGAATGAGCGCCGGTCTCGGCCACAGCGTCCGCCGCGTCGAAGACCGACGGTTCTTGACGGGGCGCGGCCGCTACACCGCCGATATCGACCTCCCCGGACAGGCGCACGCGGTGCTGCTGCGTTCGCCCCATGCGGCAGCCAGCATCGAAGGCATCGACAAATCTGCGGCGCAGGCGTTGCCGGGCGTGATCGCAATTCTCACCGGCGACGCTCTGCTCGACGACGGGATCAGCGATCTTCCCTGCCTCGCCCAACTTACGCGCCGGAGCGGGGATCCGATGTTCAAGCCGCCTCACCCGGCGCTTGCCCGCGAGGCCGTGCATCACGTGGGCGCCGGTGTCGCCATGGTGGTGGCGGAATCGGCGGCGGCGGCGCAGCTTGGGGCCGAAGCGGTCGAGGTTGCCTACACGCCGAAACCGGCCGTCGCCTGCCTGGCCGACATCGGAACCGGCGCGGCGGCGGTGTGGGCGGATTGTCCGGACAATTCCTGTTTCGATTTCGAGGCGGGCGATGCGGACGCGGTCGAGCGCGCCTTTGCCGCGGCCGCCCACGTAACCGCGCTCGAATTTTCGGTAAATCGGGTCGCGCCCGCGCCGATGGAACCGCGCGCCGCGATCGGCGTTTGGAATGACGCGGAAGAACGCTTCACGCTGTATTCGGGTTGCCAGAATCCACACAGCTTGCGGCGCGTGCTGGCAACTCGCTGCCTGGGCATTGCCGAATCCGGCCTCAGGGTGGTCAGCCCCGACCTCGGCGGCGGCTTCGGCATGCGCAGCGATGCCTATGCCGAACTCGTGTTGGTCTTGTGGGCGGCACGCAAACTGGGACGCCCGATCAAGTGGACCGGTACCCGCAGCGAGGCGTTCGTTGCCGACAACCAGGCGCGCGATCATCTGACCACGGTCGAACTCGCCCTTGACCGGGACGGATCGTTCCTCGCCCTGCGGGTAAAAACCAAAGTCTCACTCGGCGCCTACCTGTCGCTTGGCGGACCGACGCCGACGATCCTGAACGTAGGCGGCCTTGCGGGGGTCTATACGACGCCCGCGATTCACGTCGCGGTAACCGGATATTTCACCAACACACCGTCAACCGCACCGTATCGCGGCGCGGGCCGGCCCGAGGCCTCCTACGCGATCGAACGGGTGATCGATACCGCCGCCCGCGAACTCGGCATCGACAGGATCGATTTGCGCCGCCGCAACACGATTGCCCCCACAGCGATGCCATTCAAGACGGCGCTCACGTTCACCTATGACTCGGGCGAATTCGAACGCAACATGGATTCGGTTCTCGCGCTAGCCAACTACGAGTCGTTCGACGAACACCGGACCGAAGCGGCCCGCCGCGGCACGCTGCGCGGATTTGGCATCGCCAACGTCGTCGAGCGCGCGGCGGCGGCGGGAGAAGAAGCGGCGGAAATCCGGTTCAGTTCGACCGGCAGCGTCACCCTTCTGGTTGGCACCCATTCGCACGGCCAGGGCCACGAGACGGTATTCCGGCAGTTGCTAGTTGATCGTCTTGGCCTTCCGTTCGAGTCCGTGCGCTTCGTCCAGGGCGACACCGACAAAGTCGCCCATGGTTTCGGCACCTTCGGGTCACGTTCGTCCGGCCTCGGCAGTGCGGCCATCGTCCGCGCCGCCGACAAGATCATCGACAAGGGGAAGCGCATCGTCGCCCATGAATTCGAGGTCGCGGCCGGCGACGTCGAGTTCGATGACGGCCGCTTCACGGTCGCCGGGACCGACATGTCGCGCGATATATTCGAGGTTGCCGCCAGGGCATATCAACCCGCAGTGCTGCCCCCCGACATTGAACCCGGGTTGTTCGAACACGGCGCGTACGCACCCCTCGCCGCCACCTATCCCAACGGCTGCCACGCCTGCGAGGTCGAGATCGACCCCGACACAGGGCAGGTGCGTCTGATCGGGTATTGGGTGGTGGATGACGTCGGCACGGTGATGAACCCGATGCTGGTCGAGGGGCAGATCCATGGCGGTGTCGCGCAAGGGGCGGGCCAGGCGCTGATCGAGGATGTCGCCTGGGATGCCGAATCGGGCCAGCCCCTGACCGGGTCGTTCCTCGACTACGCCCTGCCGCGCGCCGGCGACCTGCCCGCCATCAGTGCCGACATCAACGAGGTGCCGACGCCCATGAATCCGCTGGGAATCAAGGGCGCGGGCGAGGCCGGGACGATCGGGGCCCTGCCTTGCGTAATGAACGCGGTTTGCCACGCCTTGGCGCCACTGGGCGTGCGGGCGATGGACATGCCGGCCACCCCGGAGCGGGTGTGGCGCGCGATCCGCGCCGCGCGCGAGCAACCATGAGGGGACCTGACGCGGGCCACCGCGGTTTTGTTCGCCGTTATGCACGGTAGTGGGCTCTTGAACATTTACGCGGCGGGGGTTCTTGCAACTGTCTTCACGCTGGGCGTTGGGTTCAATATTCCCAACGCGACTGCGGGCGCCATCGAAGTCAACCCGGCGCGTGCCGTATCACCCGCCAGACGCTTCTTGCCGGCTTCCAGAAACTCCTTCGAC
>CAZTAK010000102.1:0-1553 GCA_964611585.1 uncultured Alphaproteobacteria bacterium
CTACCAGTGTCCCGACCAGCGTCGCCCCAACTACCGCGACAAGGCAAAAAGAGTAAAGGAACGGTTTGATTTCCCAAACACGTAAAGGATTTCCGAGGCGAATTCGAATGATACCTGCCGCAAGAATGGCCTCCACGTTTATTGGCAAAAGAAATGACAACACGTAGGGGACGGAACGCTCATAAATGAGAAACTCCGTCGTGCCCTGAACCAGAAGCAGAATCCCCAGAATCACAGGCCAGAATCGGATTTGCGTTAACAAGAGGATCGCAATAACGAGCCCACTAGTTGGCCACAAAGTTGATACATTTTGGAAGGAATAGTAGAACGCGTTTCCTAGCAACTGGGTCGCCACCAATGCGGCGGCAATGGCCGCAAACGCAAAAAAAGAAAAACCCAAAAATTGGTATGAGGAACGTGCGGCGAGCCGACGCGTTGCACCATTATTTGGCATGAACCTACCGATCACGAAACGGTTTCCGCGCGCTGAGCGTCTCCACGTTCTGCTGCCAAACGGGATCGTCGGTGTAAATCTCTCCAATGTGTTTCCCGACCACGGCTTCTCCAGCCCGGTAGCGACCGCCTTCGACACCCGTGATGACAAGATTGGCATCCGTCTCCCAAACGCGGTCAGAGACGGCCTCGATCATGTCACGCCCAAGCGCTTCACTGCACAAAATGACCAAAAGGGGCTGCTCGCGAGCCCGGCGCTGCGGTTGACGCAGCCCCGCTCAATTAGTTTGGCGGGGCTTGGCAAAAAAGCCCTGAAGGGGTGCACCCTAGCGGAAATCTCCGACAACTACGAATGGTCTGCCGCGACGTTCCACCTGGGTCACAGGGGCGGTAGCGCCACGGACAGATACCCTCCGGTGATGTCCGCTTTGGGTCAGGAGCGGACGTCCAGCCCGTTCATGCTGGATGTCCGCTATCGGCCAACATGCGGACGTCGGCGGCCCCGATGACCAACAAGTTGGCAAATACCGCCGCGATTGGCCGCTAGCAATTGCTGCGCGAACGGGGAGGGGATCGAAAAGGGGTCCCGTCTCGAAAAGTGAAATTGCCCAGAAGCAAATGACCCAAAGGCGGTGTTGGGGTATGGGCCATCTCCGAAAAATGACCATTACCTCAGGGGTCCGAAGCCCCCAGCTCAGAAAGAAGCGAGGTTAATGCGCAGTTGTTACTGTGACAGCCGGATGTGGGTAGGAATGTACGGTAGGAACATCGTGGAGAAGGTTATCGCAATAGAATTAGTAAGTTACGAGGAATCCTGGCGCAGGGGGTGTCGGCGAGGTTGGCGGTGAATCGAAGAAAGGCTTGAAATCACTGCTTTGGGGTGCCCCATGGGTGCCCGCATTCCAAAGCCGGCAGAAGTGATTCTACTAACCTATTGAAAAAATGGCGCACCCGGCGAGATTCGAACTCACGACCTCTGGCTTCGGAGGCCAGCGCTCTATCCAACTGAGCTACGGGTGCTGCGAGGTCGCGCGGACGATAACCTGACGGAGCCGAGCCTTCAACCGGTGCTCTGGCCCACAGGGCTTTACGCCAGCCGG
>CAZTAK010000102.1:1653-6804 GCA_964611585.1 uncultured Alphaproteobacteria bacterium
CCAGCCCGGATCAGTCAGCCAGCCCGAATCAGGTGCCCAGTTCAAATCAGGCGCGGCGGTCGGGGCCGGCGTCGCCCGGGCTCGCCCCCGGCGAACCGGGCCCGGCGTCGGCCTCACGGGTCGCGGACTTCTTGCCGGTCAGGTCGAGGAACACATCCTCGAGGTCCGATTCCTCGGTGCTGAGATCGAGGATCGAGAGCCCCGCCGCCTGCACTGCCGAGAGAATCCCGGCAATTTCGTTGCGGGCGCGCGAATAGCCGATGGTCAGCGTGCGCGGGCCGTGCAGGGCGGCATCGAGGGCGCGCAAGGGCGCGGGCACTTCGCTCAGGTCCTCGGCCACCACGATCGAGACTTCCTTGCGGTCGATGCGCTGGATCAGGGCGCGGGTTTTGTCGCGGGCCACCACGGTCCCGTCGTCGATGATTGCGATGGTGTCGCACAACTGCTCTGCCTCTTCCAGGTAATGGGTGGTCAGCAGAATCGTCGTGCCGGCGGCGTTGAGTCCGCGGATGATCTTCCACAGGTGCTGGCGCAGTTCGACGTCGACGCCCGCGGTCGGTTCGTCCAGCACCAGAACCGGCGGCGAATGAACCATCGCCTTGGCTACCATCAAGCGCCGCTTCATGCCGCCCGACAGCCGCCGCGACCAGGCATCGCGCACTTCGGTCAGGTGGAGCGCCTCGAGAATCTCGTCGGTGCGGCGCTCGGCCTTGGGCACGCCGTAGAATCCCGCCTGCAGGTCGAGTGATTCGCGCGGCGTGAAAAACGGATCTATCGCCAGTTCCTGCGGCACCACGCCGATTGCGCTGCGGGCGTTGCGCGCCGTCTTGTCGATGTCGTAGCCGAGGATCTTTACCGACCCGCCGGTCTTGATAACGATGCCCGCAAGAATGTTGATCAGCGTCGATTTGCCGGCGCCATTCGGCCCCAGCAGCCCGAACAGCGATCCGGGCGGGATCGAAAGATCGATCCCGCGCAGGGCTTCCTTGCCGGGCTTGCCGCGGCCGAGGCGGTAAATCTTGCGCAGGCCGGACACCTCGATGGCGGGCGTCGCCGCGCCGGGCCGCAGCGCGACGACGGATCGCGCGTCCGCCTCACCGGGTCCGGCGGGGAGGGCAGTTGTGTGCGGGGTCGGGTTGGCCATGGCGGTGGCCCGGTCCCCGAATGGGGAGTTGAACCGGGCGCGCCAAGGGGTATCATCCGGCCTGCGCGGCGGTCAAATCCGCCCGCCTCCGCACGCGGCCCCGCCCCAACCGGTAGCACCCATGAACCCACCCGAAATCATTGAAATCGACTCCGAGTCCGTTGGCTGCGACGGGGGCGGCGGCGCGCTCGGCCACCCGAAGGTCTACCTCAATCTCGAAGGCAAGGGCCAAATCGACTGCCCCTACTGCGGGCGGCAGTTCGTGTTGAAGCGGACCGAACCGGCCTGATCCGGCGCCGCGGCGTGCCCGCGCCTGCGCGCGTCGCACGGCGACGTGTTTCGGTGCCTTCGGCCTTCATGGCATAGTGCGGGCCATGGTGGCGAACAAAAGCGCGGCGAAACCGGCGGCAAAAGGCGCGGTACCGGATCGGCTTCTTCTGGTCGACGGGTCGGGATACATCTTCCGCGCCTATCACGCGCTGCCGCCGCTCACGCGCAAGAAAGACGGCCTGCCGACCGGCGCGGTCGCGGGCTTTTGCAACATGCTGCACAAGCTGTTGCAGGACACCTTCACCGACGGCGACGGGACGCACATCGCCGTCATCTTCGATGCCGGGCGCGTCACCTTCCGCAACGACATTTATCCCGACTACAAGGCCAATCGAGACGCGCCGCCGGAAGATCTGGTGCCGCAATTCGAAATCATCCGTGACGCGACCCGCGCCTTCAACGTCGCCACCATCGCCAGGAAAGGATTCGAGGCCGACGACCTGATCGCCACCTATGCCCGCGTCGCCCGAGCCGCCGGCGCCGAGGTGATCATCGTTTCCTCCGACAAGGACCTGATGCAACTGGTCGGCGACGGCGTCAGAATGTTCGATCCGATGAAGAACCGTTCCATCGGCCCGGACGAGGTGCGGGAAAAATTCGGCGTCGCGCCCGAAAAGGTTATCGACGTGCAGGCGCTGGCCGGCGATTCCAGCGACAACGTGCCGGGCGTACCGGGCATCGGCGTCAAGACGGCGGCCCAACTGATCGGCGAATACGGCGATCTCGACACGCTGTTGTCGCGCGCCGGCGAAATCAAACAGCCCAAACGCCGCGAATCCTTGATCGAGAATGCCGATCTTGCGCGCATCAGCCGCGATCTGGTGACCCTTCGCGACGATGTCGAAGTCACCGAGACCTTCGACGATTTCGACTACCGCCGGCCCGATCCCGGCACGCTGCTCGCCTTTCTCGACGACATGGAATTCACCCGTCTGGCCGCGCGCGTCCGCGCCGAATTCGAAGTCGCGGGGCAACCGTCGCTACCGGCGCCGGGCGCCGCGGCCGAGGCGCAATACCTCACCATCACCGAGGAAGCCGATCTCGCCCAATGGGTGGCAGCCGCGCACAAGGCGGGCGCGGTGGCGATCAAGGCGCTGACCGCGGTGCCCGATCCGCTGCGGGACGCTCTCGTCGGGGTTGCGCTCGCCCTCGGTGCGGGGCGCGCGGCGTTCGTGCCGGTGGCCGGCGCGGTCCAGGGCGACCTGATCGAGGCCAACCAGAGGGATGCGCTCACCCTTGCCACCGTAACGGCGGCGCTGAAACCGCTGCTCGAAGATCCGGGCGTTCTCAAGATCGGCCACGACATCAAGACCGACATACTGGCGTTGGCGCGGCACGGCATTTCGGTGGCGCCGATCGAGGACGCGATGCTGCTGTCCTATGGCCGCGAGGCGGGGCTGCACCGACACGGCCTCGAAGACCTCGCGAAACTGGTTCTCGATTCCGACATCGCGCCGGTCAAGTCGCTCACCGGGTCGGGCAAATCGAAGATATCGCTCGACCAGGCGCCGCGCGAGGCGGTGTCGGCTTACGCCTGCGAGGCCGCCGATACGGCGTTGCGGCTGGCGGGCGAACTCAAACCGGCGCTGCTCGCCGATCATTTGATGACCGTCTACGAAACCCTCGACCGGCCGCTGGTGCCGGTGCTGGCGGACATGGAACGTGCCGGCATCCGCGTCGATCCCGCGCGGTTGAACGCAATGTCGAAGGATTTCGCCAAGCGTATCGCCGCCCTTGAAGGGGACATACTCGCGTTGGCGGGACGCGAGTTCAACGTCGGCTCGCCCAAACAGCTCGGCGAAATCTTGTTCGACGAGATGGGTCTGCCCGGCGGCAAGAAGGGCAAGACCGGCGCCTACTCGACAACCGCCGACGTGCTCGAAAAATTCGCCGGCGAAGGCATCGAATTGGCACAAAAGGTGCTCGACTTCCGCCAGCTCACCAAGCTCAAGAATACCTACACCGACACCCTGCCCGAGGAAATCAATCCCGAGACCGGGCGCGTGCACACCAACTACGCGATGGCGGTGGCGCCGACGGGGCGGCTGTCGTCGAACGATCCGAATTTACAGAACATTCCGATTCGCAGCGAAGAGGGGCGCAAGATTCGCACCGCCTTCGTCCCCGCAAAGGGCTGCGCGTTCCTGAGCGCGGATTATTCCCAGATCGAACTGAGGCTTCTCGCCCACATGGCCGACATCCTGGCGCTGCGCGAGGCGTTTAGCCGCGGCGAGGACATCCACGCCCGCACCGCCGCCGAGGTGTTCGGGATTCCGGCAACGGACATGAACCCGATGGTGCGCCGCCGCGCCAAGGCGATCAACTTCGGCATCATCTACGGCATCAGCCCGTTCGGGCTCTCGCGCCAACTCGGCATCGAACAGAGAGAGGCCAAGCTCTACATCGACGCCTATTTCGAACGCTATCCCGGCATCCGCGACTATATGGAAAGCGCGAAGGAAGCGTGCCGGACCGACGGCTACGTCACGACCCTGTTCGGGCGGCGGGTGCACCTGCCTGGCATCCGCGACAAGAACCCGGCCAGGCGCGCGTTCTCGGAGCGCGCCGCCATCAACGCGCCCTTGCAAGGGTCGGCCGCCGACATCATCAAGCGTGCCATGATCCGTATTCCGGGCGCGCTCTTAGACGCTGGGTTGGGCGCGAAGATGTTGTTGCAGGTTCACGACGAGCTGGTGTTCGAGGTTCCGGACAAAGAGATCGAAGAAACCGGCGCGGTGGTCAAACGCGTGATGGAGGGGGCGGCGCACTTGCGTGTGCCGCTGACGGTCGAAACCGGCTCGGGCGCCAACTGGGACGAGGCGCACTAGCGGGCGTGTCGTCGATACCCGCCCCTTCAACCGGACCGAACGCGCCCTACTCCGCCGCCTGCCGCGCCCCTTCCCAGGTGAGCAGCTTCTGGCCGAGTAGCCGCCCGAAAGTTATCGCCGGCAACAGCGACATCCCGCTCGCATAGCTTCTGCCGGAGAGACGCGCCTTGCCGAACACCTCGCCCGAGGCATAGAGGTTGGGGATCGGCTGGCCTGCGTTGTCGAGGACGTGCAGACCCGTGTCGGCGTCGATGCCGCCCGGACTCAGCACGGTGAATCCGACTGCGTGGATGGCGAGATAAGGCGGTGTGTCGATCGGGCGCGCGAACACTTGGCGGCCGAAGGCCGGGTCGGTGCCGGTTTCGACGGCCTGGTTGTACTCGGCCACCGAGGCCTCGAGATTGGCGGCATCGATGCCGCATTGCGCCGCCAGATCGGCCAACGTATCGGCCTTGAAATAAGACGGGTGGTTGCCGAACAGCTTGGCCACGTGTTCGCGCTCGACCTCGGGGTCGAAATGGGGCGCGTTCTGGCGGATGCCTTCATCGAAGACGACGAACATCTCCATGCCGTCCTGTTCGAGTAACGCGTTTTCGCGGTGATCGACACTCGGGTGGTCTTCGCGCAGAAAACGCTTTCCGGCGCGGTTGACGTAGATTTCCCACGGCATGCGGAATTGCGGACTGAGAGTCAGGCCCATGCGCGCCGACAGGGGATCGTCCGGGTCCTGCATGACGCCGGCAAAGGAACAAAGGAACAGTTCGCCCCGGTCCACTTTCGCGCCGATCTCGCGTGCGGCGACGATCCCATCGCCCCGCGAATAGGGGTTGCAGTGGGAACGCAGCGGGT
>CAZTAK010000103.1:0-6363 GCA_964611585.1 uncultured Alphaproteobacteria bacterium
GGCCGGCGCACGAATTTTGTCTCTGCGGTGGAACACGATTCGGTTTTGGCGCCGGCGAGGAGAGGCGGACACGACTGTCACGTCGTGCCGGTCGATGGTGAGGGCGTCGCCGATCTTGCCGTGCTCGATGCCGCGCTCGATGCGTGCGGGGCCCCTGCACTGGTTTCGATCATGCTGGCCAACAACGAAACCGGCGTCATCCAGCCCGTTGCCGAGGTGGCTGCCATTGCCCACCGCCATGGCGCGCTCTTCCATTGCGACGCGGTTCAGGGCCCGGGCAAGATTCCCCTCGATGCCGCCCGGAATGCCGATCTGGTTTCGCTGTCGGCGCACAAATTCGGCGGTCCGATGGGCGTTGGTGCGCTTATCGTGCGCGGAGCAGAGCTAGTGGCACAGATGACCGGCGGTGGGCAGGAACGCCGCCGCCGTGCCGGCACCGAGAATGTTCCCGGAATTGCCGGTTTCGGGCTGGCAGCGGAACTTAGCCGCGATGACCTCGCCGCGGCGGACGAAATTCAAAGCCTGCGTGACGACATCGAGGCCCGGCTCGAAGGCGCAGGGGCGCGGGTCTTTGGCGCGGGCGCAACGCGCCTCGGCAATACCAGTTGCCTCTCCATGCCGGGCGTTGCGGCCGAAACCCAGGTGATGGCTTTCGATCTCGACGGGATTGCCGTCAGTGCCGGCGCGGCGTGCTCGTCCGGCAAGGTTGGGCCGTCGCACGTGCTCGCCGCCATGGGGATCGATCCGGACGAAGCGGCGACGGCGATACGGTTAAGTCTGGGCCGGGCGACGGAACCCGCCCACATCGGGAAATTCGTCGAAAGCTGGATGGCACTCAACCGGCGGGCCGGTCCCGCCGCGACACGCGGCCGTAACGCGGCGTAGGGAATAGTAGGAAGACCAATGGCCGAAACCAAGACGGGCGCGAACATCGAGCTCCCGATCTATCTTGACTATCAGGCGACGACGCCGCTCGATCCCCGCGTGCTCGAGGCGATGATGCCGTATCTGACCGACAAGTTCGGCAACCCCCATTCGCGCAGCCATCAATTCGGCTGGGACGCGGAAGAGGCGGTCGAAAAGGCGCGCGCCCAGGTCGCAAGCCTGATCGGCGCCGACCCCAAGGAGATCGTCTTCACCTCCGGTGCGACCGAATCGAACAACCTGGCGCTCAAGGGCGTCGGCGCGTTTTACAAAGACCGCAAATCTCACATCGTCACCCTTGTGACCGAGCACAAATGCGTTCTCGATACCTGCCGCCATCTCGAACAGGAGGGCTTCAACGTCACCTACCTGGCGGTGCAGCCCAACGGCCTGGTCGATCTCGATGCGCTGCGTGAGGCCGTGACCGGCGAAACCCTTTTGGTATCGGTAATGGGCGTCAACAACGAGATCGGTGTCATTCAACCGCTCGCCGACATCGGCGCCATCTGCCGCGAACGCGGCGCGTTTTTTCACACCGATGCGGCGCAGGCGGCCGGCAAGATCCCGCTCGACGTCAATGAAATGAACATCGACCTGATGAGCATTTCGGGCCACAAGCTGTACGGACCGAAGGGCATCGGGGTCCTTTATGTGCGGCGTAAACCGCGCGTCCGGCTACGGGCGCTGATTAACGGCGGCGGTCAGGAACGTGGCATGCGCTCAGGGACGCTCGCGCCGATGTTGTGCGTCGGAATCGGGGAGGCGTGTGCGATCGCTCAAAAGGACCTGGGTGCCGACAACGAACGCATCCGCCGCCTCTCGGACCGGCTTCACGACGGCCTGACCGCCGCCCTGCCGGATATCTTCCTTAACGGTGACCGCAATCAACGCTATCCGGGCAACCTGAATTTCGGTTTTGCCTACGTCGAGGGCGAATCGCTGATGATGGGGATCAAGGATCTGGCCGTGTCGTCGGGCTCGGCGTGCACGTCGGCGTCGCTGGAACCCTCATATGTGCTGCGGGCGCTGGGCGTGGGTGAGGACCTCACGCATACGTCCTTGCGCCTGGGCATCGGCCGGTTCACCACCGAGGCCGAGATCGACTACGCGATCGAAGCCCTGACCAACCACGTCAACAAACTGCGCGAGATGAGCCCGCTTTGGGAGATGGCCCAGGAGGGCATCGATATCAAAAGCATTGAATGGTCGGACCACTAGAATTTGCCGTATCCCGCCGCCGCCGGTGCGGATACAAATACAGTTAGGAGAACGTCATGGCGTATAACGAAAAAGTTGTCGATCACTACGAGAACCCGCGCAACGTTGGCTCGATGAACAAAGACTTCGACAACGTCGGGACCGGCCTTGTCGGCGCACCCGCGTGTGGCGACGTGATGAAGCTGCAAATCCAGGTCGATGCGAACGGCATTATCGAGGATGCCAAGTTCAAGACCTTCGGCTGCGGTTCGGCGATTGCGTCCTCCAGCCTGGTAACCGAGTGGGTCAAGGGCAAAACCCTGGACGAGGCGGCTGAAATCCGGAATACCCATATTGCCGAACACTTGGCGTTGCCACCGGTCAAGATTCACTGTTCGGTGCTGGCAGAAGATGCGATCAAGGCGGCGGTGGCGGATTACCGCGCCAAAAAACCGGGCGCAGAGGTTCAGGCGAACGAAGCCGGCGAAGCGGCCGAGTAGGGGCGGCCCCGTGGCGGGATCAACAGAGGAGAACGGGTAACGTGTTTGGTACGGCAATGACAGTAACGGATTTGGCCGCGGCCCGGGTCAAGGACCTGCTCGCAAAGCGCGACAAGCCGGCGCTGGCCGTTCGCGTCGGCGTGCGCACCGCCGGATGCTCGGGGCTTTCGTACACCCTTGAATATGCCGACGAGGCCAACGAATTTGACGAAGTCGTCGAAGACAAGGGCATTACAATTTTCATCGACCCCAAGGCCGCCATGTTCCTGATTGGTACCGAAATGGATTTCGTCGAAGACAAACTGAAGTCCGGGTTTGTGTTCAACAATCCGAATGAAAAAGGCCGGTGCGGCTGCGGCGAATCGTTTCACGTTTAGGGCGCGGCCGCGCTTGCGCCCGCCCACGGTTTCCAATCTTAGACCCATGACCAAACGGCAGTCCCAGAATGGCGCCGCGGCCGCCCGCGGCAGGAACGAAACGGCGTGCTGGTCGTGCCGGGGGCCGGTTGATGTGCGCGCTCTGTTTTGCCACACCTGCGGCAAGATTCTGCCCTGCCGCGAGCTCGATCCGTTCTTACGCCTCGGATTGAAACCGGACTACGATCTCGATCCCGCGGAACTCGAACGTCAGTACATCGGGTTTCAGCGCCGCTTCCATCCGGACCGGTTTGCGACCCAGACCGCGCGTGAAAAGGCGTATTCGCTGAGTCACGCGACGGCGGTCAACGATGCTTACGAAGCGTTGAAATCGCCGCTTAGCCGCGCGCGCCGCCTGCTGGAAATGCGCGGCCATCCTGTTCACGATGCCGCCGAGACGATGGCCCATCCAGAACTGCTTGCCTCGGTGATGGAAATGCGCGAAGCCCTCGCCGGGGCCGAAGGCGGTACCGAACTGGCGGCAATTGCCGCCGAGTTCGAGGCGTCCTTGGCGGGCTGCGTCGCGGCGCTGGCGACGGCATTTGCAACCGGTGGCCTCGATTCTGCGGCGGACCTGACGGTGCGCCTTTCATTTCTCGAAAAACTGGCCGGTGAAGCGCGCGCCAGGACACGGGCCGCAACCGCATGACCCTTCTGGAAATACACGAACCGGGACAAACGCCGCGGCCCCATACCGACGACGACGCGGCGGTCGGAATTGATCTCGGGACCACAAACTCGCTGGTCGCCTATTCTACCGGCGGCAAGCCGGAGGTTCTGCGCCAGGGACGCGACGGCAAGTCGTTGATGCCCTCGGTCGTTGCCTATCTCGACGGCGCCGAACCGGTAGTCGGCGAAGACGCACGGGTGCATCTCCTGGAGAATCCGAACCGGGTAGTGAGTTCTGTCAAGCGCCTGATGGGCCGCGGTGCCTACGACGTCAAAGCGCTTGCCGGCAGCCTGCCCTACGAAATCGAATCCGGTCCCGAGACCGATTCGCGCGAACGGATGGTGCGCCTGCGGGTCGCTGGCCGCACCCTGACGCCGGTCGAGATTTCAGCCGCCATCCTGGGCGGCCTGCGCGAACGGGCGGAACGCGCGCTTGGCACCAAAGTCACTCGCGCGGTGGTGACGGTACCGGCCTATTTCGACGACGCCGCCCGCACGGCGACGCGCGACTCGGCCCGGCTTGCCGGGCTCGAAGTACTGCGCCTGGTCAACGAACCGACCGCCGCCGCGGTGGCCTACGGTCTGGACCAGAAGGCCGAGGGTTTGTATGCGGTGTACGACCTTGGCGGCGGCACCTTCGATATTTCCATTCTGCGGATGCAGATGGGCGTGTTTCAGGTGGTGGCGACCGGCGGCGATTCGGCGTTGGGCGGCGACGACTTCGACTACGCGATCGCAGAACGCTTTTTGGCCGAGCGCACCGCCGAATTCGGCGAACAGAACCCAACCCCCGGCGAGATCAAGCTTGTCCTGTCCACCGCGCGCATCGCCAAGGAATGTCTCACCGGCCAGGACTCGGGCACCTGGCATGTCGAGATCGGCGACCAGACGACGAAGCACGTTCTCGACCGGGCCGATTTCGAGCACGCCATCGCGCCGCTGGTCGAGCGCACGATGCAGATTTGCCGCGAAACAATGGCGGCGGCGGACATCTCGCCCGCCGAACTGTCCGGCGTGGTGCTGGTCGGCGGCTCGACCCGGGTTAAACTGGTGGGCGGGCAAGTGACGGAACTGTTCGGAAGCGAGCCGCGCGCCGACATCGACCCCGACGAGGTGGTTGCGCTGGGCGCCGCGTTGCAAGCCGAGGCGCTGACGCGGGGCTCGGAAATGTTGCTGCTTGACGTGACTCCGCTCTCGCTCGGCATCGAGACCATGGGCGGCCTGGTCGAAAAGGTCATTCCCCGCAACACCGCCATCCCGGTGGCGCGGGCGCAGGAATTCACGACCTATCAGGATGGACAGACGGCGATGGCGATCCATGTCGTGCAGGGCGAGCGCGAAATGGTCGATCAGAATCGCTCGCTGGCCCGATTCGAGCTTGGCGGCATTCCGGCGATGACGGCGGGCGCCGCACGCATCCGGGTGACGTTCTCGGTCGATGCCGACGGGTTGTTGATGGTGGCGGCGCGCGAGCAGACGACCGGCACCGAACAGCAGGTGTCGGTCAAACCGAGCTATGGCATCGACGAAGAGGAACTCGCCGGTATGTTGCGCGACAGCATGGCGCACGCGCGCGACGACATGACCCGCCGGCTGCTAGTCGAAGCGCGGGTCGAGGCCGAACGCGCGTTGCTGGCTCTTGATTCCGCGATCGCGGCCGACGGCGATCTGCTGAGCGCCGACGAACGGAGCGAACTCGAAACCGAGATGGCGGTCGTGCGCCGCGCCATGGCGGGTGAAAACCAAGACGCCATCGCCAATGCGGTCGAAGGTCTCGATGGTGCCGCCCACGAGTTCGCCGAACGGCGCATGGACCGCGGCATTCGCGGCGCACTCGCGGGCGTCGAGGTGGGAAATCTGGAAGATCGTCTGAGTAAAGAGTAATTCTCGCCGATGCCGAAAGTCATTTTTGTCAGTCCCGACGGGTCACGAACCGAAATTGAATCGCCGTGCGGAATTTCCGTGATGGAACTTGCGCACAAGCACGACATCGACATCGAAGGCGCGTGCGAGGGTGCGCTTGCATGTTCGACCTGCCATGTCATCGTCGATCCGGAAGATTACGAGAAGCTGCCCGAACCCACTGAGGACGAGGAAGACATGCTCGATCTCGCGTTTGCCCTCACCCATACCTCGCGGTTGAGCTGTCAGATCATCATGACCGAAGAGATGGACGGATTGACGGTGACGTTACCGGCGGCGACGCGCAACATGATGGTGGACTAGGACCTGGGCTTGGAAATTACGTAAAGCAATGAAATAAAACTGTTATTCGCGTCGGCGCGATCGATCTATTTTCCGCCGGCGACTGAATTTGAAACGACGTATTCGACCAACCAATGCGGACAGGACCTAGCGGGGAAGGAACGCGCCATGCGTTGGACCGACGTCAACGATATCGCCATTGAACTCGAAGACCGGCACCCCGACGCCGACGTGGTGAACGTGCGCTTTACCGATCTGCACAAGTGGGTGTGCGAACTCGACGGCTTCGACGACGACCCCAACCGGTCGAACGAAAAGATTCTCGAAGCCATCCAGATGCACTGGCTTGAAGAACGCGACTGACCCGCGCCAACTGCCGCAGTCCGGCGTGCGGTGACCAGAGCTTTTCCCGTTCGCATGCGTTCACGCGAAAAGCTCTATCCCTTTTACAT
>CAZTAK010000104.1:0-6310 GCA_964611585.1 uncultured Alphaproteobacteria bacterium
CGATCCCCGCCCCGGGGTCGAGGTGCGCACGCTCAGTGAGGACGACGAGACCGGCGCATCTTCCTCGATGTTCCGCTATCCCGCGGGCTGGACGCGGCAGGGGCCCGAGGTCGTGGTCGCCGACGAGGAATTCTTCGTGCTTGACGGCGAGATCGAGATCGCCGGCGAAGCCTACGGCATTCACGATTACGCTTTTCTTCCCGCCGGCTATCCGCGCGACAAACTGACTTCGCCGAAGGGCGCGGTCGTTCTGACCTTCTTTTCGGCAACGCCCGAGACGCGGCCGGTGGCGGATTACCACGACGGTTTCGACGCATCGCTTCTCATCAAAAAGACCCGCACCATCGACATGACTTGGGATCGCAGCGGCGGGCGCAAGGAACAAACCAATGCCGGCGACGAGATGGAGCACTATGAAGCGGGCATAAAGTTTCTGCGCCAGGACCCGCGCACCCAGGACGAGACCTTTCTGTTCTGCGCCTCGCCGCAAACCCACCCGCCGGGCTGGAAGGGATTGCAGGAGACGCATCCGATAGTCGAGGAGAGCTTCATCGTTGCCGGCGAAATGATCGGGCCGCGCGAAATTCGTGCTGCCGGCGCCTATTTCTGGCGCCCACCGCACATCCTTCACGGCCCCTACGGTTCGCTCAAGGGCGTCGTAGCGTTCATACGGACCATCGGGGGGGCCTTGGTCGATATCTGGAACGAACCGGAAATGGATTTTTCGTTCAAGCCCGAATCGCGCCCGCAGGTGCCGCCAGAACTCTCAGCCTACGCCACCGACAAGTGGGACGCCGGCACCTGCTTCTGATCATTGCCCCTTACGGCGCCGCGACAGAGAGACCGCCGCATCGGCAAGGGCGGCGCGGGGCCTCACCTCGTGCCGCCCACCCGGCGATCCACGTCCTGGGGCGCGCTCACGGCCCGTACCCGCACCCGAGGAGCCTTGCCGCATGACCGATGACGAGGCCACGGGCCAAGGCGGAACCCCGTCGCTCTTCATTCCGCTGGTATTGCTGATTACCGGCGGCATCGCCTACGGCAGTGTTTTTTCGGCTAACCGCATTGCCTTCGAAGCGGGTATGCCGTTCATCGCCTATTCGTTCTGGCAGACCGTGCTCGCCGGGCTCGGACTCTTGGCCGTTTCGGTACCGTTGCGCGCCCTGCCTCCGGTTTCGGCCGCCCATTTCCGCCAGTACGGCGTGACGGCGATGGCCGGGTTCTGCATTCCCCTGCTCGCGCTTACGTTTGTGGCCGGCAAATTGCCGCCGGGCGTGATCTCGCTGACGCTGACGTTGACGCCTTCGTTTACGTATTTGTTTGCGCTCGCGCTGCGATTGGAGAAGTGGCGGCTGGCGAGCATCGGCGGCATCCTGTTCGGCCTCGCCGGTGTGCTGATGATCATATTGCCGCGCGAGAGCCTCGGCACCGGCGTTGCCGCCGTGTGGCTGCTCCTCGCGGTGGCGGCGCCGTTGGGCTATGCGATCAACAACGTGACAATACCCTTCATCCGGCCGCCGGCCACAAGTTCAATGCAGCTTTCGACCGGCGTCTTTCTGATGGCGGCGCTGATCCTGTTGCCGGTCATGCTGATCGTCGATGGTCCGGTGATGGTGACGGCGTTCTCGGGCGTGGCGATTTGGGCGACGATCTGGGCCGCCGCTGACAACGCGATCGTTCTTGTGTGCCTGTTCGAAATTATCCGCCGGGCCGGGCCGGTATTCTCCGCCCAACTCAGCTATCTGGTGGTGGCGGCAAGCGTGATCTGGGCGTTTGCTATCTTCGGCGGATCCTTCACCATCTGGGTGTGGGGCGCGATCGCGGTGATGGTTGTGGGACTGGTGTTCGCCAACAAAGGCGCCAACGAGGGACTCAAAGAAGCCGCATCGGCCAAGTCCGCCGCGGATTGACCCGCCGCCGAGCGCCGCAAACCTGACGGCGACCATCAACGCCGCACAGAAGCGTGTTTTGCGGATCGTCCCGCTGTGACGACGGGTGGGCGGACCCTCAATCCGGGTCGGCAGATTCGCTACCAACAATATTTTCGTTGCGCCGGTGAAACCGCCGCGGATCACGGCGCTGATGCTGCCCTGCGGGCTAATAGCAGCGGCGATCCGGAATCTTTAGGATTCGGAGCCTGCCGGGGCGGAGTCTTGAGGGGGGGCAGGAGACCCGGCGGTTGCCTTGAAGGACGGCGGTGCGATCCAGTTCAACCGTGGCCGGAAATTCCAAAACTCGACGACAGTTTCTTCCAAAACCGCCGGTCCCTCTTGAGATGCCACTCGCGGCTCTTTGCTTCTCCCCGACTTGGGGACCTCTCGGCATAGACAAGGAACCATGTGCCGCGATCGAGTCGATTCTTCGCCGACTGGAGGGCGTTGCGGGCGGGATGCCGATTGGCCTTTGGTCTCATGAACGCTGGGTCAGGTCATTCGCCAACTTTCAAACGGGACCGCTCGATAGGGCCCGACCATTGTGCCGGTCATGGCGAGCGGGATGGTAATGCCGGTGATCAACGGCCTGCGGAACGAATTGAACTGCCAGATCGATAGCAGGACCATTCCGAGAATCGCCGTCGGCAAGAACCTGAACGGCGCCGCCTGGGTTCGGGCCGCATCCTCGATCCCTCTCCCCGTCTCTAGGCGGTAGCCGGGCGGCAGATCGAGGGCGTCGCGGGCAGACCATCAACGGTCATGCCCACCACGTCAGGTTGGCGGCGCAAAGCGGAACCGGGAGATCTGGCCCTCTGCTGTGCGCCCGCAGGCGGCCGTCACTGCGACGCAAGGCGAACCGCCGCTGATAGCCGAGGCTGTTGAAGAACGCCCAGGGGACAGGGTCGGCGCAACAAAGTAATCGAAAGGTGTGCGCATGCGAATGGGTGTTTCAAACGGGGGTTGGTTCTTGAATCATGGTTGCGTCACGGACCCTCGAAAACAGTACTTCGAAAGCCTCAGGCAGAAGCGGAATCAAACAGAGCGGCTGCTGGCAAAACGATAGGGACTCTAATTCTCTGGCAATTCCCCAAGTCTATGCGAGTATCATTCGGGTCTTTGAAATGGCTCTGAAGCCGAATTCGCTGATCGTGCCGAAGGCGCAGCAATCTGTGACACCGTGACGGCCCGGCGGAACCCGTTCCGGCGGCCCCCGGGGTTTTGACAACCGCCCGCGATTGCGGAGGGAATGCGTAAACATGGAGGACGAATTCAACGAAGATCCTCTGGCCGGGGCGGCCGCCCTGGAACATCTGACAGGCCCCTCCCGGGGCACGGTGACATGGCTCACCGGTTCGGCCTTTGATATAACCCTGAGCGCCAACCGGTTCATCCGGATCTCGGAAGCGCGCCCCGGCAAACCACGGGACGACCTGATCGCACGCCTTCACCGCGCCGACAAGACCTTTGAAATCGAGATTCACGAGGGCCAGCCGGTTTGAGTGAACGGCGTTCGCATCACCGCCCAAAAGCTTCAGCATGGCGCCATGATCGAGTTCGGCGAATCGGGGCCGTTATCCCGGTTTCGCCTTTACCGCGAAGACCGAGCGGTCAACCTAACGGTTTCCAATATCCTGAGCGACGGCTTCGCCTATCTCCGGGTCAGCCGCCAGCCGATCGCGACCCGCTCGTTCAGGACCTTCATTGGACTTCTTAGGCGACTGACGCTTGAAACCACCATCCTCTTCCGGCTTGGCATCATTCTCGCGATCGGTGCTCTTGCGGCTCTGGCCTATCAGCAGAACCAGTTGAACGTTTTGCTTCAACAACGAATCGAAAGCGGCGTCACCCGGATCGAGAGCTTCGCAGGCGCGTTGGCGCGGGCCGAGGAAGAGGCGCTGGCTCCGGACGACCTGAGGGTGCTGCGTCAGGATATCGGGCGCCGGCTGTCTTCGGCCGCGGATCGTCTGGCGGCCTTGGAGCAGCGCTCCCAGGCTAGCGCGCGGGTAATCGCCGAATCGATTTCCTCAATCATGTTTCTCCAAGGCGCCTACGGGTTTCGCGAGCGTTCGAGCGGCCGGATGCTGCGCCACGTCGTCGCCGACGATGGCAGCCCATTGATCTCGCCTCGAGGTCAGCCGTTACTGTCGCTGGAAGGTGCCGGGCCGGTGGCCGAACTCCAGTTCACCGGCACCGCGTTTGCCGTCGGCGACGGCGGCGCGCTTGTTACCAACCGGCACCTGGCGCTGCCATGGGAAAATGATGCCAATGTTGAAGCGCTTGCCGGCCAGGGACTCGAGCCGGTGATGATAAAGTTCATCGTCTATGTGCCAGGCGAAGCAGCTGCCAGTACGGTAGAATTGGTTCGGGCAAGTGAGGACACGGACCTCGCCATCTTGCGCCGAAGTGACGTGGCCGGACCGACGCCCGGCCTGAAGCTCGCCGACGCATCTCCCGCCCTCGGCGACGAAATCATTGTCATGGGCTATCCGACCGGCCTCCGCCTGATGCTGGCCCAGTCGGGCGAAGGCTTCATAGAAGAGCTTCAGAAGACCGAGGACACCGATTTCTGGAGCGTGGCTGCCCGCCTGGCCGAAAGCGGATATATCGTGCCGCTCGCCAGCCGCGGCATTGTCGGCCAGGCCACCCCGGCGACGATTGTGTACGACGCAGATACAACCCTCGGCGGGAGCGGCGGCCCCGTGCTCGACATCAACGGCTCTGTGGTCGCGATCAACTCCGCCATATTGCCTGAATACGGCGGTTCCAATCTGGGCATTCCGGTCGCGAAGGTGAGGACGTTGCTCGAAGATGCCGGCATACGCTGATTCCAGGCGCGTTCCGTTCGGGTAAGCTCCATTTTGATATGGCAGGCGAGGGTCCGAGTTGGGCTCGCGAAGGGTGGGTCGAGGTCAAGAAAATCGCCCGGCCGGTTTAGGGATTTCGTATTCACGTTGCCGAACAGCGGTTGGCGCCGCCGCCCGCTAGCCTCGGGACCGGCAACATTGGAGCCGTACTGATGAAAGCGATCGTATTTGAAAAATACGGTTCACCGGATGTTCTTCACCTCAAAGAGATCGAAAAACCTGTTCCTAAAGATAATGAGGTGCTCATCAAGGTTCACGCGGCGACCGTAATCGTAGGGGACTGTGAGCTTCGAAGTTTTACTTTCCCGATCTGGCTCTGGCTTCCCTTGCGAATATTCTTCGGAATCAGAAAGCCAAAAAGAAAAATACTGGGGCAAGAAGTTGCCGGGGGAATTGAAGCCGTCGGCAAAGAGATAAAGCAATTCTCTAAAGGTGATCGAGTGTTTGCAACGACCGGCGTTCGATTTGGGGCCTATGCCGAGTATGTGTGCCTTCCGGGTAAGTATGCGATGGCGATAATGCCGGCCAACATGACCTATGGGGAAGCCGCCGCCGTCCCGACCGGGGCACTAAATGCCTTACATTTCATTCGCCGGGGGAAGATCCGGAGCGGCGAAAAAGTCCTTATCAATGGCGCGGCAGGAAATATCGGTTGTTATGCGGTGCAACTTGCCAAGTCCAATGGGGCCGAAGTGACCGCCGTCGACAGCGCCGGGAAACTGGACATGCTTCGCTCGATTGGTGCCGACCACGTTATCGATTACATGCAGGTGGATTTCACCAAGAACGGTGAGACCTATGATGTTATTCTTGATGCGGTCGGCAAGAGTCCGTTTCCGCGCAGCCTAAAATCGCTCAACAAGAATGGACGTTATGTTTTAGCCAACCCTCGGCTTCTACAAATGGTTCGAGGGTTATGGGTTTCGATGACAACCAGCAAGAATGTTATTTTTGAGTTTGCGGGTTATCGAACCGAAGATTTGGTTTTCCTTAAAGAGCTCATTGAGGCGGGAACGATAAGATCGGTGATCGATCGAACCTATCCGTTGGAACAGACCGCAGACGCTCATCGCTATGTCGATACCGGGCAAAAGGCGGGAAACGTAATCATTACTTTGGAACAAGTGACCGAAACCTGACAAGACGTTGCGCTCGGACGCTGGTCCCCGGGAACGTAATATCCAAATCCCAGCGCGCCGGTTTGTCCCGATGGTCCCCCGTTCCCGATGGCCCTCCATCCCAACGTCAGGGTACAGTCGCCGAGATTTTCCGGGAAAGGCACATTCATGCCCTATGTCAGCAGCGATGGCGCCGAAATCTTTTTCGAGTTTCATGGCGAAGGTCCTGCGGTCGTTCTGGCGCATGGTGCGGAGGGGAACGCACTAAGCTGGTTCCAGCAGGTCCCGGCATTCGTAAAACGCTATCGCACCGTGCTTTACGATCATCGCGGTTTCGGTCGCTCAACGTGTTCTCTTGAGGAACTCCAACCATCCAGGTTTGGCGCCGACCTAT
>CAZTAK010000105.1:0-6303 GCA_964611585.1 uncultured Alphaproteobacteria bacterium
CGTGGGTCCAGTCGACCGCGGTGCGTTGCCGGTCTGCGGACGAGAACTGCATGAGAGTCACCGCGATGCCGCCGACGGCGCGGATCGCCTCGATCACGGGTCGGCTGCGGAAGGCCTCCGCTAGACCGCGGGTCTGGAGGAAGAACTCATCGAAGCTGACGCTCGACGAGGCATCGACGCACAGCGTCAGTTCGAGATCGACCGGGATTGCGAGCGCCGGAAGTGGCCAGGCGCAGGTGGCGGCGATGATGAGTATGGCGGACGCGAAACCCCGCGTCTGCCGCACGCGCTAGTCCTCGTCCGGGATCCAGGAGATGTCGTCTAGAGCTTTTCCCGTTCGCATGCGCTCACGCGAAAAGCTCTATCCATTTGACATAGAACGCAAATCGTCGTCGTTGGCGATTTCGCCGGCTCGGGATTTGCGCTAGGGCGCCGGTTCGTCCGTCCGCGAAATCAATTTTGCGCGGTTCTTGACCCAGGACACCGTGTGGCAATGCCCGCCGACGATCGATTCGAGTTCCAGCGCCGCAAGTTCCGGCGCCGTCGTGCGGATCTCGGCCTCTCCGCTCCACAGATCGCCAGTCTGAACGTCGTCCATGATCGAGACGAACAACTCCCGTGTGGTGCTGCCATCGGTGGGGTCGGGCAGAACCCGCATCGTATAGAAATGGGTGAACGCCGGAAGGTCGGCGGGGATCGGCCCGTCGTGCTCGATGGACATGGCGATTTCGAATACCGCCCGCCCGTGGCGGCCGACATGACCGGCGACCCGGTCGCCCGGCGCCCAACCGCGCGCCGGGTGGGGCTGGGTCATGTCGATGTCGCCGAGAACCTGCGGCCAGCCGAACATTTCTCGGCCGACCGCCAGTTCGGCATCGGAATCGCACCACAGGAACGGACTCCAATAGCCGACGACGCCGTCGTGCTGGACGGCCATTGCCACCGATGCTTCTCGGAACTGGCAGGGGCCTGGGTTTTCCTGCGCATGGCGCCAGCCGAAACCGAGGTCGCAGATCAGATCATGGGTCGTGAACCGGACCAGCGGTTCTTCGGTGGGTTCGAGGGGCTGTGGCAAGAACGCCGCGACGAAGCTTCGACTGGCACGGGCAAACACCATGAACGACCGGCCGGCGAAAACCCAGGGCGTCGGTCCGTACAACGAGGCGTGGCCGGTGGGGTCCAGCGGCACAACGTATCCCTTCAACCGTTCGGCGCGGGGCGTGTCTTTCGAATTCGGCATCTTGCATTTCTCCGTTTCGCGGGCGTCGGGCCGGCGCGACGTTACTCGACCGGCGGCTCCTGGTCGATAAGGCCTTTGCCTTCCTTCATATCTTGAAAGGTGCGGCAGGCGGACTCGAAGGCGGGAATCCCGGCCGGCAGGGCCGCCATGAACGCGGCCTCGTACACTTCGTTCCAGGTGGCGCCGTATTGCACCGCGCGGGTCGCGGCGAATTCGATTCCCTCGCGGTCACCCTTGACTGCGGTCGTGACGCCGACCAGGACGAGAAACCGCGTCTTGAGGTCGAGCGCCCGGCCGTCTTCGCCACCGAACAGCGTATAGGTCGCAAACTGTCCATAGCGTTTGAGAAATTCGGGATTGGTTTCGGCCAGCACCTCATGAAACGGCAGCGTGTAGCCGCGCGCCTCACGCATCTTGTCGAGTTCGGCTTTGCCTTCGGGGGTCATGGTGTTGCCTCTTTTCTCTTGGGGGGGGCGCCTAGACACCGGCTGCCGGCCGCGGTTCGAACCGGGGCACCGGCGTCGCGGCAGGATCAACCATTGCCGGGTCCGCTGTCGGAATCATGCAACTCGCGCGGCGACCATGCGTCAAGTGAAGGGCCGGCGCCACCTTGGTGCAGCAATCGGACTCAGGTGTCGTATTCGCCCCGGTTGAGCGCTTCGCGAAGGTCGCGGTGAAGGATCTTGCCGGCGGCGTTCTTGGGCATGGCATCAATAAAATAAAACGTTTTCGGCAGCTTGTAGCGCGCGAGGCCTTCGGCGCAGTGCGTCTTGAGGTCGTCCTCTGTCGCGCTTTGGTCCGGCCGCAACACGACAAACGCAGTCACCGCCTCGCCCCAATAATCGTCGCGGCGGCCAACCACGGCGGCTTCGGCCACGGTCGAATGATGGTGCAGGACCTCCTCGATTTCGCGCGGAAAGATGTTCTGGCCACCCGAAATGATCATGTTTTTCTTGCGATCGACCAGATACATGAAGCCTTCCTCGTCGACCCGGCCGAGATCTCCGACGGTGCACCAGCCCTCGACCAGTGCCTCGGCGGTGGCTTCGGGCATATTCCAGTAGCCATTGAACAGCCAGCTGTTCTTGACCCACACCTCGCCGACCTGATCGGGCGGTTGCACGGCTCCCTTTTCGTCGCGGATTTCGAGCCACACGCCGGGACCCGGCGGGCCCACGCACTGGATTTTGCGCAGCTGGTCTTCGGGGCGAAGTGAGGTCACGCTGCCGCATTCGGTCGATCCGTAGGATTCGAAAAGGACGTTCGTGCCGAAGTAGTCGACGATTATCTCCTTGGTCGCCTGGGGCAGGGGGGCGGCATTGGAATGGATCGCCTTGAGCGAAGAAACGTCGTATTTCGCCAGGTTGCCTGAGCCCAGATTGAACATTGCGTGAAAATGCGTCGGCACCATGAACATGCTGGTGATTCGCCGTTCGGTTACGGCGCGCAACATCAGTTCCGGTTCATATTTTTCGAGGATATGAGTGGTGCCCCCGAAAAACGATCCCGCCAGCCCGTTGATAAAACCGGCGCCGGTATGAAAGGGAGAATTCGCCAGCGGCCGCGCCTCCGGCGTATAGCAGCCGTAATTGGCGGCCATCGCAAACAGCATGTGGTTGACCCGCGAGCGATGCGACAGCAACACCCCCTTGGGTTTTCCAGTCGTCCCCGAAGTATAGGGAATCGAGAACACGTCCCATTCCTCCAGCGGCACCTGCGGCGCGGTGTCGGCGGCCTGTGCCAGCAACCGCTCGTAATCACTGTCGGAATTGCCGGGATCAAAAACGATGATGCGCTCGACCGTCTCCGGGACGGCGTCGCGTACGCGCTCGACAAGGTCGGCGTGGACGAATAGCACCCGCGCGCCGCTGTCGTTACATACGTAGGCCAGCTCGGCGGCGATCGATCCCGAATTGATCATCGCCGGCGCCACCCCGATTTCCGAAAGCCCGCAGGTGATTTCCATGTACTCGATGCAGTTTCGGCTCATCAGCGCCGCGCGGTCGCCGTGTTGAAGCCCCAGCCCGAGGCCCAGGTTCGAAACCTTGTTGATGCGGGCGATCAGTTGCCCATGCGTGATTTCGCGTCCCTCCTGGGTGAAGGCGAGTTTGTTCGGGGTTCTCCGGGCACTGGTCCGCAGCCCTTCGGTGATGGTAACCGGCCGGTAGGAGGCGGGGCGCCGCGCCAGGGAATTCATCGCAGTGAACATTCCTATGCCGTGTCCTAATACCGCGTGACGCGCGCCAGTGGCTTCGCGCCAAGGGATTGCAGTTCCGGCGGCAGGACCGGTTTATGGTCGGCGTCATAGGTGTGCGGCACCGGCCCGTCGAGTTCGGTGGTCAGGGGTCCGCCGATACTGCGCAACAGGATCAGCGCCCCGGTCGGGCTGCCGTACGGGCCGTGGGTCACCATCGGCGGCCGCCAGCAGTAGGCGCCGGCCTGCATCACGCCGCAGTTGCCGGCGAGCTCTCCGCCGAGGACATAGAATTCCTGCGCCACCGGATGGCGTTCGGGTGCGGCCTCGCGCCGGAACGGGATAACGCCCGTGAGGTACGAAATTTCGCTGGTGTCGGGGTCGGTGAACAGCGAAAGCAGCCGCATGCTGTACGCAATTTCCGTCAGGCCCATGGCGTCGATGTCGGCATTGCCCCAGTCGCCGTGGGCAGCCTCGATTTTCTCCACCAGGCGGTCGTTGCGGAAACTCGTTTTCGCGGGTCCGGTGTCGGGCCTGGCGCTGAAAAAGGTCAGGACCGCGGCGCCGCCGGCGCTTTCGGCCGATTCCCGCGGAAAGCCGTCGGGCAGATGCGCGTAGCTGTTGCGGCTGTAAGTGACGCCGTTGATGCGAAGCTCGCCTTCGAGTACGAAAAATTCCTCGTCCGCTACCAGGCTTTCGGGGGCGCCTTGTGACCAACCCGCCGGATAGCGCACCACGCATGTCGAGGCACCGGTTTCGCCGTCGAGGCTCAAGACTTTGCATTCGACGCCGGGCCGTGCGTCCGTTGCCGGGATGCCCTTCTGCCAGGGGAGAACCTGGGCTTGGATAAACTCAATATGCGGCCGGCCCATGTTCAATCCCCCGTTCCGACGCCTGAAAAATCGTGCCCGACCACCAGGAGGCGGCAGCCGTCCGGCGCTGACTGCGTGACGGTCGCCGAAACACCGGGCTGCCATCTGAGGTAGGCGCCCTCGCTGAGGACATAGTCCGTGCCGTCCACCGTCAGGCCCGCCCCGCCGGCAAGACAATACACCCAGGCGCGCGTTTCCACCGCATTCAGGGCTAGCGGCGCCTCGGGCCAGCGCGAGGGCAGGTACACAAGTTTGACCGGCCGGGGCGTCTTGTTCGGCGCATTGTCTTCGGCCGAAAGAATCTTTTGCTGAACGCCCGGCGATTGCGGATGGTCTTGCCAGCTCAAAACGTGCGAGTCGACGATGGCGGGCGCTGGATGAGGCGAAGTTCCGGCAGGCGCTTCCGCGTCGGGCGTATTTGGAAAATGAACGGTTTCCACGGTATCGACTTCGAATTCACCGCCGTGGGAGGTCCAGATCAGAAGCTCCGAGCCCGTTACCGATTCGGGTTCCGGTTCGCGACCATGGATGCTGTGCGGCATCCGGTCCATGAACTTGCCCTTGGTATAGTTTTCCACGTGCCCGGCCAGATCCTGCATACTGTCATATTCAAAGCTCGGAAAATCGCCGAAGGTAAAATAGAAAGTTTCGTTGACGGAAAGGTGCAGCCGCCGCCCTCTTGGTGCGCCGCCCGGCACAACGTAGCGAAGTTGTACGTAATTATCCGCGTCCGCATCGGTGTCGAGGACCTTGCACACGGATCCCTCCAGCACGTGGGGCACCCACGGCATCGAGCGAGAGTCGGTATAGCGCACCGCCGCACTGGCGGTGCCGGCACCGGTCGTTGTCATTTCATAACGCCTCCCTTTTCGACCACAGAGCGCCATTTCCTGGGCGTGGTCTTAAGGCCGCCCCGCGGCAAATTGAAGATTCGCAGCGCGTTGCTGCGCATGATTTTCCGGTACGGCACGGCCCGGAAATTCAAATCGCCGATTTCGCGCGTGGCGCGGATCGGATCGATTACCGGCCAATCAGTGCCGAACAGGAATTTGTCCTGCCCGTAAGTGTTGGCGTAGTGCACCATTTGTTTGGGCCAGTGCTTGGGCGCGTAGGCGTCGCCGCCGATGTAGATGTTTTCGTGCTTCCAGGCCATCGAGATCATTTCGTCGGTCCACGGGACACCGAGGTGGATGCCCAGGAGCCGCAGTTCCGGGAAATGGATCGCAACCCGGTCGAGCGTGATCGGCCGGCCCACGCTCGGCAGGCGGCGGTCGCGCTGATAGATCAGGTTATGGCCGACCTGCATCATGATCGGAATATCGAGTTCGATGCACTTCGCATAAATCGGGAAGACGTAAGCATGGTCCGGCGCCAGGTCGAACCAGTGGGGATAGAAATGGGCGCCGACGAATCCGAGTTCGTTTACCGCGTATTCGAGATCGTAAAGCTGTTCCATTCCGAGCGTCGGATCGATCCCGGCCAGCCCCGAGAACCGGTCGGGATACTTGCGGCAGATCGCCGCGACTCGTTCATAGGGAATGTGTACCGAGCCTTTGACGCGTAAATCGCCGGCCCGCACAGCAATCAGCAGCGAACGCTCGACACCGGCTGCGTCCATCATGCGCAGGTACTTTGGTATCGTGACGCCGCGCCGGATCTCGCTGGTCTGGCGCAACTGTTTGCCGAAGGTGTCGTCGCTCGGCGATTGGCCCCGCTGCACTTCCGTCGGCGTGCGCAGGTTGCAGACAATATCGATTGAGCCTTTGACGCTCATCAGGTCCTCATACTGGCCGCAGGTCGGAAAACGGCCGGGATGCCGACCTTGGGGCAGTTCCGTTCCGGCCATGACGGTGCCTGCCCACGGTCCCAGTATCTACCCGGTGGCATGAGAACTCAACGCCGCACAAGGATTCGCATACGCAGGATCGGCGAGTTTGCGTGGGCTCGCGATTGATCGGAAAAAGCCCGTCGGATTCTGAGCTTTAGAATCATTTCAA
>CAZTAK010000106.1:0-6175 GCA_964611585.1 uncultured Alphaproteobacteria bacterium
GTACGACAAGCTGGCCCGCCAGTGCGCCTCCGAGGGCGCCGACCATGTACGCTAATCCATGCATGATTGGGGTACCGGCTGAGTGTCGGCTCTTGATGCGGTGGACGGCTCCTACCCACCGGCACCTGGGCGGTATGTATTAGAAATTTCTAAGAGTCCGTTCATGGCACTTCTCGAGGATCGGAAGGCGGGCAGAGCATTTCCGTTGTTGCCTCAATAGCGAGCCTTCCGATGACTCGTTTTGGGCGGATGCCGCTTAACACTATTGGCAATTCTGTTAAGCAATCGCGCGACTTCTAGCGGCGCAGCTGCGGCGATACAGCGACGGGATTCACAACCGGTCCCTTATATGCCACAATAGCGATGCATAAAGGACGTTATGATCTGTATTAATCCTTGTATTTCAGCATGTTAGATTTATACCTGACCAGACATTCGCGCGCACCCGAATCCATTGCCAGATAGTTCACGAGAATTGCGAGAGGCACGGCGGAATTGCGGCGAAACAATTGGCGTCGAAGAATCAGAATTACGGCCATGCCCCCTTTAAATAGGGCCGTTAGCGGTTGGCCTTGCGCCAGATCCACGGATATTCGAACCGGCCGTGCCAGACGCCGCGCAGCGCCCGGCGCGCCTTGGCCTCCTTGGCGACGTAGTCGCGCGCGTTCTTCACGTCGGCGACGGCGTAGCCGTTCGTGACCATCCAAGCGTTGAGGTTGAGATATCCCATGGTGCATTTCGCGGCGATGCGGTCCGACGTACCGCCATCCGCCTTGGTGCAGCGCACCGGTCCCGTGATCTGTTTGCGCAGCGCCTCGGTCGCGACCTCGCCGCAACGGTACCGCTTGCCGCCCTTCTCGCAAGTCTGCGCCGGTTCCGGCGCATCGATGCCGTAAAGGTCGATGCGCACGCCGCCGATCTCGATCGTGTCGCCGTCGATGATCTTGGCGCTTCCGGACAGATCCGCCGCGGCCGCGGGGCCCCCGGCAAGGGCCAGCGCCAACGCGCAGAGGACCCGTTTCGTCATCGTCCGCCAGTAACCCATCTCGCGATCCCCTTGGGGCGATTGCCCGCAATGTGGTAGTTCAAACGCTATAATGGCCGGGGTCAAGGTTCGACGACGGGTCATTTTGAGGGATACGGCAATGCCGAAACGGCTGCGCGAGGGACAAATCGACGATTATCGCACCCAGGGGTTCGTGTCGCCCGTGCCGGTGCTGTCGGCCGCCGAGGTGGCGCAGTAGCGCGACGGGCTCGAGCGGCATGAGGCGGCGGCGGGGAAGAAGCTCGGCTACCCGGAAATTTCGAAATCCTACCTTCTTGTTCGACTGGGCCGACGGACTGGTGCACCACACCGACCTGGTGCACTGCTCGCGCGGCAATAGCGGCGCGGACCGGCGCATCGGGCTCGGCATCAGCTACATTCCCGCCTCGGTCGGCCAGACCGGCGAGCCGAAGGCGACGGCTCTGCTGGTGCGCGGCGCCGCCCGGCCCGGCGCGTTCGGCGAAGAACGGCGGCTCGACAGCGAGATGAGCGAGAAGGCGCTGGCCGCGCACGCCCATTCCGTCGGCCTGTTCCGCGCCCGCCAGGACAAGGGCGCGGCCATGGCGCGCGAGACGATGGGCTAAAAATCGTCCACAGCGCCGCACCGCCGCGGGAGTGCGCTGGTTTGGAAATTCCCGGGGAGCGAGGACCGTGAGCACGACTTTGGTATTGAGCAATAAGGAGATGGTCGGACTCGCGACCATGCGGGAGTGCATCGCTTCGATCGAAAACGCCTATCTGGAACTGGGCCAGGGTCAGGCCAAGGAGCTGCCGCGGCGGCGCATCTACCAACCGCGCGAGGACCAGACCGACCATTACTACTGGTTCAACGAGATGGCCGGGATCGTGCCGGGCATCCGCTCCATGGGCTGCGGGTGAATTCCGCCACCGTCAACGTGGTGACGAAACGCGGCAATCCGCGTCTCGGCTTCCCCGGCGCCTTCTCCGCCCTCGTCTTCCTGTTCGACACCGACAGCACCGAGCTGATCGCGGTGCTGCAGGACTATTTCATCAACGAGATCCGCGACACCGCGTTCCTGCTCGAACCGGAACAGGGCCAAGGTGGGCCGACAGGCCGGTGGAATGCCGCCAGCCCGCCCTTTCCCGGGCCGGAACCGCGTTAACAATTCGACCCGATTTTTCGGCGAAAATGTCGAAAAAATTGAATAAAATCAATTATATATTTTAAACGATACTTAATGCTTTCGAAACAAAACTGGGCTAATGTCCGGCCCCATGATGAAACATATTCAAATCAAGGGACGACACGCCGTCATCGCGTTGGCGCTTGCTGCGGCGCTTGCCGGCTGTGCGACGGACCCGCCGGAAAAACTCGCCGCCACGGACCAGGAAACGGACCTGTCGATCTCGCTGTACCGTTCGGCCGATGAAAGCCGCGCGCAGGGCGATCTCACCGCCGCCGCGACCCTGTACCGGCAGAGCCACGCCGCCAATCCGGAACGGGCTGCCCCGCTGATCTCGTTGGGCCAGGTGCTGCTTGCGTCCGGCACGCCGAAGCCGGCGGCGGACGCCTTCCGCAAGGCCCTGATCATCGAAGGCGGCAATGTCGAGGCGCTGCGCGGCCTCGGCAACGCGCTGGTCGCCATCGACCAGCCGGAAATGGCGATCGGGCATTACGACCAGGCAATGCTCGCCGCGCCGGAGGATTCCCGCGTCTATAACGGGCTCGGCGTCGCCAACGACCTGCTCGGCAAGCATAAACTGGCCCAGGAAATGTACCGCACCGGCTTGTCCTACAAGGCGGAAGACATCAACCTGCTGACCAATCTGGGACTCTCGCTGTCATTTTCCGGCCAGCATGACGAAGCGATCGACGTTCTCCGCAAGCTGGTTAACAGCCCTCATTCCACACCGCATCACCGCCAGAATCTGGCGCTCGCCTTTGGCCTCGCCGGCCGCAAGAAAGACGCCGCCAAGGTCGCCCGCATGGATCTGGACAGGCGCGCCGTGCGCGCAAACCTGGCCTATTACGCGACATTGCGGGCGCTCTCGGATTCGACGCAGCGCGTAAAGGCGGTGCATGCGCGGTACACGGGGCGGTAGCCCGCCCACCGTTTCGACGCAGAACGAAGTCGCTCGCCAGGACGCGTGAGCCGCATTACCCTGTAGCGAACCTCTCAGGACAAAGGGATCGCAGGAAATGCGGATATTCCTGGTGCGGCACGGGCAATCGATCTCGAACGTGGATGCTCGTATCTACGCCGAAATGTCCGATCATGTGATCCCCCTGTCGGATACCGGCCGGCGACAGGCTTCGCAAGCGGGCGCCTTCCTGCGCGACTTTTTTGGGAAGCTACCGCGCGACGAGTCTTTCTCGGCCGTCAGAATGTGGACGAGCCCCTATCGCCGCACGCGCGAGACGGCCGACGAAATCCAGTCGGCGATCGGCAATGCCGTCACGCTGGACCGGCGCGAGCACATCAATCTGTGCGAACAGCAGTTCGGACTGTTCGACGGCGTCCCGGATGAGGAACTGCCAATCCGCTTCCCCAACGAATACGCGCATTACCGGAAATGCATCGACCACGAAGGCAAGTTCTGGGCTCGGGTGCCGTTGGGCGAGAGCCGCTTCGATGTCGCCGTCCGGGTGCGCGAAACCTTCGGCACCTTCCTGCGCGATGCCGAACGGTGGCAGTACAAGAACATCATCGTCATCTGCCACGGCGTGACCCTGCGCGCCTTCGTCATGCAATGGCTACATCTGACGCCGGAATGGTTCGAAGCGGAAACGACTCCGGGTAATTGCTGGATCCGGTTGATCGACAACGGCGGCGACCAGGGCTACATCTACGAGGGAAGTTGAACGGACGTCAGCAGGTCTCGTCGTCCCTCCGCTCCTCGCCCGTAAAATCCTGCGTCGTCCGCCGACGGTCGGGACCGAAATATTCCGAGACGCGGACGAACTGGCGCGGATTCTGGATCACGTTAACGATCCGGGAATACAGCGCGTTGGCCGTCACCGGTTTGATCAGGTACTCGGTCACGCCTGTGTCTCGCGCCTTCTGCACCCGTTCGTAGGCGCCCTGGCTGGTAAGCATGATGATCGGCACGAACGGGTTCGGGCTGTCCGGCGCGGAGCGCACCATGCGCGTGAAGTCAAGACCGTCGACCGGCTCCATGACCCAGTCGGTAATAATGATATCGGCCGGGAACTGCCGCAGTTCCGCAAACGCCTTGGTGCCGTCGGGAACCGTCACGGTTTTCTCGATACCGAACGCCGCCAACATATCGCGCAGCAGGAAGCGCATCGAAGGATCGTCTTCAACCAGCAGCACGTTCAGGTTTTTAAGCTCGTATGCCACATCGTTTCTCGTATCGGTGATGAGTATACATCGTTTCATGGATATTTTACGCCAGTCGGGCACTCACCCCAAACCCTAGTGTCCTGATCGTGAAATTCAAAGGATTGAATTTCGTTGAATCAGCACACTAACTATTTGAATCTAGTGTGATTCAGCTTTCGATTTTCGTCTCATTCAATGCGGCGAACTTCGAAACCATCACACTAGAATCACTACCGCGAAGCGGGCCGATATTCCGGGGCGGATCGTGTACAGTCCCTGGTGGACAAAAACGGGAGCACGGTATGGGCCTGCTAGTAGACGGCGTCTGGCGCGACAATTGGTACGACACGGACAAATCCGAGGGGCGCTTCGAACGGTTCGAGTCGACGTTCCGCAACTGGATAACGGCGGACGGCGCGGCGGGCCCGACCGGCCGTGGCGGCTTCAAGGCGGAGGCCGGACGCTACCACCTCTATGTCGCCAACTCCTGCCCCTGGGCGCACCGCACGCTCATCTGGCGCAAGCTGAAGGGACTGGAGGACGCCATATCGATATCGATCGCCGACTCCCGCAAACATCCGGAAGGCTGGCATTTCCGCGAAGGCGACGGTTTGATCCCCGACACCGTCAACGGCGCGACGCAGCTGCACCAGATCTATACCAAGGCGGAACCGGACTATACCGGCCGCGTCACCGTGCCGACCCTGTGGGACCGCGGGACGGGGACTGTCGTCAACAACGAATCCTCCGAGATCGTCCGGATGTTCAACAGCGCCTTCGACGGCGCCGGCGCGGCCGGACCGGACCTCTATCCCGAACCCCTGCGGGCGGAGATCGACACGCTGAACGACCGCATCTACCGCACCGTGAACAACGGCGTCTACCGGACCGGTTTCGCCACCAGCCAACAAGCTTACGAGGAGGCGGTCGGCCCGCTGTTCGAAACCTTGGACAGGATCGACGAGCGGCTCGCCGACCGGCGCTACCTGCTGGGCGACACGCCGACCGAGGCCGACTGGCGCCTGTTCCCGACTTTGATCCGCTTCGACATGGCCTATCACGGCAACTTCAAGTGCAATCTGCGGCGCATCCAGGACTACGCCAACCTCTGGGGCTACACCCGCGACCTCTATCAGAGGCCCGGCATCGCCGGCACCATCGACCTCGAACAGATGAAGGCGGGCTACTACACGATCGAAGCGGTCAATCCGACGCAGATCGTCCCCGTCGGCCCGGACATCGATTTCGCGCAGCCGCACGGGCGGGGGTAGAGCGGGCCGGTACGGCTTTCGTTCCGGGCGCGGGGTTTTATGTTCGCTTATGCGTTCCAACAAATGGACCGCCCGGCGTCCGGATCGGGCGGCAAATCGGGCGCCTTTCGAGGGTTCCCGAATGTCTGTAGTCGGTGGCATGCCGGACGAGCACGGGCGCACGTTCTCAAGACCGGGTCCAGCCGACATGCGATATTTACGCCGTCTCGTCGCGGCGCGTGGATTTACCAAACACGCGTCGCTACACTCCCTCCATGGCGGGGGAAACTAAACGCAGACTGGCGGCAGTTGTATTTGCTGACGTGGTTGGCTATTCGCGCCTTATGGGCGTGGACGAAGCCGGCACGCTTGCGACAATGAAAGCGCATCGTCGTGAGCTTTGGGGACCTGCGGTAAGGAACAATGGCGGCCGTATTGTCAATGGTTCCGGCGACAGCGTCCTAATCGAGTTTGGCAGCGCGGTTGCGGCGTTGGAATGTTCCATTGAGGTCCAGAACGGAATGGTCGCGCGCAACGCAGACCTACCGAAGGACGAACGAATGCTGCTGCGCATG
>CAZTAK010000107.1:0-5974 GCA_964611585.1 uncultured Alphaproteobacteria bacterium
TCGTCGCTTTCAATGCGACGAACTTCAGAATCACCACACTAATGGTTGCCGTAACCCTAAAATCAATTTTGCGTAACGGCCTTTCTGGAAAATCATACCGCCGGAATAGGTTCCGACACAGCGATGGGCCTGCGCTTTTCTGCCGGAGACACTGATGAGTACGATTTCCGATGTCGATGATGACGCCATGTGGGAGACATTCAATCGCTTCCACTATTTGTGCGATACCCACCGCTTTCAGAAACTGCTGGCCCGGGCCGATCTCGTGCGGCAGGCAGCCGAACTTCCCGGCGATATCGTCGATGCGGGCACGTTCAAAGGGATCAGTACAATACAATTCGCCCACTTCCTGAAAATCTATCAGCCGAACGGGATGGCGCGGGTGGTCAGTTTCGATACGTTCGACGCGGTGTTTCCGCGCGTGCGCGAAGACGAGCGGCAAAGTGCGAACGACCACGGTGCCTTGTTCGAGGAAACCGCGCACCAACAGATCGGTGAAGCCGTGGACCGGCTCGGGCTCGCCAGCCGCGTCGAGATAGTAAGGGGCGACATCACGGAAACCTTTCCGGCGTACCTCGCTGCCCATCCCGGCTTCCGGATCAACCTTTTGCATTGTGACCTCGACGTTTATCCGGCGACCAAGGCGTTGCTGGAGGCCGCATGGCCGCGCGTTGTAACGAACGGGATCGTCGTTTTCGATCAATATGCGGTGCGCAATTGGGGCGAATCCGACGCCGCCGATGAATTTTTCGCGACGCTCGACAGGCCTCCTAAACTTCGTGTCGTGCCGGGTGCGCCGACCCCGACGGCGTTCTGCGTCAAGGGCGCGGCTTAGGAACGCAAGCGCGAGAATTTCACCATAATTGGTTCCGCTCGCTCGGATTTGTTGCTGTTTGCGACATGCCGTGGCGGAAGCCGTTCGAATAGAAATAACGATCAAATGAAAATCCGATGAGTGTCGCGGCAATCATTCAAGCGCGCATGGGGTCTACCCGCCTGCCGGGCAAGGTGCTCGAAGACCTCGGAGGGCGCTGCGTTCTCGGCTGGGTGACACGAGCCGCAGCGTCTGTCGCGGGAGTCGATATCGTTGCGGTTGCGACGAGCGTTGCCGGCCAGGACGATTCCATCGCCGATTGGTGCGCCGATAACGGGTTTCGCTGCGAAAGAGGGCCGGAAGACGACGTGTTGGCGCGTTATGCGGCCGCCGCGCGCGCCGTCGACGCGACGACGATCATGCGCTTGACGGGGGACACCCCATTTCTTGACCCGGCCGTCTGCGCGCAGGTGCTTTATCTGCACCGGCGCAGTAACGCCGATTATACAAGCAACGTCGATCCCGCCCGTTGGCCGGACGGTCTCGACTGCGAGGTTTTCAGCGCAGACGCCCTTTTCACCGCCGAGATGCTCGCCTTCCGACCGAGCGATCGGGAACATGTCACGCCATACATTCGACACAACCGACCCCGGTTTGCCGTTGCCAGCCTCCCTTGTCCGATACCCGGTCTCGACGAGGAGCGGTGGGCGTTGGACACGCCGGAAGATCTGGATTTCCTCCGCAGTGTCGCGGGTGGCCTCCGATCCGAAGAATCTCCCGCATACATCGAAATCCTGCGAATTCTTGATGCCGAGCCGCATCTTAGGACGATCAATTCGGGCCAAACGCGAAATGACGGATATGCGAAATCGCTTTCCGCCGAACGCACGGCCGAGCCGATGCAGAAGTCCTTCGACACCTCGACGCAACTGCTGAAACGCACCGAGCGAATCATCCCGCTCGCCTCGCAGACCTTCAGCAAGAGCCGGGTGCAGTATCCTGTCGGCGCCGCGCCGTTGTTTCTCACGCATGGCGATGGCGGCCGCGTTTGGGATGTCGACGGCAACGAATTCGTCGACATGGTCGGGGGTCTCCTCTGCCTTACGCTCGGTTATCGTGATCCGGACGTCGACCGGGCGATTGCGGAACAACTCGACGCTGGTATCAGCTTTTCGCTCGCCACTGAACGCGAACGCGAGCTCGCGGAACGGCTCATCGAGTTGATCCCTTGTGCGGAAATGGCGCGATTCGGCAAGAACGGCAGTGACGCGACTTCGGCCGCTATACGCATTGCGCGCGCCGCGACCGGGCGCGACCGTATCGCGGCCTGCGGCTATCACGGATGGCACGATTGGTATATCGGGTCGACGAGCCGAAACAAGGGTGTGCCCGCCGCAGTGAGCGCGTTGACGCATTCTGTCCCCTACGACGATCTCGACGCCGTCGACCGCCTGTTCCGCGAGTATCCCGATTCGTTTGCCGCGCTGATCTTGGAACCGGTCAATGTCGTTGAACCGGCGCCAGGTTATCTCGGCGAATTGCGAGAGCTGGTGCACACCCACGGTGCCCTTTTGGTATTCGACGAAATAATTACCGGCTTCCGCCTCGACCTTGGTGGCGCGCAAGCAATGTTCGGCGTCACGCCCGACCTCGCATGCGTCGGCAAGGGCATGGCGAACGGAATGCCGATTTCGGCCATTGTTGGCCGCGCCGAGCTGATGGCCGAGATGGAAAATATCTTCTTCTCGGGAACTTTCGGCGGCGAGGCCTTGTCGCTTGCCGCCTCGATCGCCGTGATCGACAAAATGCGGCGCGAACCCGTGATCGAAACATTGTGGCGAAACGGCGAGCAGCTCGGTCGAAGCGTCGATTCGCTGATTATCGGGCATGGCCTGGAGGACGTAATTCAATTGCGCGGCTGGGCGCCGTGGAAATTGCTTTCGTTCACTGATCACGCCAACGGTTCGGCGCAGGCGGTCAAGACAATGCTGATCTACGAACTCGCTGCCCGCGGCGTGCTGAGCCTTGGCAGCCACAATATGTGCTACGCGCATACCCCGGAAGATCTGGAGCGAACCAAGGCGGCGTATGCCGGTGTATTCGGCGCGATCCGCGACGCGCTCGATTCCGGAAATCTCGATAAAACTCTCAAAGTGCCGGTCATCGAACCGGTATTTCAAGTACGATGACGGCGGATCGCCGGCTTGCGGTTTTCCGTGCAGACGGCGGATCTTCGATCGGCGGCGGTCATATCGTTCGATGCACGGCCCTCGCGAGGGCATTGCGGCACGCCGGCTGGCGCTGCGGATTGGCCATGAGCGCGGAAACCTTGGCGTATTTTGGAGACTTTTCCGCGGCCTTTTCGGAGACGGTTGTGCTGAGCGGTGACGAACCGGAGGCGATGGCCGTGCGGTGGCCGGAGGGCTGTGAGCTCATGGTGGTGGATCACTATGACCGCGATAAAACGTTCGAAGTTGCATGCAAGCCCTGGGCGCGGCGTATTCTTGTACTGGACGATCTCGCCGATCGGCCGCATTGCTGCGACATGTTGCTCGACGGTACGCCCGGCCGGACCATTGCTGCATATCGCGGGCGCGTACCCGAAGACTGCCAATTATTGCTTGGTGCCGATTATCTGCCGCTTCGGCCGGACTTCGCGGTACGCCGCCGCCGTCTTCTGCCGCGTGCGGCCCCGAAAGCGCCCCGGCGGCTCCTGCTATGCCTCGGCGCGGCGCCCGACGAGGACGCGATCTTAGGATTGATCGGCGCGCTGGCCGAATCGGCCCTGAGCCTGTCGCTCGACGTTGCGATAGGCGCCGTACCGAAAGGTAGCCGGCTGCGGTCGCGCCTCGACGCCATAGGCGGCGGGCTGCATGTGGCTACCGATGAAATGGCGCACTTGATCGAAACCGCGGATATCGCGGTCGGCGCGGCTGGTGTGGGCGGTTGGGAGCGCTGTTGCCTGGGATTGCCGTCGATTACGCTTGTCCTGGCGGAAAACCAGCAACCGAACGCATCTGCGCTCGCGAATTCGGGTGCGGCGCGCGTCATGCCGGCGTCGAGTGGGCCCGAAACCGTCGTCGAAGCGCTTACCGAGATCATGAACGATCCAGACCTATGGCAACGCATGTCGACCGCCGCGTCTCGCATGTGCGACGGGCTCGGCTTGGCGCGGATTGTCGAACGGCTTGAGGAGCGGTGTCACGCGAATGACGGCGCGCCGATTCATCTTCGGCCGGCCGGACCTGACGATGCGCTGACGATGCTCGATTGGCAAGGGGACCCGACGACGCGCCGATACGCCCGCAATCCGATGCCGCCCGCCAGGGAAGAGCACATGGCTTGGTTCGCGGCTAAGCGCGCCGATCCACGTTGCGTCTTCAATATGATAACGCGCGGTGGGAACCCGGCCGGCGTGATCAGATTGGACCGGATGGAATATCCCGACGCCTATGAGGTATCGGTGCTGGTCGCGCCCGAACATCGCCGCGCCGGCATCAGCCGCGCCGCGCTCGACCTGATCCGGCGGCTCGTACCGGACGCCGATTTGTGGGCGTATGTCAAACCGGAAAACGATGCAAGCCTCGCCCTGTTCCGAGCCGCTTCATACACGAAGACGGACCGGTGCGACTGGTATGTTCACCACGCGGCAACGGACGGCAATCATGGCCGATAGCCTGAAGATAGCGGGACGGCGCATCGCCGCCGACGCGCCGCCCTACGTGATTGCGGAGCTGTCCGGCAATCACAACGGCGACATCAACCGCGCCTATGCCATCATGGAAGCAGCGCAGGCGGCGGGCGCGGATGCGGTCAAACTCCAAACCTATACCGCCGATACGATCACAATCGATCACGATGGGCCGGGGTTCACGATCGAGGGCGGTCTCTGGGACGGCCGCACCCTGCACGAGCTTTACCAGGAGGCGCATACGCCTTGGGCGTGGCATGCGGACCTGTTTGCCAAGGGCCGCGAGCTCGGCATCACGGTGTTTTCCTCGCCTTTCGATCATACGGCGGTCGATTTTCTGGAAAACCTTGATGCGCCCGCCTACAAAGTCGCCAGTTTCGAAATTATCGATCTGCCGCTCGTCGAACGGATGGCGGCAACCGGCAAGCCGCTGATTATTTCGACCGGGATGGCGAATTTGGAGGAGATCGGTGAAGCCGTCGAAACCGCTCGGTCTTGCGGCAGTGGCGACATTGTCCTGCTGCACTGTGTCAGCAGCTATCCGGCGCCCGCAGAGGACAGCAACCTTCTGACCATTCCTGATTTGGCGGCGCGGTTTTCAGTCGTAGCTGGGCTGTCCGATCACACTTTGGGACTGGCGGTACCGATTGCGGCGGTCTCGCTTGGTGCCGCTGTGATCGAAAAGCATGTGACGCTCGACCGGGCCGCCGGCGGACCCGACGCGGCCTTCTCGCTTGAGACCGACGAGCTTAAGGATTTGGTCGCGGGAATTCGCACCGCGTGGGACGCGTGTGGTGCGGCGGGGTACGACCGGCAGGCGAGCGAGCGCGGGAATGTGATCTTTCGCAGGTCGCTTTATATCGTCCAGGACATCGCGGCCGGCGAGACCTTTACGCCTAGCAATGTAAGGTCAATCCGTCCCGGCTTCGGGCTGGCCCCGAAATATTTGCCGCAGGTGCTCGGCCGCCGCGCAGCCCGGAACCTTAAGCGCGGCGAACCGCTTGACGATTCGATGGTGGTGGAACAAAGCGAATGACGACCCGGCGGCTTTATTTCACCGTTACTGCCGGACGGAGCGGCCAAGCATCTTTGACAGAGATGCTTCAAAAGTCTGTGCCACGCGTTTTGGCGCTTTTCGAGGAACCGCAAATTCATCCGCTTTTGCCGCGAATCCTGGGCGATATAGAAAGGCGACTGCGGCGGCGGTATGTGGAAACGCACGAGTTACTCGGCCGGGGCGAGGTTCTGAGAGCCTTTGAACGGGGCGACGATACGGCGCTCGATCGCTTCGCTTCGCGGCGTCTTGCTTGGATTGACAACCAAGTGAAGCGTCATGACGCCGAAATCTGCGTTGATGTCAGCAAGTATTTCGCCCGGGGGATGCATCGGGCCATCGCCCGTGCGCGACCCGATATCGGTCTTATCCGTTTGGTGCGCGATCCTATACTGAACATGCGCAGTTTCCTCAC
>CAZTAK010000108.1:0-5972 GCA_964611585.1 uncultured Alphaproteobacteria bacterium
TATCGCCCTCGCGGACGTGGATAACCTGAATGATGCCGCCTTCGAGATGTTGGATGACCTTGATCTGATCGCGCGGCACCACGGCCGCGTCGGCGGTCGCCACTTCTTCCAGTTCGGCGAGGGTGGACCACACGATGGCGGCGACAAGCACCGTGATGATGAGGTAGGCGAATGGGCGCCAGCTAGGGATCGGGCTGGATTGAACAAGTTCGTCAAGTTGGCTCACGGCTTCAACCTTTTGGTCCCCTCGCCGGCTGTGGGCAGTCCCTCGGGCGCCTCGACCGCGGCTTCGGGCGCCGCCGGCTTCCCGTCAGCACCTTCAAGCACGCCACGTTCACCGGAATTCGTCTTGAGCCCCGTTCCGACACGGGGCGTGGGACCGGTGCCGGTGGGCGCGGGCGCGGGCGCGGCAGGCGTCGCCGGATTGGGTGGCGCCGGACGCGGGACGGCAGACCCCGGCGCCGAAACGCCAGGTGCGGCGACTGAAGGAACGGCGCGGCGCGGCGCCGGCCGCGGCGCGCGCGCGCCCAACAGCTCGGGAAGCACGTCTTGCGGCTTGCCCGACCGCACAATCTTGCCGCGCTGCAACACCAGAACCTGTTGACTGGCTGCGAGGAGCGCCTGGCTGTGGGTGATGACGATAACGGTATGGTCCTTGGCCAATTCGATAAGGGTATTGCAAAGCTCTTGCTCGCCCTGCCGGTCGAGATTGCTGGAGGTTTCATCCATCATGATGACCGGCGGGTCGCCCACCAGCGCGCGTGCAATGGCGACGCGCTGCCGCATTCCGCCCGGCAGCAGATGTCCGGCTTCGCCAATGTCGGTCGCATAGCCATCCGGCAGATCGATCAGAAAATCGTGCAAGCCCGCCAGTTTGGACGCGCGCATGACCTCTTCGTCGCTGGCGTCCGGGCGCGCTTTGGCAACATTGTCGCGGATCGATCCCGCAAACAGAAACACTTCCTGCGGCACATACCCGATCCATCCCGACAGCTCCCTACGTGTGAACTGGGCAATATCGGCGCCGTCGAACAAGACGCGTCCGCTGGACGGCTTGTACAAACCCGGAAGCAACTTTGACAGCGTGGTCTTGCCGCCGCCGTTGGAGCCCATGATGGTCACGCAGGTATTGGGACCCATTTGAATGCGCACGTTGTCGATTACCGGCGCGCCGCCTTCGATGTAACTGAAACTGACATTTTCGACGGTGATTTCGCCGACCGGCCGGCCCATTTCGATGCCGACTTCCTGGCGTTCCTCTTCGGAGTCGAACAGGTGGCTCAACCGCCCCGCCGCCTGCCGGAACGAAACGAAATTCCGCCACGATCCGACCAGTTGATTAAACGGACTCAGGATTCTCCCTGCCAGCATGTTGGCGGCGATCAGGGCGCCGACGGTCAGATCCTGATTGATAATGGCGAGTGCACCGACCGTAGTCATCGATACCGTGGTTGCCGCGGTCAGCGCCGAACCGATATTGCCGTAAAAATCCGACTTGCGGCCACGATTGATCGTTTCCTTGATGGTGGCGGAGTGTTTTTCGTCCCATACCGGGCGGATGGCGTCTTCGAGCCCCAGCGCCTTGACTGTCATGCGGCCCGAAATCATTTCCGAAACCACGGCATCACGGCCGAAGCCGGTTTGCCGTTCTTCCCGATTGGCCGCGTTGAGAACCGACGCCGACCGCCAGGCCAAAATGAGAAACAGCGGCAGCATGATCGCCAGGACCCATACCACCGGCGTCGCGATCGTCACCACCAACGCGATGAAGATGAACGCAAACGGCAGGTCCGTCAGCAGGATTGCCGACGGGCCCGACAACGTATTGCGGACGACTTAGACGTCCCGGAACAGGGAATTCCAGTACGCGTTGGGCTTTGCCTCCAGCGCCGCCATTGGCAGCGCGAGGATCTTATTGAACAGTTTGTTGCCAACCGCGACATCAATGCGAAGCGCCGACCGCTGCATCATCCGGGCGCGGGATTGGCGCAGCACGAAATCGAAAGCCACGACAACGATCATGCCGATGACGAGGCCTTCCAGGGTTGTCAGGCCGGCGCTGAAGATGACCCGGTCGTACACCTGCAACGAAAACACCGGCACCGCCAACGCCAGAACGTTGACGAACAGCGACATCAGGAAGACTTCGCGATAAACCGAGTGCAGCGGTCGCGTGATCTCGCGCAACCAGTCCGGCTGGGGTTCGTCTGCCATTGGAGGCGTAACTCCGCTAGACCTCGTTACCGAAACGCATAATAGTCTGGTTTGAGACATTTGTATGGCAAAACGAGGCCCCGGAGGCAGCAATCGGCATGAAGAAGACGGACGAATATGCAGCAATTCCCGACGGATTCGTCGCCGCCGAATCGGGCGGTGCTTTCGCCCGGACGGCGGGGCCTTTTTTCTTGCCCGCCAGCGGCGGCGCGGCCTGCGTCGCCATGCGGGCGTTCGACCGCCACGCCAACCCCCTCGACTGGGTTCATGGCGGCGCACTCATGACCCTTGCGGATCAAGCCTCGGGCGCGGCGGCGTCCATCGCCCTGGGACGCGATGCCCGGTTTGCGACGGTCAGCCTCAACTGCGATTTTCTGGCGCCGGCGCGGCCGGGTGACTGGATCGAGGCCGAGGGCGAGGTCGTGCGACGCACCCGCAGCCTGATTTTCACCCACGTCCGGGTGCGAACCGGCGAAACGCTGCTGATGACGGCAAGCGGCATCTGGAAGATTCTGAACCAGGACGGGGAATGATCGCGCCGATGCCCTCGGCGGGGCCGCCGGTTTGGGCGCAGGGACGTTGCCGCGCGGAACGCCCCTAAAGCACGCTCGATAGTTTCATCGCGATGCCCATGTCCCCTTCAACCTTCAACTTTCCCATCATGAAGGCGGTTGTGGCGTCGAGGTCGCCGGACAAGAGCGATTCGAAATCGTCCAAACCTATTCTGATCGTGCAGTCAGCCTCGTTTTCGTCGTTCGTCACCGTGTTGGGACTGGCTGCGCCGTCCACGAAGATGATCCCCGCCTCGCCCAGGTCGAATTTGATCGTCGCCCCGAGGCCCGAATCCTCACCCACGCGCGAGCGGATGCTGTCTGTCAGCGATTCGAGGCTCATATCCGGATTCCTTTCAGCACACGGCCGCAGGCGCCAGCGCCCGGGCGGTCGTACTATGGGGTCCCGCGGGACCCTGTCAACAGCCAGCGATTCGGCATCTGGACGCAGCGGTGCAATGCCCTACCATGCCGCCGCCTGACCCCAAGCGCCCCGGAGGACCTGCCGTGCCCGCCCCCCTGCCGCCATGCGAATATCTCTCGCTCGATCTCGACGATTATTGCCTCACCGTGGTCTTCGACCGGTCCGAGGCGCGCAACGCCATGAACGTGGCGATGGCGGATGAGGTCGAGGCGGTCGTGGCCGCCGCCGCGAGCCGGCCCGAAATCTCCGTCATCGTCTTTCGCGCCCAGGGCCGGCATTTTTGCGCCGGCGGCGATCTCAAGGACATGACGGAAGTTATGGAGCCGCCCGCAACCGGCGCCGAGGACCGTCTTTACTGGGTCAACCGGCGTTTCGGCGACCTGCTGACCCGGATCGATTCGGTGCCGCAGGTGGTGATCAGCGTGGTCCAGGGCGCGGCACGGGGCGCCGGTTTCGGGATTGCCTGCGTCTCCGACGTAGTTATCGCGCACGAGAACGCGACTTTCGCCATGCCGGAAACGGGCCTCGGACTGCCGCCGGCGCAAATCCTTCCGTTCGTCGCGATGCGCCTGGGGCAACACGAGGCGCGCCGACTGGCGCTGACGGGGCGGCCGCTTACTGCCGCCGATGCGCACCGGACCGGATTGGTGCATCTGGTGTGTGCCGGCGAAGCGGCGGCGACCGCGGCGCTCTCGGACTTGCTCGATGACATCGCCCGCCGCGGACCCGACGCGCTTGCCGAGGCCAAACGGCTGATCAATCAGGTCGGCCAGGTGCCGCTATCGCTGCTGCTCGATCGGGGGGCGCGGCTGGTGGCGCGCTCGTCGCGCAATGGCGAGGGGAATGAGGGCCTTGCCGCCTTCGTCGAAAAGCGCCCGCCCGCCTGGGCTTCGCGCGCCGACCGCCAGACCTAGAGCTTTTCCCGTTCGCATACGCTCACGCGAAAAGCTCTATCCCTTTGACATGGTACGCAAATCGTCGTCGCCGGCGATTCCGCCGGCTCGGGATTTGCGCTAGAACGCGTCTGCCTCCAACGCCATCAGGGCCTCTTTGCCGGCCATGATGCGAGACAATAACGACGACGTTTCCGGCAGTGTCTTGGCCATGTAGTAGCGACCGACGTGGAGTTTGCTCTCCAGAAATTGCCGACCGTCACCGGCACCGTTGGAAAGTTTCTCTGAACTCGCCTTGGCCATGCGCGCCCACATGAACCCGAGCGCCACCAGACCGAACATTTTGAGGTAATCGGCGGCCACCGCCCCCGCCTGTTCGGGATCTTTTAGTCCCTGTTCGGCAACCCACGCGGTCGCCTGTTGCAGCCGCGCGAAAGATTTCGCGAGCGGCATCACGAAGTCCTTCAGAGCCGGATCGTCCCTGTTGTCCTGCAGGAACCGGTCGACGGGATGAAAGAACTGGCGCAACAGGCGCCCCATGTGCTCGGGTAACTTGCGCCCTACCAGATCGAGAGCCTGGATACCGCTGGTTCCCTCGTAAAGCTGGGTGATGCGGGCGTCGCGGACGAACTGTTCCATGCCGTTTTCGCGGATGTAACCGTGGCCGCCGAAACATTGCAGTGCCCAGTTCACCGATTCAAATCCGGTGTCGGTTAGATGCGCCTTGAGCACCGGCATGATGAGGGAAACGAGGTCGTCGGCGACGCGGCGCGCGTCGTCGTCGGGGTGAATCTCGGCGAGATCGGCGTTAAGCGCCATCCACAACGCAAGCGCCCGCGCCCCTTCGTTGAAGGCGCGCACCGTCAGCAGCATCTTGCGGACGTCGGGATGGACAATGATCGGATCGGCGGCCTCATCCGGCTCGGCCGGACCCTTCAAACTGCGGCCCTGGCGGCGTTCCCGGGCATAATCGCGGGCATTCTGGTAGGCGACCTCGGACAGCCCCAGGCCCTGCACGCCGACACCCAACCGCGCCTCGTTCATCATCGTGAACATCGCGCGCAGGCCCTTGTTCTTGCCGCCGATCAGATGGCCGATGGCGTCGTCGAAGTTCATGACGCAAGTGGCCGAAGCCTTGAGCCCCATTTTCGATTCGATCGAGCCGCAACTGGCCGTGTTGCGTGCGCCCAGCGATCCATCCTCGTTGACCAGGAATTTTGGCACCAAGAACATGCTGATGCCACGCACGCCCTCAGGTGCGTCGGGCAGGCGCGCCAGAACCAGATGCACAATGTTGTCGGTCAGATCGTGTTCGCCGGCGGTAATGAAGATTTTTGTGCCGGTAATTTTGTAGCTGCCGTCTTCTTGCGGCTCTGCCCGCGTTCGCATCAGCCCCAGATCGGTGCCGCTATGGGGCTCGGTCAGGTTCATGGTGCCGCCCCACTCGCCGTTGGCGAGTCTGGGCAAATAGGTCGCCTTCTGTTCGTCGTTCCCGTGTTTGTGGATGGCGGCGTAAGTCCCGCGCGCAAGCCCCGGATAGGTGCCGAAGGAAATATTAGCTGCCGAGATCATTTCCGAAAAGGCGATCCCCAGGACGTTCGGCAGCCCCTGGCCGCCGTACTCGGGATCGGCCGTCAGACCGGCCCAGCCACCCTCGGTAAAAGTCTTGTAGGCCGCCTTGAAACCCTTGGGCGTGGTGACCTCGCCGTCTTCGAAATGACAGCCTTCCTCGTCGCCGGAGCGGTTGAGCGGTTGCAGCACTTCTTGCGCGATCTTGGCCCCCTCCTCGAGGATGGCCGAGACGAGATCGGGCGTTGCCTCCGAAAACCGTGGCAGGTTCTGGTACTTGCCGATTTCGAACACGTCGTAGAGCAGAAATTCGATGTCGCG
>CAZTAK010000109.1:0-5881 GCA_964611585.1 uncultured Alphaproteobacteria bacterium
AGAACCGCGAACGGCCGGGATCGCCCTGGCGGCCCGAGCGGCCGCGCAACTGGTTGTCGATGCGCCGGCTTTCGTGGCGTTCGGTACCGATCACATAAAGCCCGCCGAGCGCCAGCACTTCTTCCTTGGCCTCGGCAATCTCGGCTTCGATCCTGGCGATGGCGGCGTCGCGCTCCGGCCCTTCGTCGAGGTCGCCTAGTTCCTCGGCGACGCGCTTTTCCAGGTTGCCGCCCAGTTTGATGTCGGTGCCGCGGCCCGCCATGTTGGTGGCGATGGTGATGGCGCCGAGTTGTCCGGCCTGGGCGATGATGTGCGCTTCCTGTTCGTGATAGCGCGCGTTCAGCACGTTGTGGGGAACTTTTCTCTTTTTCAGGAGGCTCGAGAACCGCTCCGATTTATCGATCGAGACCGTTCCCACCAGCATCGGCTGGCCGCGCTTCTGGCACTCGGCGATCAGTTCGACGATGGCTTTGTCTTTTTCGACCCCCGAACGGTAGACCTCGTCGTCCTCGTCCTCGCGGATCATAACCAGGTGGGTCGGAATTTCGACCACCTCGAGCTTGTAGATGTCGGCGAATTCGGCCGCTTCGGTCGCTGCCGTCCCGGTCATGCCGGCGAGCTTCGGGTAGAGCCGGAAATAATTCTGGAAGGTGATCGAGGCCAGTGTCTGGTTTTCCTGCTGGATCGAAACCCGTTCCTTGGCTTCCAGGGCCTGGTGCAGTCCTTCGGAATAGCGCCGCCCTTCCATCGCGCGTCCGGTGAATTCATCGATGATGACGACCTTGTCGTCCTTGACGATGTAATCGGTATCGCGGGCGAACAGTTTGTGCGCGCGCAGCGCCTGATTGACGTGATGGACGACGGCGACGTTTTCGATGTCGTAGAGGCTGTCGCCCTTCGTCAGGTCGGAGCCCTTAAGCTTCTCTTCGAGGAATTCGACGCCCGCGTCGGTCAGTACCACGGTGCGGGATTTTTCTTCCTTTTCATAATGGGGTTCGGTGAGCTTGGGGATCAGGAGATCCAGCTTCGTGTAAAGCTCCGAACTTTGTTCGGTCGGGCCGGAGATGATGAGCGGGGTACGCGCCTCATCGACCAGAATCGAATCGACTTCGTCGACGATGGCGTAGTTGAAGGGCCGTTGCACCATCGAGGCCAGATCGAATTTCATGTTGTCGCGCAGATAATCGAATCCGAACTCGTTGTTGGTGCCGTAGGTCACGTCGCTGTCGTAGGCGGCGCGGCGTTCGGTATCGTCGAGACCGTGAACGATGCACCCGACGGTCAGACCGAGGAAGGTATAGACCTGCCCCATCCACGCCGAATCGCGCTTGGCGAGATAGTCGTTGACGGTGACCACATGGACGCCCAGGCCGCCGAGGGCGTTGAGATAAACCGCAAGCGTCGCGACCAGGGTCTTGCCCTCGCCGGTTTTCATTTCCGCGATTTTGCCGTCGTGGAGCACCATGCCGCCGACGAGTTGCACATCGAAGTGGCGCTCGCCCAGGGCGCGCCACGCCGCCTCGCGCACGAGGGCGAAGGCGTCCGGCAACAGGTCGTCGAGGGTCTCGCCGGCCGTCAGACGTTTCCGGAATTCATCGGTGCGCTCGCGCACGCCCTCGTCCGACAGCGCCCGGACCTCGTCCTCAAGGGCCGAGATACGGTCCACGTTGCCCTGCAAGCCCTTGATGATGCGGTCGTTGGCGGAACCAAAAAACCGCTTGGCGAGGGAGCCAATCATGCGCAACCCCGAAAAAGGAGAATGTCCCGCCGTGACGCCGGGGAATTTGAGACATAAGCGCCGCGCCGGGGTCTGTCAACGCGCCGCGTCGAGGTCCTGACGCCGCAGGCCCGGGCGTCATCAGGGCTGCATGAGGGGCCGTAAGCCCCCCTTTCGCAGGCGTTGCGCCCGGCGGGCCATGTTATAAGGGCCGCCCGGCGACCGCGACCCGCCGCGACAACCCCGAAAGGCCTCTCTCCATGACCCTCCGATTCCTGCACCCGGCGCTTGCCGCAGCGGCGTTGGCCGCCCTGCTTCTATCGCTGGCGCCGCACCCGGCACACGCCCAGGACGAGGAGGCGCCGCCCGATGCCCTCCTCGCCACGGTCGATGGCGAGGAAATCCGCCTCTCCGATGTAGATGGGTTCATCGCCACCCTGCCGGCGCAACTCCAGCAGATCCCGCGCGAGCAGCTTTTTCCGCTGGCGGTGCAGGAAATAATCAACATGATCCTGCTGGCGCAACAGGCGCGGGTCGACGGACTCGAATCGGACGACGGCTTCAAGCGCCGCCTGCGCATCGCCACCGACGAGCTTCTGCGCGACGCATTTCTTGAGAAGATCGGCGATTCGGTCCTGACCGAACAGGCTGTCGCCGCCTATTACCAGGAAAACATCGTCAGTCAGGGCGGCGAAGTCGAGGTGCGGGCGCGGCACATCCTGGTCGAGACCCGCGAGGAGGCCGAAGAGATTTACGTCGAACTCGAGGAGGGCGCCGATTTCGCGACTCTGGCGCGTGAGCGCTCGACCGGCCTGTCGGCGCCGGCCGGCGGCGACCTCGGGTTTTACCCGCGCGAGAATCTGGTGGCGCCCTTTGCCGACGTGGCCTGGTCGATGGAGATCGGCGAAATCTCGGAGCCGGTCGAGACCCAATTCGGCTGGCACGTCATCATGGTCGAGGACCGCCGCGAGACCGCCCCGCCGCCGCTCGAAGCGGTGGCCGACGAAATCCGTCAGCAACTGTTCCGCGATGCCGTCAACGAGGTGCTCGAAGTTCGGCGAACCGGCGCTGAAATCGTCTACTTCAATTCCGACGGCACGCCTGCCGCTGCCGAAGGCGCGCCCGCCGCCGGCGAGGATGAACCCGCCGATGGCGAAGCTGCGCCTGCTGAATCCGAGGACTAGCGCATACGCCGCCTTGCCGGGGCCCGGTCGGGCTCGCTACCATTGGGGACCCGCTAATTCCGGGACCGCTTTCCGCGCGGCCCCTGACCCGAGCCCGTGATGGATCTTCCCCGCTCGCCGCTGGCGCCCGCCGCCTTTCCCGCCCTTGCCGCCGTCGCCGGCGTGCGCCTGGCGGCGGCTGAAGCGAACATCCGCGCCCGGCGCACCGATGTCATGCTGGCGGAACTCAAGCCCGGGACGGCGGTCGCGGGCGTGTTCACGCGCTCCAAAACCGCCGCCGCGCCGGTCGATTGGTGCCGCGGAATCCTCGGCCACGGTTCGGCCCGCGCGCTGGTCGTCAACTCCGGCAATGCCAATGCGTTCACCGGTTACGCCGGGGTGCGGGCGGTGGCGGCGACGACGGCGGCGGTGGTGCGCCTGATCGGTTGCCGTGCCGACCAGGTGTACGTGGCCTCGACCGGTGTCATCGGCGAGGAAATGCCGGTCGGCCGCCTGATCGAGGCGGTTCCGGGGCTTAACCGTGCGCTGGCGGCGGACGCCTGGCAACCGGCGGCGGAGGCGATCCGCACCACCGACACCTATGCCAAGGGCGCGGGCGAGACATTCTCGCTCGATGGCAGCACCTATACGCTGAACGGCATTGCCAAGGGCTCGGGCATGATCGCCCCCGACATGGCGACGATGCTTGCGTTTCTGTTCACCGATGCAGCAATCCCGGCGGATGTTTTGCAGGCGTGTCTTGCGCGCGCCAACGAAGTTTCGTTCAACGCCATCACCGTCGACAGCGATACCTCGACCTCGGATACGGTGTTGCTGTTCGCGACCGGCGCCGGGACCGCGCACGAACCGGTCTCCGGAATGTCCGATCCGCGGTTGCGCGGCTTCAAGGCGGCGCTGCAAACTGTGATGACCGGGCTTGCGCATCAAATCGTGCGCGACGGCGAAGGCGCCGCGAAATTCGTCTCAGTCACCGTTTCAGGCGCCGCCTCGCGCAAGGGCGCACGCAGGATCGCGCTCGCGATCGCCAACTCGCCGCTAGTCAAGACCGCCATTGCCGGCGAGGACCCGAACTGGGGGCGAATCGTCATGGCCGTCGGCAAGGCGGGCGAACGCGCCGACCGCGACAAGCTCGACATCCGCTTCGGCGACATCGTGGTGGCGCAGAATGGCGCGGTGGCGCCCGACTACGACGAGAGCCAGGCGGCCGAATACATGAAGCGCGCCGAGATCGACATCCACGTCGATGTCGGCATCGGGCGCGGGCGCTTTAGGGTCTGGACCTGCGACCTGACCGAACGCTACATCGCCATCAATGCCGATTACCGGTCCTGACGGAAAGGCTCCGGCCCGATGACACTACACGCCGCCGGCTCCGAGCGCGCGGAAAGCGATATTCCCGCTTCGCTCCCGGCCGGCGTTCATGGCGCGCTCCCGGCCAAAGCTGGCGGCTTCCCTCTCGTCGGCACGGTTTCCTTGCGGTTGCGCGAATTTTGCGAAACGGATGCGCGCGATCTCGCCCACCTGTTGGGCGATGCGTCCGTTTACCGACCGCTCGCGCCGGAGGCCTTCGCCTATACCCTCGACCATGCCGAAGCCTGGATCGCTGCTTGCCGCGCCCATCCGCCGGCACCCGAAACCGGCGTCCGTTTCGCAATCGAACGCCGTTCGCAACCAGGTCTTGCCGGCGCCGTCGAACTCGCCCCCGGCGCGCACGGATACGAACTCGGCTTCTGGATCGGCCGGCCGTTCTGGGCCTGCGGCTACGCAACCGAAGCGGTTGCGGCGGTGCTCGCGTTTGGCGCCCGCGCGTTTGCGGCGCGGCGCATGTCAGCCGCCCTGCTGGGGTCGAACCCGGCGTCTGCGCGGGTGCTCGAAAAATGCGGCTTTCGGCATGTCGGGCCGGGTCCGTGCAAGGGCGGTGGCACCGCCCTCACCGTCTATGTGTGGAACGCGCGTGTTCCCGTTGCCCGCGCCGCCCCCGCCGCGTCGCGGCCATGCCCGCGCCCAAAAGCGCGCGCCTTCGATTCCGGGCGTTTGCCGAAAGCGATACCAAGGCCTTGGTCGGGCTGCTCAACGACGAAGACGTGGTGCGGGTTACCGCCAACATTCCCTTTCCCTATTCCGAATCGGATGCGCGCGCCTTTATCGCGGCGGCGCACGACGGGCCCGAGCGAGGGTTTGCCATCGAATTGAAATCCGGCAATGCGCTGATCGGCGCAATCGGCTTGCGCCCGACCGACGATGAGGGCGGCGCGCCCGAGGGCGCCGAGATCGGCTACTGGATCGGCAAGGCGGTCTGGAACCGGGGCTACGGCGCCGAGGCGGTTCAGGCGGTCACCGATTTTGCCTTCGAGACGCTCGGGCTTGCGCGACTCTGGGCCAGCGTCGTTTTCGGCAATCCGGCGTCGCGGCGGCTGCTGGAAAAGGCGGGCTATACGCTGACGGGCCGGAACCGTACCTATTTCCGCGCCCGCAAATCGGACTTTCCGGCCTGGAACCTGAGCCTTGCCCGTGACGACTGGCGGCGGCGGCGCGAGCCTCCGCAGGTTCCTGTCGCCGCCGTTGCCCTGGTCGATCCGGACGGGCGCGTGCTGGTGGCACAACGCCCGCCCGGCAAACCGTTGGCGGGACTGTGGGAATTTCCCGGCGGCAAGATCGAGTCCGGCGAGACGCCCGAGGCCGCGTTGATCCGGGAACTCAAGGAAGAGCTCGGCATAGACGTGAGCGAAAGCTGCCTCGCGCCGTTCACCTTAGCGAGCCACGCCTACGAGGACTTTCATCTCCTGATGTTTCTCTACCTGTGCCGGGTGTGGGACGGCATTCCCGAAGCGCGCCATGCGAGCGCGCTAAAGTGGGCGCGCCCCACCGCCATGCGCGACCTCGCCATGCCGCCCGCCGACCGGCCGCTGGTGGCGATGCTCAGGGATTTCGTCTAGCGCAAATCCCGAGCCGGCGGAATCGCCGGCGACGACGATTTGCG
>CAZTAK010000110.1:0-5875 GCA_964611585.1 uncultured Alphaproteobacteria bacterium
GGCGCACTGGAACTGGTCGGCTAGAGCAATATCCGCAGGGATTGAACCGGCGCGGGTCAATCCGCCGGAAAAAATTGCTCTAGTTTTCAAGAAATTGGAGCAGCTCTATCCGCTCAGTGATCGCCGAAAGCGATTCCACCTGAACGGATGCTGCTTTAGCGTCCGCACCTGCCTGTCACGCAAGGCATTGAAAACAAATAATTATTCGAAACGGTGTGGGTCGCCGCCGCAAGCGGTTCCACCTGAACGGATGCGACTCTTGGGGCCGGTCCGGACGATTACGGCTTCGGGTTGACCATCGCCTCGGCGGGCGCCGCCGCACCGTCGATCTCAACTGCTTCTTCGCGAACCTGCACCCGGCCCTCGGCGATCAGCCGCAAGGCAAGGGGGTAGATGATGTGCTCCTCGATGAGAACCCGCGCAGCCAGGGTCTCCGGCGTATCGTCGGCCCGCACCGGCACCGCTGCCTGAACGATAATCGGCCCCGCGTCGAGGTCGGCGCGAACGAAATGAACGGTGCAGCCGGCAAACCGCACCCCGGCCGCCAGCGCGCGGGCATGGGTATCCAGCCCGGGAAAAGAAGGCAGCAGCGAGGGGTGGATGTTCAGCAGCCGGTCGCGCCAGGGATCGACGAACCCGGCGGTCAGAATGCGCATGAAACCCGCCAGAAGCACGATCTCGGCCCCGGCCGCACGCAGCGCCCCATCGAGCGCGCTCTCGAACGGCGCGCGGCCCTCATAGGCGCGGTGGTCTATGGTTTGCGTCGGAATTCCGGCCCCCTCGGCGCGGGCGAGTCCAGCGGCACCGGGCCGGTTGGCGATCACGAGGCCGATTTCGGCCGGAAACGCCGGATCGATGCAGGCCGTGATCAGGGCCTCGAGGTTCGATCCCCGGCCCGAGATCAGGACCGCCGCCTTTAGCCGCGCCATGCGCGCTCCAAGGCCTCTATTTCCAAGCGCGCGGACCCGCCCGCCGCAACAACGGTGCCGATGCGGTAGACCGTTTCGCCCTCGCTCTCGAGCAGATGGATGGCCTCGGCGGCCCGGTCGGAGGCGACGATCGCCGCCATGCCGATACCGCAGTTGAAGGTTCGGGCCAGTTCCGCCAGTTCGACGGGGCCCGTCGCGGCGAGCCACCGGAAAACCGGCGGCAGCACCCAGGCAGCGGCGTCGAGCCTGGCCCCGAGCCCGTCCGGCAGGGCACGCGGGATGTTTTCGATCAACCCGCCGCCGGTGATGTGTGCCAGCGATTTGACAAGCCCCGCGCGGATCAGCCCGAGGCAGCTCTTGACATAGATGCGGGTCGGAATCAGCAACGCGTCACGCAGCGTGATTCCGTCCGCAAACGGTGCCGGGTCGCCGTAGTCCAGACCCGCGTCGCCGACGATCTTGCGCACCAGGGAATAGCCGTTGGCATGAAGCCCGGCGGCGGCAATGCCAATGATTTCGTCGCCCTCGGCAACGCTGGAGGTGTCAAGAAGCCGCGCTCGCTCGGCGGCGCCGACCGCGAAGCCCGCGAGGTCGAATTCGCCGGGCCGATAAAGTCCCGGCATTTCCGCGGTTTCGCCGCCAATCAGGGCACAGCCCGCCTCACGGCAGCCGGCCGCGATGCCGCTCACCACCGCCGCCGCGGCTTCGGCATCGAGCGCGCCGGTGGCGTAGTAATCGAGGAAGAACAGGGGCTCTGCCCCTTGCACGACAAGGTCGTTGACGCACATCGCGACCAGATCGATTCCGAGCGTACCGAACCGTCCGGCGGCCTGCGCCACCAACAACTTGGTGCCGACGCCATCGGTCGCCGCCACCAGCACCGGATCTTCGAATCCTGCTGCCTTGAGATCAAACAGGCCGCCAAAGCCGCCGAGCGACGCGTCCGCACCTGCTCGCCGGGTCGAAGCGGCCAAGGGCGCAATGCGCCGGACGAGGGCATCGCCGGCATCGATGTCGACACCGGCGGCTTTGTAGTCGGTCATGTCCGCCAAGGGCACGCGCCTCCTCGGGGCGCGAAGGCGGTGCACCGGCACTGGGAGCGGGTTGTCCGCGCTGTTGAAGGCGTCACGTCGGATACGATAGTCTCGGGCCAGATAGCGCTGAGACCTTACTGAATAAGAGACGGTTTGCAATGGCCCACGCTGGCGGCAAAACAGGCCCGCGCTCGACCGGGGCCTTGGGACTCGTGCTGTTGCTGGCGGCGATTTTCATCGCTCCACGGCCTGCTACGACGGCCGAGGCAGAAGATTTGTTTACCGTGAGCGGGATCGCGGTCGATGCCACCGCGCGCTCGGCGGCGCTTGCCCGCGATGTTGCGTTGGCCGAGGGGCAGCGGCGGGCCCTTGAACAGCTATGGCGGCGGTTGGTTTTGCGCACCGACCTAGAACGCGTTCCCGACCTCGAACCGGACCTCATCCCGCCTTTGGTGGGATCAATATCGGTCGAAAAAGAACGAACATCTTCAGTACGTTATCTGGCAAAATTAACAGTTAACTTCAAGAAAGAGGCGATTCGAAACCTGCTCGCCGACTACGGCATTTCCTATGCGGAAACCCGCAGCAAGGTGCGCCTTGTGATCCCGGTTTACGAGGCCGCGGGCGCGCTCCTGTTGTGGGACGATCCCAATCCCTGGCGCTCGGCGTGGGAGGCGCGTGGGGTCGATTCCGGCGGCCCGGTACCGCTGATGCTGCCGAACGCCGACCGCGCCGACATGGCCATTCTGTCCGCCCTTCACGCCGCCGAAGGCGACGAGCAGCGGTTGGTGGAGTTCGCGGCCCGGTACGAGATCAGCGATATACTGATTGCGATGGGCCGGCTCGAGTTCGATCTTGCCGCCAACCGGCCGCGCGTCCACGTGACGCTGCGCGAGATCGGACCGGCGGGGGAGGGAGTCATCCTCCAGAGCTTCGACGGGATCGCCCGCGACCGGGTGCCCGAATTACTCGCCGAGGCGGTGGCGGAATCGGTGCAGCGCCTGGAGGATCGCTGGAAACGTGAGAATCTGCTGCGCTTCGACAATCCGGTTCGGCTCAGCGCCCGGGTGCCGATCTCAGGGCTGGAGGAATGGCTTGAGGTGCGCCAACGTCTTGCCGAGAGCGCGGTTGTGCGCGGGATCGAACTGGCGGCGTTGACGCGTTCGGACGCGCAGGTCTTGCTTCATTACCTCGGCGATCCGTCGCAACTGATCCTCGATCTTGCCCAACGCGATCTCGATCTTGTCGAAATCGACGGCTTCTGGACCCTGACACTGCGGCAGCCGGTGGCCGGCGGCGACGGGGATCGTTAAACCGCGTGCGGCTTCCCAACATCATTACTTTGGGCCGGTTGCTGTCGGTCCCCTTGACGATCTGGTTTATCCTCGACGGGCGCACCGATATCGCATTCTGGGTGTTCGCGGCGGCCGGAGCCTCGGACGCGATCGATGGCTTCATCGCCAAGCATTTTGACCAGGTATCGGAACTCGGACGCTTTCTCGATCCGATCGCCGACAAAGTGCTGCTGGTGAGTATCTTTTTGACCCTGGGCCAGCTCGGCTACCTGCCGCTGTGGCTGGTGATATTGGTCGTGTCCCGCGACGCCCTCATCGTCGGCGGCGCGGTCTTTTCGTTCGTCCTGAAACTACCGTTTGCCGGCTGGCCGATGATGATCAGCAAGGTCAATACCGCGGGCCAGATTGTCCTTGCCGGGGCGGTGCTCGCGACCGTTGGTCTGGGCGTTGATTTAGGCATGATTCCCGAACTGCTGCTTTACGCGGTTGCCGTCACCACGGTCGTTTCGGGCGGCTGGTACATTGTGCGCTGGGCCGGCACCGCATCGGGTTCTGGAGAAATCGGATGACGGCGCGGCGCCAGATGCTGTTCTGGGCGCTGGGTGCTGCGGTCGCGCTGGCATTGCTGGCGCTGCTGAAGGGAATATTGCTGCCCTTCGTGGCCGGGATGGCGCTCGCCTACTTCCTCGATCCGGCGGTCGACCGGGTCGAACGCCTCGGCTTGGTGCGCTGGCTGGCGACTTCGGTAATCACGCTCGGATTCTTCGTCGTTGGGGCGGCGATTGTGGTGCTTCTGTTTCCGCTGGTTCAGACCCAGGTCGCGCTGTTGATCGAAAACATGCCGGCGTACGTCGAAAAGGTGCAGGGCGTGATCCTGCCGGCGATCGAACGGGTCATGGCGGCGGTGTCGGCTGGCGGCGCCGATCGTCCGGCCGAGGCGGCCAAGTTGTTTACCGAGAACGCTGGCGAGATCCTGACCAACGTCGCGAGCCGGTTGGTGTCGAGCGGACTGGCGCTGTTCAACATGGTGTCGTTGATTTTCATCACGCCGATCGTGACCTTCTATCTGCTGCGGGACTGGGACAAGATCGTCAAGAAGGTGGACAGCCTTCTGCCGCGCCGCCACATCAAAACGATTCACGAACAGATCGGGCTGATCGACGCTTCGCTGGCCGGGTTCCTGCGCGGGCAGGCACTGGTGTGTCTGGTTCTCGCGGTGCTGTATGGCATCGGCCTGTCGCTGGCGGGGCTTCAGTTTGGTCTCGTCATCGGTCTGTTTACCGGGTTCATCGCCTTCATACCCTACATTGGCTTTGCCGTCGGTCTTGCGATCGCCCTGATTTTTTCGGTGCTGCAGTTCGGCGGCGATTTCGTTTCGATCGGACTGGTGGTGTTGGTGTACGCGGTGCTGCAGGTGGTCGAAAGCATGGCTTTGACGCCGCGGTTGGTGGGCGAGCGCGTCGGATTGCATCCGGTCTGGGTGATCTTCTCCCTGCTGGCGGCGGGAATCCTGTTCGGTTTTGTGGGTATAGTGCTGGCAGTCCCGGCCGCTGCCGTTGCTGGCGTCCTGGTTCGGTTTGCTGCCGGACGCTACGTCGAAAGTGCGCTCTACCTCGGGCATCGAACCTCCGGCAGCGAAACCCCGCCCGAGGACCGCGAACGGTGACCGGGCCCCGGCAGTTCCCGCTCGATCTCGGCCACCGCGAGGCCCGGGGGCGGGAGGATTTTCTGGTGGCGCCGTGCAACGAAGACGCGGTCGCCTGGATTGACCGTTGGCCCGATTGGCCCGGGCGGATTCTGGCGCTGCACGGGCCGCGCGCGTGCGGCAAATCGCATCTTGCCGAAGTGTGGCGGGCCACGAGCGGGGCAACGGTCGTCGCCGCGGATACCTTGACGGCGGGGTCGGTGCCGCCCGCCGCGGGCTCGCTTGCGATTGAAGACGCGGACACAACGGTCGATGAACGCGCTCTGCTGCACACTTTGAACGCGGTGCGCGAGGCTGGCGGATCGATCCTTCTGACCGGCAAGACGCCGCCCGCCCAGTGGCGCGTCGGCCTGCCCGATCTCGATTCGCGACTGCGCGCCGCTAATACCTGCGGCATCGGCGCACCCGACGACGCGCTGTTGGCGGCGGTGCTGGTGAAACTGTTTGCCGAGCGTCAGATTACGGTTGCCGAGGCGGTAATCCTCTATTTATTGCCACGGATCGAGCGCTCGTTCGATGCCGCCCGTGCCTGTGTTGCGGCGCTTGACCGTCACGCCCTTCAGGCCGGTCGCGCGGTAACCGTGCCTCTGGTGCGCGACGTTCTCGGGCCGGACATGCGCCCCGCCACGCCTCCGGGCGCGGGGCGCGGTGCGGTTGCGCCGTCGGGGTAGGCGAGGGGACCCCTTCCGCGCTACCGCCGGAGCGCGTTATAGTCAGGGCGGAACATCGGCGTCGCCGGAGTCCCGCCGGCGGCCGGAGCAGAAGGAAATCAGGCATAGCGTACGCAATATCGGCCCGGATCGTTGCGGGAATAATCGGATTGGCGGCGGCGGCGGTTAGCGGGCCTGCGGGCGCGGATCATCTTTCCGCGGGGGTCAAAGGCACCTGGATGCCGCCCGAAATGGACTCGCA
>CAZTAK010000111.1:0-5846 GCA_964611585.1 uncultured Alphaproteobacteria bacterium
CAGGGCCGGGTCGAGCATATCGAGGAAGTCGACGGCATCGTCGCCGACTGGATCAGACAGCGCGACCAGAAAGAAGTGCTCCATGCCTTCGAGGAAGCGGAGGCCGCCATCGGCCCCGCCTACGACATCAGCCAGATCTTCGAGGACCCGCAATACCGCGCCCGCAACGACATCGTCGAAGTCCCCGACGAAGACCTCGGTACGCTGCGCATGACCGGCGCCTTCCCGATCATGTCGGAAACCCCGGCGCAGATCCGCCACGCCGGCCCGCGCAAGGGGCAGCATAACGAGGACATCTACAAGGACGAGCTGGGGCTGAGCGACGCGGAGGTGGCGGCGTTGCGCGAGGATGGGGTGATTTGAATTTCATCGTGAAAATCACTCTTCGTTCCGATCGCCATATAACGCTTCGATCCTGCCTATTTGCTCGATCGCAAGTTCCGCCTCCAAAATGCCTGGGACCCACGACAGCGCTCCAAAATCCTTCAAATTTAGGTCTCTTGCAGGACTCTGTGATAGAGCCTCAAACAACCGTCATTGCGACAGCCTAAAATTGCTGTCATGATGGCTTAATTGCTCGGGGATTAGCTTAAATGTCTACTATACCTGAAGTATTTATAATCGAATCTTTAAAATTCGACGAAGAAAATGACTATCGCGAAGGTGAATTAATCTACAGATCCTTACGAATGGCAGGAAAAGAGCCCCGTTATTGTTATATTCGAACTCGCGAGGAACTTGAACATTTTGTTGATGTATTTGAAGATAGTAATTATCGATATCTTCACATATCATGTCATGGTTTTTTAAGAGGTATTTCCACCACATTAAACGACCTTCCTAGAAAACAGTTTATTGAAACTGTAGCCTCTGTCTTGGACAGTCGCCGCCTTTTTCTTTCAACTTGCCTAGCAACTACTGAAAAACTAGCGAACGGAATATTTTCTACTAGTTCGTGCAATTCCGTAGCCGGTCCGGCAGGCACTATATATTTCGACGACTCTGTAATTCTCTGGACATCGTTTTATCATTTAATGTTTAAAGAAAACTCTAAGGGTATGAGCAGAACCATGATAAAAAGAAATCTGGCAAAATCAGCGCTGCTAGTTAATGAAAATATTCATTTTTTTGCACCCTCCCGGCGCAGAAAAGCGATTCTTTCGAAACTTCCGGCAAAAAGAAATGTTGGGTTAGTATCATCTTAATTACAAACAACTGGGGTCAGGAATAATTGTCATCAGGTCTTGATTCTTGAAACATTAGACAATTTTTCAAGGCCTGGTCTTCGCAATTAGGGCGCAAAATTAATCATTGATCGTCTTATCGATCAAGTCGTAATCACGGTTCGTCGGCATGCAAAATAGGCATTTCCCACCACTCGCTTCGGCCCATACCGCCCCGATTTTGCGCTTTGCGCGCTCACTTTCGTAAAGATGTTGTCCCTTGTATTCGACGACCAGTATTCGGCCGTCTTTGAGCATGGCGACGAAATCGGGATAAAATTTTTGGTGGGGAAGTTGTAGCCAGAACGACGTCTTCTTCAATTCGACGTTTCTAATCCAATAACGAACCTCCTCCATACGATCGATATACCGCGCGCATTCGAACTCTTCACCGTCCGGTTTCAGGTCACCAGTAAGTGGCGTGTAGTGCTTATTGAACTTTGTTGCACCGGCATAAGGTTGATTGAACGCATAGGTTTGGTCGTCGAAGATCATCGAGAGGTCTGAATGGGTGGCAAAACCCTCCGCGTTCGTAGCGAACAGTGCGTCATAGTTGCCGTTTTCCCGCTTAGTCCGAAGATCCGCAATGAACAACGTCAGTTCACGGCGGAGATCATACTTGTTGCGGGCCAACACTTCGATATCGTGTCCCGTGGCAAGTAACGTTTCTATTGCACTGGATATGAACAAGATTGCACTTGGTTTTGTGACATCGTGATGCTTGATTCCTATATCGAGCCAGTTTGCCAGCCGAGACAGGCTCCACGCCGGCTCCTGTACGACGGTCGCAAGTTCGCCCTGAACCCGCCGTACGAAGTCAATCTCGACCTGCCCCTTGTCGGTTACATCTATCTGGCCGGTCTGACTTAGATCGACGATCTTGAATCGTTCGGTGATGTTCAAGGGATCGCACTCGTCCAAACGCCAGGGAAGATCGAGAAAATGCTCTTTGGAAAAGAGTTGCAATTCGCTCTGTTTGCGGAAACCGAGTAGCGGCACAACGAACGGCGGTTTGTCTTCTTCATCTTCCGACGCGGAAAGCTGAAAATTGTTGGTCTTTGCGTACAGTCGTTCGATAGCCCGTCCAGCCTTGGGAGACCGTCCCAACGCCAGTTGCAGAATGTTCCGGTTCTCCTTTGTCATCGGCCCTTTGTAGGCCATCGATCTTTTTGTCGGGTCGAAGGAAACGCGCAACCGTACGGAAGCGGGAAGCTTTTCAATTACCTTTTCGATATCCTCAGCGGAAATGTCGTCGTCCGAAAGTGGGTCCGACTGATGTTCGAAACCCTCGCTGGCCTCCTGAAACCCAATGTCGCCTTGCGGCGCTACAATCTGATCGGCCTCAAGGCGGTTGAATCCGGCACCGTCCTCGACAACGCGCTGCAGGACTTCATCGACCAGGCGCCGGACGAGTTCCGCAACGCCACCTACGCCGCCATGCGCGAGCGCTCCGTCGGCCTCGGCGTCATGGGTTTTCATTCGTTCCTGCAGGACAACGGCATCCCGATCGAGAGCGTCATGTCCAAGTACGACTACATGCAGCGTTGGGGCGTCGCCACCCCCGCCGACATCGCCAAGACCCTGGCCGTGTTCGGCGCCTTCACCGAGGGGCTGCAGCTCTTCGCCTCCTTCGCGATCCTGCTCAACTTCCCGCGCTTCAACAAGATGAAGGGCATGGGCCAGATCGTCACCTGGTCGGTGCGCGACGAGATCCATAACCCGCTTACGACACCATCGTCGCTCAATTCCAGAACGATATCCGAGAAACGCGCGCGCAGATCAATATTGACCGCGTGACCAGAAAACGCGACCATATAGGTGTATAAACGCTTATACACCTAACGAAGAGACCGAACCATGTCCCGATGGAACCTCTCGATACCCGACAGGACCGACCGCGCGGTCCGCACCTATCTGGCCCGCACCGGCGGCAAAAAAGGCGACCTGTCCCGGTTCGTCGACGACGCGGTACGCCGCCGCGTGTTCGACCTTACCGTTCAGGGAATCAAGGACCGCACCGCCGAAACCGACCAGCAGGAACTCCTGGACCTGATCGACGCGGAAACGGACGCGGCGCGTGCGGATCGTCCTTGATACGAACATTCTGATCGCCGCCTTGATCACCAAGGGAACGCCGCCCGACCAATTGTACCAGACGTGGCTCGAAGGCACGTTCGAGCTTGTAACCTCCACCGCCCAATTGGTCGAATTGGCCGCCGTTCTCGCCCGTCCCCGCCTGCAACGCTATATCGACGCCGACGAGGCCGCGGCGCTGGTGGAGAACATCGACACGCGCGCGATCGTTCTCGGCGCCCCGCCGGCAGTTTCCCTGTCCCCCGATCCCGACGACAACCTAATCCTGGCTGCGGCGATCGCCGGCAAGGCCGACCTGATCGTCTCCGGCGACAAGAAACATATGCTCGCCCTCGGTACCGCCGCAGGCATTCCCATCGTCACTGCGCGCGACGCGCTGGACCGACTGAACGAAGCGTTACCGCCGCCGTAAACTCGCTACCAAAATTGCTTTATTATGGTGGTATCGCCATAATTCACCATGGCAAAGGATATCAGTCACAAGCACGCCCGCCCGGCCCCGCCGCGGCGGGTTTTTCTATTTTTCGCAAAGGAGACACCTATGGGAACGGCACGGCGCGGCCCCGACGGGCTGACGGATTTCGAGCGCGACATCTGCCACGCGGTGGACCGCGGGCTAAACGACCGGGAGGCGTACCGCGAGGTGCGGCCCCAGTCGGCCACGGCCCGCCAGACCGCGGCCTCCTACGTCTGGGGCATCCGGCACCGGCCGCATTGTGCCGCCTATCTGGCGGATCTCAAGGCCAAGTCGCTGAGCCGCCACCTGGACCGCAAGGACCGCATCGCCGAGGAGCTGGCCGCCGTCGCCTTCGCCGATATCGGCAATTTGCTGGGCTGGGGCAAGGACGGGCTGACGGTCAAGCGCATCGGCCAGCTGTCGCCGGTGCAGCGCCGCGCGCTGTCGGCCGTCACCATCACCCGCAGTGCCGCGGGCGCCACGGTCCGCCTGGTGATGCACGACAAGCTGGCGGCGCTGGAAAAGCTGTGCCGCATGTTCGGGCTGTACGAGCCGGCCGCGGCGAAGAAGGGCGCGGCGGACGCCGCCGCCGCGATGAGCGACGTCGAACGCGCCCAACGCCTGGCCGCGATCCTGCGCCTGGCGGACAAGACGAAGGCGGAAGACGGAGCGGCGGACGGGTAGCGCCGATTGATACCACCCTACCTGTTTCCCGGACTTGATCCGGGACCCAGCCGTGAAACGACGCCACGTCCGCCCTATGCCCACCGCCAGCGCAGCCTGGGTCCCGGATCAAGTCCGGGAAACAGGTAGGTGTGCGGGATAACGCTGGCGTTTAAACCCTACCGGACCCGCCCCCTACCGCCTGTTCTCCAAATACGCCTCGTTCACGCAATTCCTGAGCGGCCCGCCCGTGAGATAGTTGATCACCGTCAGGGCCGCCTTCTCGCGGCAGTCGCGCGCGCCGTCGGGGCTGTACCAGGCGGCGTGCGGGGTCACCACGACCCGGCCGTCGGTCCAGGGCTCGCGCGCCTTCAGGGCGGCGAACAGCGGGTGGTCCGGCTCCGGCGGCTCGATCGGCAGCACGTCGAGGCCGGCGGCGGCGATGCGGTCCGCCTTCAGCGCCTCGGTCACGGCCAGCACGTCGACGACTTCGCCGCGCGAGGTGTTGATCAGGATCGCGTGCGGTTTCATGCAGCTCAGCGCCTGGCCGTTGATCATGCCGCGCGTCTCCTCGGTCAGCGGCGTGTGGCAGCTCACCACGTCCGCCTCGCGCAGCAGATCCTCCAGGCTCTCGCGCCGGCCGAAGCCCACGGCCTGGTCGCTGCCGTCCGGCAGGTAGGGGTCGTAGAAGATCACGTTCATGCCGAGCGCCTTGGCGCGCAGCCCCGTCGCCGTGCCGATGCGGCCGCGGCCCACGAGCCCGAAGGTCTCGCCGCGCACCCGGCGCACCACCGGCGTGTCGATGCCCTTCCATTTCGCCACCGGCTCGTCGACCAGATTGGTGTGGTGGCGCACGATGCCGCGCGTGAGGCTCAGCATCAGGCCGATGGCGTGGTCGGCGACGTCGGTGGTGCCGTAATCCGGCACGTTGCAGGCGACGATGCCGCGCCGGCCCGCCTCCTCGATGTCGAGCGCGTCGAACCCCACGCCCATGCGCACGATTATGCGCGCCTTCACCGCCCGGTCGAACATCGCCGCGTCGCCGCGCACCCGGCCCCAGACCATCAGCCCGTCCGTGGCGGCCCAGACGTCGTCGGGGATGTCGTCCAGGCTGGCCGCCTGGTAGATACGGACTTGCGCGCGGTCGCCGACCGCCCCCTGTTCGAAATCCGCCGCCCCGTCGAAGCGCGCGTCGGGCATCACGATAAGCATGTTGGGTATTCCCCTCAGTCCAAAAGCGGCGCGAGCATCCAGCGAAGCACCCGCCGGGTCAAGGCCTGGCCGCCGTTACGCGACGGCGAGCCCCACGAAGGCCGTCCCCCCCTCACCCTGCCCTCTCCCTCAGGGAGAGGGCAGGGTGGGTCCGAACCGGCGACATAGGTAACAGAGTAGACCGGAGACATGGGTAA
>CAZTAK010000112.1:0-5828 GCA_964611585.1 uncultured Alphaproteobacteria bacterium
GAACCGCCGACCTCCGGATTATGATTCCGCTGCTCTAACCAGCTGAGCTACCCCGCCACCGGGCGCAAGGGCCGGAGCCCCGCGCGGGACGCCGCAAAGCGTCCGTTTTCATAAGGGCGGCGCGATTGGCACCGTCCGAGACCGCGCGTATAGGGCCCGCCGCCCTCGCCTGTCAAGCGAGGGCACCGGCGGGTTCGGACCGGCCCGGCGTCGGCTCGCCCTCGCCCTGGCCCGCGCTCGCGCCCGCCCGCACCGTCGATGCGATCCAACCGCCGCCGAGGACCCGGTTGCCGCGATAGGCGACGCAGGCCTGGCCCGGCGCGACCCCGAATTGAGGTTGCGCGAAGCGCACCGCGGCACATCCCGCGCCGGCCGGCCCGATGGTGGCGGCGACGGGCTCGTGGGCGGAGCGGTATCGCACCCTCACCGCCTCGCCGTCCGCGGGCGCCGCGCCCTCAAGCCAGTTGAGATCGCGCACCGTCAGACCCGAGACCGCGAGCGCCGCGCGCGGACCGGCGATCACCCGGCGGGTGCCGGCATCGAGCGCGATGACATAAAGCGCATCGCCACCGCCAAGGCCTAGCCCTCGCCGCTGGCCGACGGTGAAGTTGGCGACTCCGCCGTGGCCGCCGAGGCGCTTGCCGTCCATGTCCACAATGTCGCCCGGTTCGGCTGCTTCGGGGCGCAGGCGCTCGATCACGCGCGAGTACGAGCCGCCCGGGACGAAACAGATGTCCTGGCTGCCGGGCTTGTCGGCGACCGCAAGACCGAGGCACCCGGCCAACGCGCGGGTCTCGTCCTTGGGCATCGCGCCCAGGGGAAAGCGCAGGTAATCGAGCTGCCCGGGCGTGGTCGCGAACAGGAAATAGCTCTGGTCGCGGGCCGGATCGGCGCCACGGTGGAGTTCCGGGCCCCCAGGCCCTGTCACGCGCCGCACATAATGCCCGGTGGCAAGTGCGTCGGCGCCGAGATCGCGGGCTCGTCCCAGAAGGTCGCGGAATTTGACGGTCTGGTTGCAGCGCACGCACGGGATCGGAGTTTCGCCGGCGAGGTAGCTGTCAACAAAATCGTCGATAACCGAATCGCGGAACCGGTTCTCGAAATCGAGCACATAATGGCGAATATCGAGCGTATCGGCCACGCGCCGTGCGTCGTAGATGTCCTGACCGGCGCAACAGGCCCCGATGCGCCGCCGCGCCGCCCCGTCATCGTAGAGCTGGAGCGTGATTCCGATCACCTCATAGCCCTCGCCCTTGAGGAGCGCGGCCGTGACCGAGGAATCGACCCCGCCCGACATCGCCGCAACGACGCGGGTATCCTGGGGGGGCTTGTCGAAACCGAGGGAATTCATAGACGGAATATAGGGCCTCGGGCCTCGCGGGCAATGGCGGGCCTTCGGCCCCGCAAACGGCCGTCTTCTGGCTGCTGGCCCGAGCCGTGGCCTCGTTGTTGCGATGCCCGCCAACGGGCCGTTCCCCTCGCAATCCGCCGCCTTCGCCAAAATCCGCCGTTTTGCCTGCGCGCCGCCACCGAGGCCGCTATTCGCCCCCGCGGCCGTTTGATAAGGTCTTCTTAACCATGTTGCGGGAGCATCGCCCCCGATTCGAACCGGATGACGGCGCGGCGCGGGCAGTGCTGCGCCTTATCCGCCGGCGGAGAGCGCCATGAACGATCCCTCACCCGGCCCGGGCCGGACTCGAAAAGCCAAGGTGCGCCGCCGCGGTGCCAGCCTCGGCGGCATTGCGACGCTTACGCTCGGCAGCGAAGATCGACCATAATACGACAAAGTAAACGCCCCGTTGTCGCGAACCGGTCCCGAGAGGCGCGCCCGGCAACACATCGAGCCTTGAAACGGTCGAAATGAGCTATCTGATGCCTGGCATCTTCGTGCGCAATCCGGCGCGGCCCGAGTGGGGGCTGGGGCAGGTGCAGCCTGTGGTCGGCGAGCGGGTTACGGTGACATTCGAGAGCGCCGGAAAAGTCGTCATCGACCTGGCTCATGTGCCGCTTGAACCGCCCCATCCGGACGACTCCGGCGGCGGTCGCGTATGACCGCCTACCGCAATCCCGGGCGCCGGCGTGGCCGCGCACGCCGCACGGAAAAGGGCCGCCAGCCGATCCCGGCGGTGGTGCGCGAGATTCGCGCAGCCGTCGGGTGCGAGCCCTACCGGCGCGATCTGCTGCTGGAATACCTGCACACCATTCACGATCACTACCACCACCTCGCCGCGTCCCACATCGCCGCACTTGCCGACATCACGAATTGGCACATGGCTGAGATATTCGAGGTGGCTTCGTTCTATGCCCATTTCGAAATCGTCAAGGAAGACGAGACCCCGCCACCCAATCCGGGGCTGCGGGTCTGCACCGGGCTGCCCTGCCGGATGGCCGGATCGGACGCGGTGCTCGACGCGGCCGGGGCGATCGACGGCGTCCAGCCGCGGACGGCGCCGTGCATGGGACGCTGCGCCCAGGCCCCTGTCGCCGAAGTTGGTCACAATCACATTGGCAATGCGACGCCGGACTCGGTCCGCGCCGCGGTCGAAGACGGCCGGCACGCGGTCACCGAAATCGCCGCGCCCCGGTTTGCGGACTACCGGGACGCGGGCGGCCTGACCGCTCTGTTGGGTATCCGCGAAGGCGTTGCCACAGGACCGCAGGCGATCGCCGCAATCGAGGCCTCGGGCCTCAAGGGCCTCGGCGGCGCCGGGTTCCCGGCCGGGCACAAATGGCGGCTGGTCGCTGACCAGCCTGCCCCGCGCTATCTCGTAGTCAACGCCGACGAGGGCGAGCCCGGAACGTTCAAGGACCGGCACATTTTCGAACGCCACCCCTACCGGTTTTTGGAAGGCATGTACGCCGCCGCCTTTGCCGTCGGGGCCGGAGAGATCTACATCTACCTGCGCGACGAATACCGCGACCTGCGGCGCCTCATCGAAAAGGCCGATGCAGCATTGCGGAACGAAATCCGCGCCCTGCCGGCACTCCACATCCGCCGCGGTGCGGGTGCCTATGTCTGCGGCGAGGAATCGGCAATGCTCGAAAGTCTCGAAGGCCGCCGCGGCCTGCCGCGCCACCGCCCGCCTTATGCGGCGCAGGTGGGACTGTTCGGGCGCCCAACCCTGATCCACAACGTCGAGACGCTCTTTTTTGCCGGTGAAATCCTCGCCCGCGGACCTGAGTGGTATGCCGGTCAGGGCCGCAACGGCCGCAGCGGAATGCGCCATTATTCGGTGTCGGGCCGGATCGCCGACCCGGGCGTCAAGCTGGCACCCGCCGGAATCACGGCCAATGAACTGATCGCCGAATACTGTGGCGGCATGGCCGCGGGGCACGTCTTCGCGGCCTTCCTGCCGGGCGGCGCCTCGGGCGGAATCCTCCCCGCCCGCCTCGGCGATATTCCGCTCGATTATGGAACGCTTGAGGACTTCGGCTGCTTCCTCGGGTCGGCCGGGATCATCGTGCTCTCGGAATCCGACGACGTGCGCGATGCCGCCCTCAACGCGATGGAATTCTTCGCCGACGAAAGCTGTGGCCAGTGCACGCCTTGCCGCGTCGGGACCGAAAAGGCGGCGCGCCTGATGGCGGCCGGAAACTGGGACGCTGCGCTGCTGGACGATCTCCGCACGGTGATGGCGGACGCCTCGATCTGCGGCCTCGGCCAGGCCGCTCCCAACCCGGTGCGTTCGGTGTTCCGGTACTTTGGCGAGGGCGGGGAATGACGGCACCAGTCCAGTTCACCCTCGACGGAAGGCCGGTGACGGCCGAGCCCAACGAGACCCTGTGGGACGTTCACCTCCGTCTTGGCGGCGAGCTGCCGCATATGTGTTCGGGGCTCAACGCGCATTACCGCGCCGACGGCAATTGCCGGCTGTGCCTGGTCGAGATTGAAGGCGAAGGCACGCTGGCCGCCAGTTGCGTGCGAGAGCCGGCCGAGGGCATGGTGGTCCGCACCGAAAGCGACCGGGCCGTACACGCGCGCAAGCTGGTGATGGAGCTACTGGTCGCGGATCACCCGGCGCGGCCGGAGAGCCACGACCCCGGTTCACGATTCTGGCACATGGCCGAATCGATGGACCAGACCACCAGCCGCTTCCCGGCCCGCATCCAGCCCGCCACCGATCTCAGCCACCCGGCGATGGCGGTCAAACTGGATGCCTGCATCCTGTGCACAAATTGCGTGCGCGCCTGCCGCGAGGTCCAGGTCAACGATGTGATCGGTCTGGCCTACCGCGGCGCCGATTCGAAGATCGTGTTCGACGTCGACGATGCGATGGGCGAAAGCACCTGCGTTGCCTGCGGCGAGTGCGTTCAGGCCTGCCCCACCGGCGCCTTGATGCCCGCCCACGGCGCCGGCGTTTTGAAAGCCGACCGCGAGGTCGAAAGCGTGTGCCCCTATTGCGGTGTCGGTTGTCAGATCACCTATCACGTCAAGCAAGATACGATTGTCACCGTCTCGGGGCGCGACGGACCCGCCAACCAGAACCGCCTCTGCGTCAAGGGCCGGTTCGGATTCGATTACGTCACCCACCCGCACCGGCTGACGAAACCTCTGATCCGCAAGGACGGCGTTCCCAAGAACATCGAGCCCGATATCGATCCCGCGAACCCCCTCACCCATTTCCGCGAGGCGGACTGGGACGAGGCTCTCGATGCCGCCGCCACCGGCCTGAAGCGAATCCGCGACCAACGCGGCGGCCCGGCGCTGGCCGGTTTCGGATCGGCCAAGGGGTCGAACGAAGAAGCGTATTTGTTCCAAAAACTGTTCCGCGCCGGCCTCGGCACCAACAACGTCGATCACTGCACGCGGCTTTGCCATGCCTCCTCGGTTGCGGCCTTGATGGAGACCATCGGTTCCGGCGCCGTCACCGCCCCCTTTGCAGAAGTCAAGAACGCCGACGTGATCGTCGTGATTGGCTCCAACACCTCCGTCAATCATCCGGTGGCGGCGACATTTTTCCGCAACGCGGCCCAGGCTGGCGCGGAACTGATCGTGCTGGACCCGCGCGGCGAGGCGCTGTCGCGCTATGCCAACCATATGGTGCGCTTCAAGCCGGGCACCGATGTCGCGCTGCTGAACGCGCTGATGCACGTCATCATCGAAGAAGGCCTGTTCGACCGCGACTTCATCGCGCGTTTCACCGAAGGCTTCGACGCCCTTGAAAAGCATCTCAAGGCTTTCACGCCCGAGGCGATGGCGCCGCTCTGCGGAGTCGATGCCGAGACTTTGCGCCTGATCGCGCGGCTTTACGGCAACGCCGACGCCGCCATGATCTTCTGGGGCATGGGCATTTCGCAACACATCCACGGCACCGACAACGCGCGCTGCCTGATCTCGCTGGCGTTGATGTGTGGCCAGGTGGGACGGCCGGGCACCGGGCTCCATCCACTACGCGGCCAGAACAACGTGCAGGGGGCCTCGGACGTCGGCCTGATTCCGATGGTCTATCCCGATTACCAGCCAGTCGAATCGGAACAGGTCCGCAAACGGTTCGAGGAGCTATGGGACCGGCTGCTGGACCCGAATCCGGGCCTGACGGTGGTCGAGATCACCGACGCGATCCATACGGGTCAGATCCACGGCATGTACATCATGGGCGAAAACCCGGCGATGTCGGATCCCAACCTGAGCCACGCCCGCGCCGCGCTGGCAAAACTCGATCACCTGGTCGTACAGGACATCTTTCTGACCGAGACAGCCTGCTTCGCCGATGTGGTCCTGCCGGCGAGCGCCTTCCCGGAAAAGGACGGCACCTTCACCAACACCGACCGGCGCATTCAGAGGGGCCGCCGCGCCCTGCCGTTGCCGGGGAATACGCGCCCGGACC
>CAZTAK010000113.1:0-5517 GCA_964611585.1 uncultured Alphaproteobacteria bacterium
GCTCTATCCCTTTGACATAGAACGCAAATCGTCGTCGCCGGCGATTCCACCGGCTCGGGATTTGCTCTGGCGGCGCGGGCTGAAATCAAGGGATCGATTTGTCAGAGTCGCACAACTAGGGTCGCACCTGGCCGGTGCCGTGAACGACGTATTTGTAGCTGGTCAACTGTTCGACGCCGACCGGCCCCCGGGCGTGCAACTTGTCGGTCGAGATGCCGATCTCGGCGCCCATGCCGAACTCGGCGCCATCGGCGAATTGAGTCGAGGCGTTGTGGAGCACGATCGCACTATCCACCTCGTCGAGAAACTTCTTCGCCGCCGCGTCGTCGCCGGTGACGATGGTATCGGTGTGATGTGAACCGTAGCCTTCGACGTGGGCAATGGCCTCGTCGATTCCGCCGACGACGCGCACCGAATAGATGGCGTCCAGATATTCGGTATCCCAGTCTTCGGGCGTGGCCGATTTGGCGCGGGATTCGATCTCGCACACGGTCTCGTCGCCGCGGATTTCGCAACCTTTTTCGATCAAGGCATCGAGAATGCCGGGCAGGTGCGAGGCCGCCACCGCGCGGTCCACCAGCAGTGTTTCCGCCGCGCCACAAACACCGGTCCGCCGCATCTTGGCGTTGACGGCGATCTCGCGGGCCATTGCAGCGTCGGCGCCCGCGTGAACATAGACGTGGCACAGGCCTTCGAGGTGGGCGATGACGGGGACGCGGCTTTCGGCCTGGACCCGTTCGATCAGGGAGCGCCCGCCGCGCGGCACAATGATGTCGATGAATTCGCTCATCCGCAGCATTTCACCGACCGCGGCGCGGTCGCGGGTCGGCACGATCTGGATGGCGTCCTCGGGCAGTCCCGCAATCTTGAGGCCGTGACGCAGGCAATCATGGATCGCGCGACTCGAATGCAGGCTTTCCGATCCGCCGCGCAGGATCGCCGCATTGCCCGACTTCAGGCACAGCGCGCCGGCATCGGCGGTGACGTTGGGGCGCGATTCATAGATGATTCCGATTACGCCCAGCGGGACCCGTACGCGGGTAATGCGAAGACCGTTGGGGCGGATCCAGTCGGCGATCACGTCGCCGATCGGGTCATCGAGAGCGGCGACGTCTTCGAGTCCCTTGGCCATCGCTTCGATGCGGTCGGGATTGAGCACCAGCCGGTCACGCAGGGCGCCGCTGATCCCGCGCGCATCGGCGTCGGCCAGATCACTCGTGTTGGCCTCGAGGATTTCGCCTTCGTTCGCGCGCAGCGCCGCGGCCGCTGAGTGCAGTGCGGTGTTCTTGGTCTGCGTCGGCGTGCGCGCCAGCACACGCGCGGCCTCGCGGGCGCGGCTGCCGATCCCCCGCATCAGGTCGGGCATGCTGCTTTCGGCGGTCGCAGTGGTTTTGGGCTGGGCGCTCATGACGGCCTCAAAACAGAACCATGTCGTCGCGGTGAATCATTTCGTCGCGGCCACGGTAGCCGAGAAGGGCCTCGGTTTCACGGCTTTTGTGGCCCATGATCAGGCGCGCGTCGTCGGCCGAGTAGGCGCTCAGGCCGCGCCCGAATTCATCGCCCGAGGCCGTGCGGATCGCCACCGCGTCACCGCGCTCAAAGGTGCCGCCAACGCCGGTCACACCGGCCGGCAGCAAGCTCTTGCCGGATTTCAGGGCGGCGACGGCGCCGGCGTCGACGGTGAGATGACCCGCCGGCGCCAAGGCGCCCGCAATCCACTGTTTGCGCGCCGACCGGGGCGTTGCCTGGGGCACGAACCAGGTGCAGCGGGCTCCGTCCGCAATCGCCTTCAAGGGACGGTCAATATCGCCGCGCGCGATCGTCACGTGGCAGCCCGCGCCAAGGGCAACGCGCGCCGCCATGATTTTGGTGACCATGCCGCCGGTGCCGGTCCTGGCCTTGCCCGCCATCGCCTCGATCTCGGACGTTATTTCAGTCACCTCGGCGACGAAGGTGGCGTCCGTACTGGCGGCCGGGTCGGATTCGAAAAGCCCGTCGACATCCGACAGCAGAATCAGGCAATCCGCGCTCACCATCTGCGCGACGCGCGCCGACAGCCGGTCGTTGTCGCCGAAACGGATCTCGGTGGTGGCGACCGTATCGTTTTCGTTGATGACCGGCACCGCACCCAGCTTCAGCAGCGTGTTGATGGTGGAACGCGCATTGAGATAGCGCCGGCGTTCCTCGGTATCGTCGAGAGTCAGCAGGACCTGCGCCACTGTCACCCCGTGCGCGCCCAGAACCTCCTGGTAGGCGTGGGCGAGGCGCACCTGTCCAGCGGCGGCGGCGGCCTGGCTTTCCTCAAGGCGCAACGCGTCGGCCTGAAGCCGGAGGTCGCTGCGCCCGAGCGCAATGGCGCCGGACGAAACGATTGTCACCTGCTGGCCGCCGGTGCGGGCGGCGGCGATATCCTCGGCGATGCCATGCAACCATTTGCGGTGCAGCGTGCCCCGTTCGGGATCGACCAGAAGCGCCGACCCGATCTTGACGACGATGCGTTTGGCGGTGGTCAGACGGTGGGGCATCAGCGTGATCCGTTGGCGATGGCGTCATCGGCCCCGCCATCGTGATCCAGGCGGGCCCGGGCGGCGAGGACGCGCAGCGCATCCGTGACGCCGGTCCCGGCGGCGGCGGAGATCGCCAGAACGTCGCGGCCCGAGGCTGCGGACAACGCGGCGCGCCGCGATTCAACCGTGCCGGGATCGAGGGCGTCGCACTTGTTGAGGGCGAGCACTTCGAATTTACCGGCGAGGCCGTGCCCGTAGGCGTCCATCTCGCCGCGCACGGCGCGGTAGTTCGCGGCCACGTCCTCGGCGGTTCCATCGACTAGGTGCAGCAGCGCCCGGCAGCGTTCGATATGGCCGAGGAACCGGTCGCCGAGCCCGGCGCCCTCGTGGGCGCCCTCGATCAGCCCGGGGATGTCGGCGATCACCAGTTCCTCGTCGTCGACTCCGGCGACCCCCAGTTGCGGATGCAGCGTCGTGAAGGGATAGTCCGCGATCTTGGGCCGCGCCCGGCTGACGGCGGCCAGAAACGTCGATTTGCCGGCATTGGGCAGGCCGATGATTCCGGCATCGGCGATCAGTTTGAGGCGCAGCCACAGCCACATTTCCTCACCCGGCCAGCCGGGGTCGGCGCGCCGCGGTGCGCGGTTGGTTGAAGATTTGAAACGGGTGTTGCCGAATCCGCCGTCACCGCCCCGGGCCAGCACAATCCGCGCGCCCGGTACGGTCAGGTCGGCGATCAGGGTTTCATTGTCCTCGCCCAGGATTTGTGTGCCCGGCGCCACCCGCAGCACCACGTCCTCGCCGGCGGCGCCCGAGCGGTTGCGGCCCATGCCGGGGCGGCCGCTCGCGGCCTTGAAGTGCTGGCGGTAGCGGAAGTCGATCAGGGTGTTGAGGGCGGGCACGCATTCGGCGATGACACTGCCGCCGCGCCCGCCGTCGCCACCGTCGGGACCGCCACGCGGTACGTTGGCCTCGCGCCGGAAACTCAGGCAGCCGGGGCCGCCGTCGCCGGAGCGGACGTTGATCTTGGCCTGATCGAGGAATTTCATCGCAACCGAACCCGGTTCATCGGCGCAAGATAAACGGAATGCGCCACCAAAAAAGGGGAATGCCGCCATTCCCCTTTTGTCTGAAGCGAATGGCGGGGTGAATCTACCCGGCCGGCGTCACCGAAACGTAGGTCCGGCCGTTGGCTTTCCGCGCGAACGCCACGTGCCCCTCGACCAGGGCAAAGATGGTGTGGTCCTTGCCGATGCCGACGTTCTGGCCGGGGTGCCACTTGGTGCCGCGCTGGCGGATGATGATGTTGCCCGGAACCACCTCTTCGCCGCCGAATTTCTTGACGCCGAGCCGGCGCCCGATGGTGTCGCGGCCGTTGCGGGAACTGCCGCCGGCTTTCTTGTGGGCCATTATTTTTTCTCCTTGCCAGCGCCGGATTTGCCTTTGGCGGCCGGTTTCTTGGCAGCAGCCTTCTTCGCGGGCGCTTTCTTGGCGGTCGCCGCCTTCTTGGGGGCTGTTTTCTTGGGTGCAGCCTTTTTTGGTGCGGCCTTCTTGGGTGCGGCTGTCTTCGCCGCAGCCTTTTTGGGCGCGGCCTTTTTGGCCTCGGGTGCGGGTTTTCCGGCCGCGTCCGCTTTGGTTTCGGCCGCTTCCACGTCCGCCTCGGGCTTCGCCTTTGCCTTGGATTCGGGCTTGGCTTTGGCCTTGACCGTCTTGCCGTCGACGCCGGTGATGCCGGTCACGCGCAGCACGGTCACCTCTTGCCGGTGGCCGTGGCGGCGGCGGTAACCCTTGCGCCGGTGTTTCTTGAAGACGATGATCTTGTCGGATTTGGCCTGTTCCAGCACTTCGGCGGTGACCCGCGCGCCCGCCACCAGCGGCGTGCCTGCGGTCGCCGTCGCGCCCTCGCCGACCATCAGCACCTGGTCGAAATCGAACGACGCGCCGGTCTCGGCGGCGAGTTTTTCCACCCGGATCACGTCGTCGGGCTGGACGCGGTATTGCTTACCGCCGGTGCGAATGACTGCGAACATCGATGAACTCTTTTAATCGGGCGCGGGCGCTGCTTCGGGGCCATCATTCCGTCCCGGTTCTGTGCCCCGAGCCCCCGGTTTCGCCCCGTTTTGAAGGCGAGGCACTATAACCGCGCGCCCCCGGCTGTCAACGGATTTGTCCGGAATTGGCGGGAAAGTGCCCTGTTTGGCAGGGATGGCGAGGCGAGCGGCGAAGGCGGCCGCCGCGGGCGTGCGGGCGGCCTCGGCGGCAACCCCTGTGAACGTGTCCCAGGAAGGGGCCCGGCCTTCCTCAGCCCTTGCCCGGCGCGCTCGGCCTGCGCTAGGGTCCGCCGCCCGCCTGAACAGGCGCGCCCGCGGAGGGGTGCCGGAGTGGTCGATCGGGGCGGTCTCGACAACCGGTCGCAGCCGTCCCGCGTCTTCTCGGTTCATGTTGAAGCGTCCAGTATCTCTGCCTCTGACGCATCCATTGGCCTGTCCGATCTCGTTTTGTGTCGGCTCGTGTTACCTGGTTAGGTGGCCGGATAGGTGGTTGGGGATTGCCGCAGGCCACAAAAAAACGAATGTATTCGAGCCGCCGCGATCGTCTGATTTCATTGGAGAAGTTGGTGCCCAAGGGCGGAGTCGAACCACCGACAAGCGGATTTTCAGTCGAAGCGCAGCCTGTTCTGGAAACTACCGGTTTAACAATAATCGCATGAAATTCAGTGACTTAGAGGGGTTTTGTAGGAAGATTACAACGGCGAAGACACCGGAACATTCTGTGAATATCCATGCGCGATTACACAGGATTTACACACAAAGCGAGGCTGGTAAGACGCACGCCGCCGTTGCCGTTTCAGACTCAGTGTTAGACCCCCGGGCCCCCTCGGGGTGTGGATACAGGCTCTATCGCCCCCAAATATCAGGCACATTTCACAGCGTTTCATGCCTTCAATGCACGGTACCAACCGGCTGCGTATCCTGCAACTCCCGCACCGCCCCCAGCACCCTCAGCCACA
>CAZTAK010000114.1:0-5109 GCA_964611585.1 uncultured Alphaproteobacteria bacterium
GCTGCCGCTTCCGATGTGGGCCCAAGACACACCCCGGTTCGGGCTTCCGGCCGATTGCGAGGTGGGCACCACCTGCACCGTTCAAAATTACTTCGATGCCGACCCCGGTCCGGAAGCCCACGATTATACCTGCGGCTTCCTGACCTACGACCGCCACTCCGGAATCGATTTTCGCGTCGCCAATCTCGCCGACATGCGCCGCGGGGTAACCGTCGTTGCCGCCGCCCAGGGCCGGGTGCGCGGTGTGCGCGACGGCATGGACGATACCGGGCTCGGTGGCGGCGCTGCGGCGGTGCGGCGGCGCGAATGCGGCAACGGCGTTCTGATCGATCACGGCGCGGGTTGGGAATCCCAGTACTGTCACATGATGAAAGACAGCGTTACCGTCGCCACCGGCGATACGGTCGAGGCCGGCGCCGTGCTGGGCAAGATCGGTATGTCGGGGCTTGCCGAATTTCCGCATGTGCATTTTGAAGTTCGTTTCGGGGGTGTGTCGGTCGATCCGCTGATCGGTGCCGGGGTTCCCGAAAATTGTGGCGGTCCGCGCACCCCGCTGATGACACCGGTGGCGCTTGAAGCTCTTGCCTACCGCAGCGCCGGATTGCTCAACGCCGGGTTTTCGCCCAGCCGCCCGCGCAGCGCCGAGGTCTTGAGCGGTCAGCACCAGGCAAAATTCGCCGCCGCGTCTTCCGAGACTTTGTTCTTCTGGATCGAAATCTTCGGCATCCGGCCGGGCGACCGCGAATTGTTCCGTGTCATCGCGCCCGGCGGTGCCGTCCTGATCGAGGAGCGCCTCGATGGCCCCGACACCCACAAGGCGCAATGGCTGCGATTTGTCGACAAGCGCCGGCTATCGCCGGCGTGGCCGCGCGGGACCTACCGGGGCGAGTACTTGCTGGAGCGCCGCGAAGGCGGGGTCTGGACAACAGTGCTGGAATTCAGCCGAACGGTCGAGGTGCGCTAGGGCAAATCCCGAGCCGGCGGAATCGCCGGCGACGACGATTTGCGTACTATGTCAAACGGATAGAGCTTTTCGCGTGAGCGCATGCGAACGGGAAAAGCCCTAGGATCTATCCCCAGCCCGTCAGTGAACGCTCACCGGCGCCACGTCGTGCTCGAGCGCCAGCGCCAGCGCCCGGTCGCGGTTGCCGAGCAGAGCGATTTCGGTTCCGTTGGCGGCATGAACCGCCCACGCCGCCTCGCCGTCGACCGTCACCGGCTTGACGTAGGCCAGTTCGTCCCAACCGAGTTGGGCAAATTCGCCGGGCGAAAGGGTCCGGAAATCTATTCCATCAACCATCACTGTTCCTGTTCGATCATCGGTGCCTCTATTCCGCAGCATCGGCATCTGCGTTGCCGTCGGCCGGCGCACGCGATAAGGCCTTCTTCTTGCCGTCCCCTGAAACCTGGATCTCCACCGTCCGGACCCGGGCGAGGGTTTGGGGGCGCGCCAGATCGACGCTGAGCAGGCCATTCACAAGATCGGCGCCGGCGACTTCGATGCCGTCGGCAAGCACGAAAGCACGTTGGAACTGGCGCGCGGCGATGCCGCGATGAAGATAGACCCGGCCCTCGTCCTCGCTCTGGCGTCCGCGGATGACCAGCTGATTGTCCTCGACCGTGACGGAGAGTTCATCTTCGCCGAACCCGGCCACGGCAAGCGTGATACGGAGCGCCGTCTCGCCGACCTGCTCGATGTTGTAGGGCGGATAGCCATCGCCACCCGACTTGCCGAGCCGGTCGAGGGTGCGCTCGATTTCATCGAAACCGAGCAGCAAAGGGCTGTTGAACAGAGAAAGTCGCGCCATGGCATCTCCTCCGACGAGCGAGAGCGAACGGCCGGGTCCATGAAGGCACCCGGATGGGGCCGGCAGAATCCAGAGCCGGCGGGTGTGCGGCCCATACGGCGCCGCGACGTCTAATGTATGGCCGCAGACGCGCCGATCAAGGGGCCCGCAGCGCCGATACGACGCTTCCGGCAGGCCGCGGAACCGGAGAGTTCACGCGGGAAACCGTTGACTATGCCGGTGCCCGGCGGCATCCTGACATCGCAACTCGACGGTAGGCTGGGGACAAGCTGGGGAGAAAAGGAGCGTCTGAGACCGTGTTAGGTTCGCTCAGGAAATCATTGGAACTCAAAAGCGTCAGCAAGACCCTCGGCGCCAAGCCGGGCTCGTCGGCGGCCAAGAACAAAAAGAAACAGGCCGACGCCCTGCAGCGCCTGATTGCGGTGGTGGCGGACGACAAGGTCGTGCTCGCCGTGCTGGCGGCCCATCGCAAGTCCAAGGACGACCTTGAACCCCTGTTTCGGGAACTGATCGAGAACGGTGCCGCCAAGTGGGAAAAGGACCACTTCGTTGCCGCCAGTACCCTCGCCTACGGGCGCGCGCTGGACTTCACTCTCACTTCGCTCGGCGACGACAAGGGCATCCGCGAAATCGCTTGGGAACTGACCGAGTATTTCAAAGGACGGGCGCATGGGCCCGGTCGTCGTCGGTTACGGCAAGGTGGCGTAAGCCTCAGCCGGGCGCCCGTGGCGCCAACAGATCGGCAACATATTCCGGCAGGGCGAACGCCGCGCGGTGAACGGCGGGCGTGTAGTCGCGCGTCTCGAGGGCGGCCCCCTCATAGCGGGCCTCGAGGTCCGCATCCGGTTGCGCCAGATCGGTCCCGGCGCTGGCCCACCCCAGCGTCATGACGCCGCCCGGATAGGTCGGCACCGGAACGACATAGAACCCGGAGCGGGCAAAGACCGCGTTCAGGTTGGCGGCCGTAACGGAGAGTTCATCGCCCTGAAAAAAGGGAACCCCGTTTTGTGTCACCAGCACCCCATCGGCGCCGAGATGCGCGCGGCAGGATTCGTAAAACGGGAGCTCGAACAGAACTTTTTCGGGACCGACGGGATCGGTGGAATCGACAAGAATCAGGTCGAAGGTCTCGTCGCTGGCGGCCAGGTAATCGGCGCCATTGGCGATCACCAGTTCCGCGCGGAGGTCCTCGAAGGCCGCCCCGAAAATGCTCGAAAGATGCTTGCGGCAAAGTTCCACCACCTCGCCGTCGATCTCGATCATCCAGACGTTTTCGATCGGGTGTTTCAGCACCTCTTCAAGAAGACCGCCGTCGCCGCCACCGATAATCAGCACCCGGCGGGCGGTCCCGTAGCCGAACAGCGGCACATGGGCCAACATCTCGTGATACATGAACTCGTCCGCCTCGGTGGTCTGGACGATACCGTCGAGCGCCAGGACGCGGCCGAGCGCCGCATTCTCGAATATCTGAATCTTCTGAAAGGCGGTCTCGCCTTCGTAGAGCATTCTGTCGATTCGGATCGTCTGGGCAACGCCGTCGTGAAGACGTTCCCGGAGCCAGGTCAAGGGGCGATGCCCCGCCTGAATTCCGTGACCCGGGTATTGACGGTGCCGAATTGGCGCTGCACCACCGGCACAACGCGGTTGGGGTCGCAGTCGCCGCACAGGAAGATATCCAGCGCCGCACAACCTTCCTCGGGCCAGGTGTGAATGCTCATGTGTGATTCGGCCAGTATCGCGACCCCGGAAACGCCGCCATAGGGGGTGAAGCGATGCAGATCGATCCGCAACAGGGTGGCGCCTGCCGCCGTTACCGATTCGTGCAGCGCCGTCTCGATGATTTCCATGCTGTCCAGATTATTCCCGTCCCAGAGGCCGATCAGAAGGTGGCGGCCCGCAAAGCGTTGTCCATTCTCAATCTTGAATTCGCCGCCGGATTCAGGGGGCGCACCGAACGGTATTTCGGCGTGAGCCACAGATCGATTCATTGGCAGGTCTTGTCACTTGGCGGGAAACGGTCGCGTTCTTTCGCGCAGAACTCGAATGAATGCAAGCGCAAACGGGCCTCTAAAACAGGGGCCCCGCGTGGGCAAGCGTCGCATCCAGAGCACCCGCATTTGCCATCCATTTGATGCCGATCGGTGGGCCCTGCACAGCGGCGGTCAGGGTTGCATCGGCGGGGCCGGCCGGCGCAGGCGCCACATCATCTTCGCCGTCGTCGCCGTCACCGCGCCAGCACTGGCTGAAGACGCAGGCGGCCACCTTGATCGGCACTGGGACCAGTAACAGGCCGACCGTGCCGCCGGCGGAATAATTGCCGCAGCCCGCAAGGACCAAAACGGAAATTAAGTGCGGCGGCCCGCAACCCGACGGCCATTTCAGGCTCCCAAGAACGATAAGACCCCTTCATAGCACGAAAACGGGACTGTTCCGCGGCGCCGGACCGGTGTGCCCGCCCGCAAGCCGCCCCAAACGCCGGATTGACCTATTCCGGCGCGTCGAATTGTTCGCCGAATTCGGCCTGGAGCGCCGCCATATGGTCGCGCGATTCGACGAGAAAGACATCGCCGCCCCAGGCCCGATACTCGCCGCGCGAATAGGCACGCGCATTGCGTTCGTAAAGCCAGGCGTTAAAGCGGTTGGCGATCCAGTTGTTTTGCGTGCGAACCACCTTGCCCGGAATCCCCATGACGATGGAGTTGTCGGGAATGACGGTGCGCTCTTTCAGAAAGGCGCCACCCGCGATGATGCAGTTATCGCCAATGACGCAGCCATCCATGATCGTGGTGTTGATACCGATCAGGCAATTGTCGCCGATCGTGCAGCCGTGGATCGTGCAGTGATGGGTGATCGAACAGTGGGCGCCGATGAAGGTACCGGTCGTGGCCCCCACATGGAGCATGACAAAGTCCTGGATATTGGTGTGGGCGCCGATCTCGATCTCGTCGTTCTCGGCGCGGGCAACCGTATGGGGCCACAGCGACGCACCTTCGTTCACCCTGACCTTGCCGTACAAAAGCACGCTCGGGTGAATGAACGCCGGGTCTTCGAGAACGATATCGGGACCAAAGTCGGGCATCGGGGCCTCCATGACGAAACCGACTGTGGCGGCGAGTCGGCGCGCGGGCGCATTTTAGCACGGCCGCAAAGGCCGATCCGGAACCGCCCGGCGCCATCGGCCCGGGCCGGGCGCCACCCCAAAGGAGTGCCGCTGCCGGCATAGGCGGGTTTTCGTAGAAATTGTAATAACTTTTGATTCGACGAACAGTGGATTTTCCCCGAACGATGCGCCATGCGGATC
>CAZTAK010000115.1:0-4279 GCA_964611585.1 uncultured Alphaproteobacteria bacterium
TCGCGCACGCGGGCGATCTTGGTGGGCACGTCGTATATGGAATGGGCTATCTGGCAGGACACCATGTTGACCTCGTCGGCATGGGTTACGGCGATGATCATGTCGGCGTCCTCGGCTCCCCCCTTTTCCAGGATGTCGGGGTGCGAGGCGTGTCCGACGATACCCTGGACATCGAGACCGTCGCTGATGCGGCGCACCAGGTCGGGTCGCTGGTCGATGACGGTAACGTCGTTGCCCTCGAGGGCCAAATAGCGGGCGATGTTGAACCCGACCTGTCCGGCGCCGCAGACGATGACCTTCATGGTGCTGAAATCCTTGCGTTATATCGCTAGGGCCGAAAACCCCGGCGGCAATCTCAGTTGCCGACGCGGCGCTGCCTTCCTCCGATTTGGACGCTGAGCGCCTTGAGTTTGCGGTGGAGCGCCGAACGCTCCATGCCCACGAATTTGGCCGTGTCCGAGATGTTGCCCCCAAAGCGCGAGACCTGGGCCATTAGATATTCGCGCTCGAATATCTCTCGCGCCTGGCGCAATGGCAGCCCCATGATCTTGCTGCCTTGTTCCCGGATCAGATTGCTCCCTGCGGCGTCGTTCATTTCCCCCGGCAGTATGTCGGCGCCGATGGGTTCGTCTGAGTTTCCCGGGCCCATGATCAGTATGCGTTCGACAACGTTGCGCAACTCGCGCACATTTCCCGGCCAGTCGTGGGCCTGGAGGATCGCTATGGCGTCCTCTCCGATGTTCCTGGGAGTCCGGCCCGCCGCCGCGGCGGCGTGCCGCATGAAGTGACGGGCGAGCGGCGGAATGTCGACGAGCCTATCGCGTAAGGAAGGCACTTCGATGGGCACCACGTTGAGGCGGTAATACAGATCCTCGCGAAAGTGGTTGGCCTCGAGTTCCGCTGCTAGGTCGCGGTTCGACGCCGCCAAAACCCGGACGTTGACGCAGATTCTGGTGCTTCCACCCACCCGTTCGAAGGTCTGTTCCTGAAGCACCCGAACGATCTTGCCTTGGGTTTCCAAGGGCATGTCCGCGACCTCGTCGAGAAAGAGCGTGCCCGTGTGGGCTTGCTCGAAGGTGCCGACCTTGCGTTGGCGCTCGCCGTCGTCGACCGGGGTTTCGGTCCCGAACAGTTCTATTTCCATGCTGTCCGGTCCCATAGTCGCACAATTCACGGCCACGAACGGTCCAGCGGCGTACCTCGACTTGGCGTGCAGCATGCGGGCTACCACCTCCTTGCCCGAGCCCGCTGGACCCGTGACGAGGACGCGGCTGTTGGTCGGCGCCACCCGCTCGATGTCCTGGCGTAGCTGGGTGATGGCGCGCGAGGTTCCGATGAGTTTGACCTCGCCGCCGGCGCGCAGCAGGAGCTCCTCGTTTTCGCGGCGCAGGCGGGCCGCCTCGATGGCGCGTTCGATCATGAGCAGCAACCGGTCCGACTTGAAGGGTTTTTCGATAAAGTCGTAGGCGCCGTCTTTGATGGCGGTGACCGCCGATTCGATGGTCCCGTGGCCGCTGATCATGATCACGGGAACGGGCGGGTGTTCCTTCTTGATGATGCGCAGAAGCTCCAGACCGTCGAGATTGCTTCCCTGTAACCAGATATCCAGGAGCACGAGGCTGGGCCGGCGCGCCGCGAGCTCCGCCAACGCCGAGGCGGCATCGGCGCCGACGCGGGTCTCGTAACCTTCATCCTCGAGGATTCCCGAGGTGAGCAGGCGAATGTCGGCTTCGTCATCGACGATTAGGATGTCATGAGCCATGGGCTGGGATCTCAGTTGCCACCTTCATGGGGTCGGATTCCCGGTCCTCCGCGTCGTCGTCACTCCCCCGGGAAGCCGGCTCGTCGGCCTGCATGAACACGAGAGAGACGCGCGCGCCGCCCTCCTCCCGATCCTCGAGCACCAGATCGCCACTGTGATCTTCCATGATTTTCTTGACCATTGCCAAGCCCAGGCCGGTTCCCTTTTCGCGGGTCGTCACGTAGGGCTCGATGAGGCGATCCCGATGCTCCTTGGGCAGGCCGAGGCCGTCGTCCTCGACCACGACCAAGACGTTCTCGCTGTCCGGCGTGGTTTCCTTGCCCAGGGAGAAACGGATGTGACCAGCCGGATCGCCGCCCGAGGCGGTGTACCGCCCGGTAATGGATTCGGCGGCGTTTTTCAGAATGTTGGTCACCGCCTGGCCGATCTGTCGGCTGTCGCAGTTCATGCGCAAGGGCGCGTTGGGAAGGTTAACCTCGAAGGAGATATCGGGGTGACGGTTGCGTTCCAGAAATACCGTCTGACGGCAGATTTCGACGAGATTTTCGGGCTTCAGCGTCGCCTGGGGCATGCGCGCGAAGGAAGAGAATTCGTCCACCATGCGTCCGATGTCCTGCACCTGGTGGACGATGGTGTCCGTGCACGTCGAGAAGACCTCCGGTTCGGTCTTGATTTCCTTCATGTATTTGCGTTTCAGTCTTTCCGCCGAAAGCTGGATGGGTGTCAGGGGGTTCTTAATTTCGTGGGCGATGCGCCGCGCGATGTCGGACCAGGCGGCCTTGCGTTGCGCTGACAGCAATTCGGTAATGTCGTCGAAGGTGACGATGTAACCGACGATCTTTCCGCTCAGACGCTCGGCGACGATTCGAACCAAGAGGTTGCGCATGTGCCGTTGGCGCAGCAGCTTGATTTCGGATTGACGGAGGCGCTCGGGGCGATTCATGACTTCCTTGAGCAGCCCCGCCATCTCGGGCACGGTATCGGCCAGATTTTCACCGATACGCTGCCCGAGATCGGTAACCAGCAGTTCTGAGGCCGAGCGGTTGGGAAGGTTGATGTTGCCGGCCGCGTCGAGGCCGATGACGCCGGCTGACACGCCGGAGAGAACCGTTTCCGTAAAGCGCCGCCGCTCGTCGAGTTGGCGGTTTGCCGTCTCCAGGCTTCCGCGCTGATTTTCGAGTTGGCTCGTCATGCGGTTGAAGGCGCGGCTCAGGTTTTCGACCTCGTCGCCGGTATCGTTTGTCTCGACGCGCACGGAAAGGTCTCCATTGCGAATTCGTTCCGCCGCGCCGATGAGGCCGCTTATGGGGCGTACCAGTTGGGTGGCCAAGGTGAGACCCAACCAAACCGCGGCGAGCAGCAGAAGAAGGGCCACCACCACGAAGATCATGACGAACGAAATCTGGATCCCCTTACTTTGCTCTTCGAGCATGTGGTACTGGGTGACCGCTTGTTTGGTACGTGCCATGTGCCCGAGCACGCGCGGCTCGACGAATCGGCCGACCAGGAGATAGGCGTCGACAAACCAATCCAGCTTGACGATGGCGCGCACCCGGTCGTCATTGTCGCTGGTCATGACGATGATTTCGCCCTGGCGGGCTTTGTTGAGGGCGCTCTGCGGGACGAGACTGAATTCCAGGGACAAGCTGAGCGGCGCGCGGGCGAGCACCCGGCCGCGGCTGTCCACGACCAGCGCCTCGGGCATCGAGCGCAATGCCGCCAAGGTGGTCAGCAGGTGGTTGAAGCGGTCCTGCTTACCGGCAAGAAACGGCGAGTCCCGGTTGAGGTCGTTGGCCATGGCCAAGGCGTCGGAGCGAATACTTTGCTTGTGTTCGTAGAGATAGGCGGTGGCGACGGCGACGGATTCGTTAAGCGCCGTGCGCACCCTCTCGCTGAACCAAGCCTGTACGCCAAAATTTAGAAAAAGGCCCGAGAAAATAGCCACCAGTATCGCCGGAGTCACGGCGACCAAGCTGAACAGCACGACGAGACGTATATGGAGGTGCGAACCTGCCAGCCCCTGGCGTCGCTCGATCCACACGTGAATGACCTGACGCGCCACCACGATGCCAAGCAGGAAGAGGAGCGCGGCGTCGACATAGAGCAGAATGAGAATGGTCCGGGGTTCCGCCGCCAGTGCTGACGGTCCGGTCATCGTGGCCACCGTGGCTAAACCCGATCCCACCGCCACCACCACCAGCCCGTAGGCGAGCTTGCGTTCGATCCCGACCCGCCGCGCCCAGGAGCGGAATTTGCCTATCGAACGGCTCGGCGTATCGGCGGCAACTCTCATTTACTTCCTCGAACCACGGGGATGTTCAGTTCGCGTATCTTTTTGCGCAGGGTGTTGCGGTTGAGGCCCAGGACCTGGGCCGCCTTGATCTGGTTGCCTTGGGTCGCCGACAGGGTGAGACTAATGAGGGGGCGTTCCACTTCGCGCAACACGCGCCCGTACAGGCCGGACGAGGGAAACGTCTCGCCGTGCGCTGAGAAATAGGTCTTCAGGTGGTGTTCCAC
>CAZTAK010000116.1:0-4169 GCA_964611585.1 uncultured Alphaproteobacteria bacterium
CAAGCGGCAACGGCAAACAAAGCGCCAAGAAGAACGCCGAGCTGGACCCATCTAGATAGTGTCGGTTCAAACCTGATCAGGGATAACCTCATAGCAGTCCTCGCTGCGATCGCTCCCCAAGCGGTTGCTTCGACTAGAACCAACCTGCCATGAAATAGGTCGATATCTTTGCAGGTTGGTATAATGTTCCGACTGAGGGATTTTTTTGCCGCACTGGTTGATTATTCCACCGTCCTGGCCCTGATCGCAATAACAACAGTGGTTATTGGCAGGGTCTTCCTCGGATGGTGCAGGTCGCCGGGCACGGTAAGGCGGTGAGCAAGGTGAATTCGGCAGCTACCCTGTTCGACAAGATCTGGGATAGCCATGTCGTGCACCATTTCGAAAATGGGCGCGACATGATCCACGTCGACCGCCACCTGCTGCACGATCTCACCTCGGTGGACGCCTTCAACTCTCTCGATGCGGCAGGCCGTCGCCCGCGAAACCCGGAACTGGCCATAGCCACGGCCGATCATATGGTGGCGACACTGCCGGGCCGCGACGAGTCCAGCTTTCTCCCCGGCCGGGAATTTATCCTAGCCTTGCGCCGGAACAGCTCCGCGGCGGGGATCCGAATGTTCGATCTCGGCGACCCTCGTCACGGCATCGTACACGTCATCTCCCATGAACTCGCGGCCGTCCTTCCCGGTCTGACCGTGGTCTGCGGCGACAGCCACACCTGTACTCACGGCGCCGTCGGTGCGCTGGCCTTCGGCATCGGCACCAGCGACGTCGAACACGCCCTGGCAACCCAGACCTTGGTTCTGCAGAAGCCGGCCAAGATGCGAATTCGAGTAGACGGGCTTCTGCCGGAATTCACCACGGGTAAGGATCTGGTGCTCCATATCCTGGGCATTCTGGGGGCTGATGGTGGGAGTGGGTGCGCGGTGGAATTCGCCGGAGACACCATACGGGCGTTGCCGATGGAACAGCGTTTCACGCTATGCAATATGGCCGTTGAATTCGGCGCGCGGATCGGCTTGATCGCGCCGGATGAAACGGTTTTCGAATATCTGAAGGGCCGCTCCTTCGCCCCCGTCGGGGAGGTTTGGACATCGGCCCTGATTGCTTGGCGTCAATTGTACAGTGATCCAGAGGCGGTGTTCGACAAAGAGGTGATCATCGATGCCGGCCTCGTCGAGCCGAACGTGACCTGGGGCACCAGCCCGGAAGATGTGGCGCCGATTTCGGGGCGGGTGCCGGACCCCGCCTCCTATCCCTGTTCACAAGACAGGCAGGCGAAGCAGACGGCTCTCGACTATATGGGACTGATGCCGGGCACTCCTCTCGCGGGCCTGCCGATCGATACGGTCTTTATCGGCTCGTGCACCAACGGGCGGCTTGGTGATCTGCGCGCCGCCGCCAGCGTCGCCAGGGGCAAGTCTGTCGCGAAGGGGGTGCGCGCCATCGTCGTTGCCGGATCGGAATCGATCAAACGCGCCGCCGAGGCCGAAGGGCTGGCTGAAATATTTCAAGCCGCCGGTTTCGAGTGGCATGAGCCCGGTTGTTCATTGTGCTGCGCGATGGCCGGCGAATTCGTGCCCGAGGCCAAGCGTTGCGCCTCCACGTCCAACCGTAATTTCGAGGGCCGCCAGGGAGTCGGCGCCCGCACTCATCTGATGAGCCCGGCCTTGGCGGCGGCGGCGGCGGTGACCGGTGTCATTACCGATCCGCGACGCTTGAAAGAGTGACCCGATGGAGGTTTTCACCACCTTGACAGGTATCGTCGCCCCATTGCCGCGCGACAATATCGATACCGACACCATTATCCCGGCGGGCATCTTCAAGCTGATCGGCGCCGACATGGCGCGAATTGGCGAGGGACTGTTCCTGGACTGGCGGAAATCGCCGGACGGCCGTCCGCGTCCCGATTTCGTGCTCAACGAGGCCCGGTTCAGGACTGCCAACATTCTTCTCGGCGGGCGAAATTTCGGCTGTGGCTCTTCGCGCGAACACGCTGTCTGGGCGTTGCTCGGTGCTGGCATCCGATGCGTTGTCGCCGAGAGCTTCGGCGATATTTTTTACGCCAATTGCTTCCGCAAGGGTTTACTGCCGATTGCCCCAAAGGCCGATGACTACGCCCGTCTTCTGGACGCCGCGACGAATGCCCCGGATGGCCTTACGGCCACGGTCGATCTCGCCGCCGGGGTCTTCACCTGGGGGCAGAAGGAGTCTTCGCCGGAGAACAGTTTCAGCTTTGAAGTGGACGCGGACCAGAGGGAGGTGTTGCTGCGGGGTCTTGACGAAATCGCCACGTCACTGCAATACGAGCACGACATCGTGGCTTTCCAGACCAATGACCGTCGTGCCCGCCCTTGGGTTTACGAAGTGAACTTTCACCGAGATCTGGAGGCCGAGACCTAAAGGAAAAGCGGTGCGACAGACAACGCGATTGAAGCAGTTGATTCAAGCCGACGAAATCCTGGTAATGCCGGGTGTCCACGACGCCCTGAGCGCGCGCATCGCCGCCGCCGAAGGATTTCGGGCGCTGACTCTCGGTGGGTTTGCCGCGAGCGGCGTCTTGCTCGGCGAACCCGACAGCTCGCAGTTGTCGTTGCGGGAATTGGCCGACCATTACGCCCGGGTCTGTAACGCGGTCGAGTTGCCGATTTTCGCTGACGGCGATACGGGATTCGGCAACGTAACCAATGTGGCGCGCACGGTGCGCGAACTGGAAAGGGCCGGCGTTGCCGGTCTATTCATCGAAGACCAAGTGTTTCCAAAGCGCTGCGGCCACACGCCGGGCAAGGACGTCATCCACCTGGAAGAAATGATCGGCAAGCTTAAATCGGCCCTCGATAGCCGACGCGATCCGGATCTGGTGATCATGGGCCGAACCGATGCGCTGGCGGTACATGGTCTCGAAGCGGCCATCGAACGCGCACAAGCATTCGCCGAGATCGGATGTGATCTGGTGTTCGTCGAGGCGCCGGCGACGACCGACGATATGAAGCGCATCTGCGGTTCGGTCGATGCGCCCCAGCTCGCCAACATGATAGAGTTCGGGCAGACACCGACGCTTGACGCCAACGAATTGGAGAGTCTCGGCTACGCCACCGCTGTTTGGCCGGTTGCGAGCGTCTTTGCCCTTACCAAGCAAATGCAATCCCTGTACCGGACCATCGCGGAGACCGGTTCGACGGAAGCCTTCACCGGCGAGATGGTAACCTTCGACGACTACATGAAGGTGGTCGGATTGCCCGAGTTGCGGGCTCGGGAGCAATCCTTCCTGGACTTCGCCAGGGAGCGCGGCAAGAGCTGACTAAATCTTGATATCGAAATGGCGCAGCAAGAGATCCTGCAGAAGATCGAAACAGGCGCCGTTGCGGACCACCGAATAATCCCGAAAATCGATCATGGTCGACGAAAAATTGTACGAGGCCCATCGCATCAATCCGTAATCGATAACCAAATCAGCTGCTTCGATGATATCCGGCTCGATATCCTCGACGCGAAATTTCACGCCAAGCTGGGTCACGTTGGCCGACGAGCCGATGATCGGAATCTGATTTTCGTAACTGAGCCGCCCGAGTGCGTCGAGGAATGGACCGGCCCCGAGAAGCATGGCGATCGTCCCGTCGCGAATGCTTTTAGCGCGAATGGCATCGGGTAGCTTCTGGATCATCGGATGATCAATCCGCGCCGGCGCCACGCAGCCGATGGTCAGCCCGGCGTCCTGCCAGATTGTTCGGACCACTTCGCGGGTCTCATCATCGAGAATGTGAAGCGAATCGTGAAGCTCGGGACTGCCCGTAAAAGCGTGCAACTTGCCTTTCTGACGGCGCTTGGCGACGAATGTGCGGTCAATCGCGTCCTCGAAAATACCCACGATGGCGTAGCCGACATAGGTCGGAATGATTGCTGTGCCACCAGCCATCAATGTATCGAAGGTACGCCTTGCGTCATTTTCCACGTCGAAAAAATTCATACTCATTTTTCGGTCCGTATCGGTATTAGCGGCCGAGACAACTCGTCATCTCGGTCGGTCTTTATACCAGCGGTCATTGATATTGACCTGTTTCACCGGAGAGAAATTCTCCACCGGGCAGGAGCGGTTCGCGCCGTGGTGCCTGCACCACAAGCGGATCGCGACGCCCCCGGTGGGGAATTTATCCCGGCCGGAGGTG
>CAZTAK010000117.1:0-1863 GCA_964611585.1 uncultured Alphaproteobacteria bacterium
CCGCGGCGGCAGCGGAGGAAATGAAGGTTCTGGCCCGTCGAGGCCGTGCCGGTCTCGGTGCATCGTCTCCAGAATTCCGTTACGCTTGAACCGCACCGTCAGGCTGAGCCACGGGGGGTTCATCGGGTCAGGGCTTCACCCTTCCTCGACCCCTCGGTTTGGAGACGCCAGATGGCGTTCCGCAGCGACGCGGCCCGGATCGGCAGCATCTTGAAGGGCTGCCACTGGATAACCGCCATACTGGTGCTGGCCTTGGTGGTCCTCGGGTTGCTGATGACCGGGATCGAGGACACCGGATCACGCCTCTTGGCCTACCGGTGGCACCTCGGTATCGGTGTTTCGGTGCTGGCGCTAACCCTGGGGCGCCTGATCTGGCGCTTCATCGATCGTCCGCCGCCCGCGCCCGCCCTGAATCTTTGGGAATGCCGGCTAGCCCGCCGCATCGTCCAAGCAATGATGTATGTGTTGCTTTTCGCGCTCCCCGCAGGCGGCTTGGCGACGCTCGCAACGACAGGCGCATTGCCGGCCGTGCTGGGCTAGGCCGATCCGTCAACTCTGCCGGCAACGTTTGAACTCGCCGGGCCAAGGTTGACCCACCGCGTATTCTTCATTGGACTGATCGCATTCGCGGTCTTCCATGCCGCTGCGGCCTTTTCCATCATTGGGTCCGAAAGGACGACGTGCTCCGGCGAATGCTGCCGTTTGCGGCTTCGCGTCCCCAAGAATAGAGGCAGGGGCCCGGAAACCGGGGATCGAACGTCAGCGCCATCGCTGCCGCGCCGCCCGCCTTGCCACCCCTGCGCCGGCCCCCGATAATCCCGCGCCATGACCGAACCGAAACCGACGCCTGACGCCGGGGGCGCCGCCGAGCCCGCGGCGCGCAACCTGGCGCCCGAGGGCCGCGGGATGGCCCGTCTTCTGGAGATTATGGCGCGCCTCCGCCATCCCGGGTCGGGCTGCCCGTGGGATATCGAGCAGACCTTCGAGACCATTGCGCCCTACACCCTCGAAGAGGCCTACGAGGTCGCCGACGCCATCGCGGCGGGCGACATGGCGGCGCTCAAGGACGAACTCGGGGATCTCTTGTTTCAGGTCGTCTATCACGCCCGCATGGCCGAGGAAGCGGGCGCGTTCTCGTTTGCGGACGTGGTGGACGCGATCTCGGACAAGATGATCCGCCGCCACCCGCACGTGTTCGGCGCGGCCGAGATCGGTTCGGCGGCACAGCAGACGCAGGCCTGGGAATCCCACAAGGCGGCCGAACGCGCCGAGCGGGCCGGACAAGCCGAGGGGGAAAATGGTGCCGCCGGTCCGGTCAGCCTTCTGGACGGGGTGCCGCGCGCCCTCCCCGCTCTGGTGCGTGCCGAAAAACTGCAAAAGCGCGCCGCCCGCGTCGGCTTCGACTGGAACGATCCGGCCCGCGTCCTCGACAAGATCGAAGAAGAACTGGGCGAACTGCGCGACGCCATTACCCGCAAGGAATCGAACCAGCGCATTGGCGAGGAACTGGGCGACATTCTGTTCGGTCACGTCAACGTGGCGCGGCATCTGGGGCTCGACGCCGAAACCGCGCTCAGGTCGTGCAACGAAAAGTTCGTGCGCCGTTTCCGGCACATCGAGGACCGCCTCGCCGAACAAGGGCGGGCGGCCGAAGACGCCACGCTCGAAGACATGGAATCGCTGTGGCAGGAAGCCAAGAGCAACAAACCGGAGGGCGCCCGCAAAGACCGCGCGCAGAAAGACGGCGCGCAGAAAGACGGCCCGCAAATGAACGACCCCCGAGAGGACGAGCGATGACGGATTTTTCAGGCCAGACGGTGCTGGTGACCGGTGCGACGTCGGGATTCGGCGAGGCCACGGCGC
>CAZTAK010000117.1:1963-4099 GCA_964611585.1 uncultured Alphaproteobacteria bacterium
GGCGCTGCACCCGCTGCCGCTCGACGTGCGCGATTCGGACGCCGTGTTCGCCGCGGTCGAATCGCTGCCGGCGGCGTTCGCCGAAATCGACGTGCTGGTCAACAATGCCGGACTCGCCCGTGGCCTCGGGCCGGCGCACGACTCCGATCTCGACGACTGGATCGAGATGGTCGACACCAACGTCACCGGGCTGATGGTCGTCACCCGCGCGGTGCTGCCGGGAATGGTGGAGCGTGGGAAAGGGCATGTGGTGAATTTGGGCTCGGTCGCGGGCGCCTACCCCTACCCCGGCGGCAACGTCTATGGCGCTACGAAGGCGTTCGTGCACCAGTTTTCGCTCAACTTGAGGGCCGATCTTGCCGGCAGGAACGTGCGCGTGACCTGCATCGAACCGGGCGCGGCGGAAACCGAATTCTCGCTGGTGCGCTTTCACGGCGACCGGGCGCAGTCGGACGCCGCCTACGCGGGGCTCGAGGCGCTGACCGGCGAAGACATCGCCGACGCCATTGTCTATGCCGTCTCGGCGCCTGCGCACGTCAACGTCAACCGCATCGAAATCATGTGCACCCAGCAGTCGCTTGGCGGCTTCGTGTTCATGCGGGACGAGGTTTAGGCGGCTGAGTACGGGCAAGAGCCCCGGCTTCAAGAAGAAGAACTTTGTGCAGTACATCATCCCGAGCCTCGGGCAATTCGGGGCCAAGGCGGTGAAGGGCTCGGTCGAACACCAGACCGGCAAGGCCAATCAGAACACCGGCCGGTTCTCGAAGGGGATCCACTGGTACTGCCTGGGCGCGTGGAAATAGCCATGGCAGGAGGCGGCAACGGCAGACTGCGCTACAGCGTCCGGGGCGGGAAGCAGCAATTCTTCGGCGCCGAGGGCGTCGATGAGCTGGTTTCGGTGTGCATGGTGCTGGCCGAGGAACTGTGGGTGGTGAAAGAACGCCTGGCCGCGGTCGAGGGGCTCAATGCGAAGAAGAAACCGTTCACCGCGAAAGAGGTGGACGCCCTCGCCCGGCCGGCCAAGTTCCGCGAGGCCATGCAAGGCGAAAGCCGTGCCCTGATCGACCGCGTGTTCTTTGTGTTGCGGGAACAGGTCGAAGGGCTCGAAGCCGATCCGGTCGAACCGGCGCCGCCGCGTTTGGCAAAAAAAGGGGCCCCCAAGGGGCCCCTTTTCGTTACGCGGGTCTGCGCGGCTACATCATGCCGCCCATGCCACCCATGCCGCCCATGCCACCCATATCGGGGGCAGCCATCGGCGCCTTGGGCTCGGGTTTTTCCGCCACCATCGCCTCGGTGGTGATCAAAAGCCCGGCGACCGAGGCCGCGTCTTCGAGCGCGGTCCGCACCACCTTGGCCGGATCGACGATGCCGGCCTTGATCATGTCGGTGTATTTCTCGGTCTGAGCATCGAACCCGAACGTGGGGTCCTTGTTTTCGAGCAGCTTGCCGGCAACGACGGCGCCGTTGACCCCGGCGTTCTCGGCAATCTGGCGCACCGGCGATTCAAGCGCCCGGCGCACGATGTCGACACCGATCTGCTGATCGTGGTTGGCGACCTTGACCTTGTTGAGGACGCGGGTCGCGTAGAGCAGCGTAACACCGCCGCCCGGCACGATGCCTTCCTCGACCGCGGCGCGGGTCGAATGCAGCGCATCGTCGACGCGGTCCTTGCGTTCCTTCACCTCGATCTCGGTGGCCCCGCCGACCTTGATAACGGCGACGCCGCCGGCCAGCTTGGCCAGCCGCTCTTGCAGTTTTTCCTTGTCGTATTCGGAAGTCGTTTCCTCGATCTGGGCGCGGATCTGGTCGCACCGGCCCTTGATGTCCTTCTTCTTGCCGGCGCCATCGACGATGGTGGATTCCTCTTTGGTGATGGAAACCGTCTTCGCCGTACCGAGCATGTCGAGGGTCACGTTTTCGAGCTTGATGCCGAGGTCTTCCGAGATCACCTGACCGCCGGTCAGGATGGCGATGTCTTCGAGCATCGCCTTGCGGCGGTCGCCGAAGCCCGGCGCCTTGACCGCTGCGACCTTGAGGCCGCCACGGAGCTTGTTGACCACCAGGGTCGCCAGCGCCTCGCCTTCGATGTCTTCGGCGATGATCAGCAACGGCCGCGAGGACTGCACGACGGACTCG
>CAZTAK010000118.1:0-4062 GCA_964611585.1 uncultured Alphaproteobacteria bacterium
GCCATGTCCGGCGCCCCGATCATCAGCGGCACGAACCAGTTGCCGAAGCCGCCGATGAATGCCGGCATGACCATGAAGAACACCGTGATCAGGCCATGACCGGAAATGACGACGTTGAAGAACTGATAGTCCTCGCCGAAGAACTGCATGCCCGGGGACATCATTTCCAGTCGAATCAGCAGAGAGAACAGTCCGCCCACCACCCCGCCGAAGATGGCGAACAGGATATACATGGTGCCGATGTCTTTGTGGTTCGTGGAATACACCCAGCGCCGCCAGCCCAGGGGGCGGCCGCCGCGATCGTCAACTGTTGCCTCGTGAACCATACTGAATCTCGTCTCCCTCAGGCCGTCCGTCTATTGCGTGGTTGCACTGCGGCGCGCGGCGGCGACAAACGTTTCGCCGCTTTCGTCTTCGTCGCGCCGGCCCGCAAATTCCTCCCGGGCCTCTTCGACCCATTCGTTGAACCGTTCCTTGGAAACGGCCTCGACGACGATGGGCATGAATCCGTGATTGATACCGCACAGTTCCGAACACTGACCGTAGAAGACCCCTTCGCGCTCGACCCGAAACCAGGTTTCGTTGATGCGGCCCGGCACCGCGTCGAGCTTGATCCCGAAGGACGGGATGGCCCAGGCGTGGATAACGTCGTTGGCGGTCACCAGCAGCCGGATCGTGGTATCGACCGGCACCACCACGCGGGTATCAGTTTCCAATAGCCGCACCTGCCCCTCGCCGATTTCGTCGTCAGGCACCATGAGCGAATTAAAAACGAAATTACCGTGGTCCGGATATTCGTAGGTCCAGAACCACTGGCTGCCGATCGCCTTGATGGTCATTTCGGCGTCCGCGGCCCGGTCCATGTAATAGAGAACCCGGAACGAGGGCACCGCAATCACCACCAGAATGAGGGCCGGAATCACGGTCCAGATCATTTCCAGCAGCGTATTGTGAGTGGTGCGGCTGGGCACCGGGTTGCGGCTCGCCCGGAAGCGGAACATGACGTAGCCCAACAGGACGACAACGAAAATCACAATCAGGATCGAGATCGTAATGAGGAGATTGTGGAAATCGTTGATCCGCTCCATCACCGGCGTCACGGCTTCCTGGAAGCCCATTTGCCACGGCACTGGCTGACCCAGACCGCTCTGTTCCTGGCCGAGCGCCGGCGTCATCGCCGCCAATCCCAGGCCGACGCCGCCGGCGGCGGCGGCAATCGCACGTTTTGCCCACATGGTCGTATGTCGCTCCTGGTCGGGGCAAATGTCGGGGCCGGCTGTTGCCGCTGCCCTTCGCATCCCCCGTCTACCTTGGGCCCCCTGGCCCGGATACCATTTCGCAGGCCGTGACCCCGCATGAAACAGGGGCGGCGGCGCTCGTTTTTAACCGACATCGGCGCGGGACGCTACCCCGCGGTGAGCGCCCGGACGGCAATTAAACGATGGCGCGGAATTCGTCGCCCAAGGCCCTGCGTTACGGGTGGCCGGCGCAAGGTTCAGGGTTTATCCCCAATGGGCGTGGGCCTATTGGCGGCGGCGGCCGTGCTAGGCTGGCAGCAATCGGGGGCGCCCGGCCGCGGACTCATCGGTCCGGGCACCGCGCCGCACCAGCCTTGCAGACGACAACGATCGGGAAACGACCATGACCGACACGCCGACCCCCCAGGACCTCTTGTTCGGCCGCACCGGCCTCGACGAGCGTCGCGTCGAGCGCCTGGTCTCGGACGCCCTTGCCGGCACCGACGACGGCGAGCTCTATCTTGAATACCGCCAGAGCGAAGCGCTCGTCTTCGACGACGGCCGCCTCAAGAGCGCGAGTTTCGATACCGCACAGGGTCTCGGACTGCGCGCGGTGGCGGACGAATCGACCGGATACGCCCACGCCTCGGAACTCTCGGAGGCGGCGATCAAACGTGCGGCCGATGCGGTGCAAGGCGTGCGCGCGGGCCATGCCGGCACCATGAGCGCGGCGCCCACCGGCACCAATCGGCATCTCTATGTCGATGAAAACCCGATCAACGAGGTCGCCTTCGAGGACAAGGTAAAGTTGCTGCAGGACATCGACGCCTATGCGCGCGCCAGGGATTCGCGGGTGCGCCAGGTGTCGGCGACGCTGGCGGGCTCGTGGCAGGTGGTTCACCTGATGCGGGCCGACGGACAAACCGTGGGCGACATCCGCCCCCTGGTGCGCCTCAACGTGCAGATCGTCACCGGCGAGGGCGAGCGCCAGGAGACCGGGAGTTACGGGTCGGGCGGGCGGGCGGGCTATGCCGGGTTCATCGGCGAGACCGGCTGGATGAACAGCGTCGACGAGGCGCTGCGGCAATCGCTGGTCAATCTCGAATCGGTTCCGGCACCGGCCGGCGAAATGACCGTCGTATTGGGACCGGGCTGGCCCGGCGTCCTGCTGCACGAGGCGATCGGCCACGGCCTCGAGGGCGATTTCAACCGCAAAAAGACGAGCGCCTTCGCCGGGCTGATGGGTGAGCGCGTCGCCGCCGCTGGCGTCACCGTGATCGACGACGGCACGATTCAGGACCGCCGCGGTTCCCTCACCATCGACGACGAGGGCACGCCCACCGGCCGCACGGTGCTGATCGAGGACGGAATCCTGGTCGGCTACCTGCAAGACCGGCTGAACGCGCGCCTGATGAACATGGCGCCCACCGGCAACGGTCGCCGCCAGAGCTATGCCCACACGCCGATGCCGCGCATGACCAACACCTTCATGCTGGAAGGAAGCCAGAGCCGCGACGAAATCATCGCCGGTGCCGGCAACGGGCTCTATGCGGTGAATTTCGGCGGCGGCCAGGTGGACATCACCAGCGGCAAGTTCGTGTTTTCCTGCACCGAAGCCTATCTCATCGAAAACGGCAAGATCGGCGCAGCCGTAAAAGGCGCGACCCTGATCGGCAACGGGCCCGACGTGCTCACCCGGATTTCGGCGATCGGCGACGACCTCGAACTCGACGACGGCATCGGCAGTTGCGGCAAGGACGGCCAGCTGGTGCCGGTCGGCGTCGGCCAGCCGAGTTTACGCATCGACGGCCTCACGGTGGGCGGCACGCAGGCCTGAGGGGGGCTAGGCGTAAAGGGGTCGGGAGTGGTTGACAGCATGTATCCGCCTGTTACGCCCCCTCAATGTCCGCCATCCAGAAAACTCGTAATCGTCTCTTTCAGGCCGTCTATGTCCTTGGTTTCGCACTCCCAAATGACCAACGCCTTCCAGCCTAGCTCCTTAAGACGCCTCAGGTTTTCGGCGTCACGATCAGTATTGCTCCGTAGTTTTGGCTTCCAGTAATCAATGTTGGACTTGGGCAATCGTCCGTCCAGACAAGCCGATTTCTTATGCTGGTGCCAAAAACAGCCATGAACAAATATGACCTTATTTCGCGGCCCGAATGCCAAATCGGGCTTGCCCGGCAATTCCCTCTTATGCAGCCGGTAGCGGTACCCAAGGCCGTGCACGAGACGGCGAACAACCAATTCCGGGGCCATATCCTTTGACCTGATAGCCCTCATGTTATCGGAGCGGCGGGCCCGCGATATTTTGTCAGCCATCAAATATCAAAACCGGCACTACGAACGATCTGCCGTTCTCGTTGGTTCTTGACTTTGAGGGAAATGAACTCGCTACCCTCACAAGCTGGTAGGCCGAGCGCTTGGATCGTTTCTGCGTCGTAATTTCCCGACAGCAACAAAATTTCCTCTCGGAGAAGCCGATCCCGAGCACCACCGCCGCTATCCGATCGAATACGGCGCATGAAGTCTTTTTGCTTGGCGACAGCCTCCACGATTGTTCGCGATATTGGGAGGCCTTGCACCTCCCGAAATAGGGCGGTCATTCTATCGTTGCCCGATTTTCCCCCGACTATTCGTTCAATCGATTCCCCGGAAATCGTCGCCCAAAAGGTTCTTGGATACGGGACGCCGCGAAGCAGCCAAAGAATGTTTCGGAATCCTTCTTTTGAAACCCCCTTTTTCGCGTCACGGTTGGCACCTGCCGTCAAATACTCAGGCCGCGCTGCCAGCGCCAACGCGCTTCCTGTTCGCTTGCCGCGCG
>CAZTAK010000119.1:0-3995 GCA_964611585.1 uncultured Alphaproteobacteria bacterium
ATCTGCATCGCCGCTTCCATCATCTTCTATCTCAATCAATGAGTCCTGACCCTAGCTACTCGGACCCGGTTCGCTCTCCTCCACCGTCATGTGTCCCACCGCCGGCTTCAGGGTGTACATCAAGCCGAGACCAATCCCCCACACGATCCACACGATCTCGCGAATGCGTCGGACCACCGCCACCGCGACCCCGAGCGCCAACGATCCCGTCATAGCCGCACACACCAGCATGAACGCCCCCTCCTGGGCGCCGATGCTGGCCGGGATGAAGAACGTGCCGGCGCGCACGAGTTGGGCCACGGCCTCGATGATCCAGGCGTCGACGAAGCTCACCGGGTGCCCCAGGAAATACATCGCGTAGTAAATCTCGACCGCCCCCAAGACCCAGTTGGCGAAGGCCCAAAGGATCGCCCACGCGAACCGCTCGCGGTGGGCCGTATAAAACCGCACCAGCCGGGCATCTAACTCGAAGATGTGGTGCAGTATCCGCTCGACGCGTTTCGCTAAACGCCACTGGCGGAACCAGCTTCCGGCCAGCGACGTAATGCGCAGCCGTTGCAGGGCAAACACGACGAAGGTACCGAAAACCAGAACCACCAAACCGGCGCCAACCATTGCCTTGTAGGAGGCGGGAAGCGCCGGTGAGCCGAGCATGAACGCGAAGCCAATGACGAGAAAGAGCATAAGGGCGATGAGGTTGATCGTCCGCGCCAGGATTATCGAGGCGGTGGCCTCCCCATAGCCCACGCCATAGCGAGATTTCAGAAGCGCCGCCTTGACCGGCTCACCGCCCACGCCCGCCAACGGCATCACGGCGTTGAACGATTCTCCGACCAGACGGACCTTCCACGTCCGGTAAAGCCCCTTGACGCTCAAGGGTATCGAGGTCAGTGTCAGTAGCCAGGTCAGGGAATCGATGGAGAAAGCCGCAAAATAGAGGCCTAAAACAACCGCCAGGCCCCATCCCACCTCTCTGACACGCGCCATGACTTCGCCGCCGTCAATCTGCATTAGGACGGTGGCGAGAAGCGCCACACCGATCAGAAAATAAAGGGTCTTGAGTAAACGCATGCCACTCCGTTTTCTCGGTTCACACGCGATAGTCGCCGGCGCCACCAGAGAACCGGGTAAGCCAGTACACCTGCGCGCCAACTGCAGCCGCCGGCAATAACACCCAAACCACATCAAAAAGGACAAGCGCCAGGACAATAAAGCAAAAGTCGGCACGGGTTAGTTCGCGGAAGGCGAATACCACCCACCCCGTCGCATCGCGGGGGCACGCGCCCGGCCTGGGGGCGTCTTCGACGTCGTCCCGTTTCCCCTCTCGAGCTTTTTCGCGGCTAGCGTAGACCAACCAGATGACGTAGTTGATTGTGCTCCCCACGGCGGCGATCAACCCCAGCCACAGCCACACATCCTGGTCCGCCGTACGGGCGGTCGCAAAACCCAGACTGACAAAAAATCCGCTGTTAACGACCCAGTCGGCAAACGTGTCGAAATGCATGCCGAACGTGGTGCACTGGTCCTTGAGGCGGGCGACTTCGCCATCGCAATAGTCGAGCACGGTGCTGGCGATTAAGAGAACCGCGCCAGCGACCGTCCACGCCGCACTTCCCTGAAAGAAGCTCCAGGCGCATCCCAGGCCCAACAACAAAGAAGCCGCGGTTATGTGGTTGGCGCTCACGGGAAGCCGGACGAGACGCGGCGTAAGCCATGAGGAAAGGTGACGCACCAGGGGAAGCAATTGGCGCGGTTCCCCGCCTTGCTTGCGGACGGCAGCCTCCGGTACCAGGGTCATGGCGAAGCCTTCCTTTCCGGCGCCCTCGGCCAGACCACCATCAACGCGGGCAGGACCCCGAGGGTACACACCAGGTTGAGGACCATGGCAATGGTCAGAAGGAGCCCCATGCTCGATGTCCCCAAATGGCCCGACAGTGCCATGCTGCCGAATGACCCTACCGTCGTCAGGGCGCTGAAGGTCACGGCTCGTGGCGTGCTCGTCTCCATGACCGCACCGACGTCCGCCTCGCTTCGTTCACGTAACATGAGATGGATGCCGTTGGCGACCCCCAAGCCAAATAGAAGCGGCAAGACGATCACATTGGCATAGTTGAACGACAGGTCGAACAGAACGGACGCCGCCACCGTAAGAAGCGCCGCCAGTACCAGGGGGGCGAACACCAAGATCACGTCGCGCACCCGTCTCAGCAAGACCGCCAGCATCAAGGCAATGACGCCTAGCGCGATCAGGGCCGCGTCTCGGAACGCGGCGACGACGATCGTGCCGGATTCGAAGATAACCACGGGCGATCCGGTGGCCCGCGGCGCCACCGAGCGCACCGCTTCGACGAATCGCTTCAACTGCTCCCGGCCGGGGTTGCCGACCTTAGGGTAGACGTTGATCTTCGACCGGCCATCCGCCGCCACGTTCCGTTCCCGTAAACCGGGGGGCAGGTCTTCCAGGGTCATGGGCGCCGCGTCCAGCGATTGGCGCAGCACGTCCAGGCGGTTGGTCAGGGTGGAAGTCAATCGGACTTCCAACTCCTCCAGCGTGCCAATGGCCCCGGATTCGGCGCCCACGAGCCCGTCGAGCGCGGCCATTAGGCGCCCCGCCGCGGCGCGCGTCTTCTCGTCCCTGGCGGCATTCGAGAATCGCGCCAGTTTGGGTCTGAAAGCGTCAAGGGCGGCGCGCCGCTCGGCCGCGTCCGGCCGGGTGATGCGCGGCGGCACGACCAGGGACGGGGAAAGAAAAAGCGCCATGTCCTCGATAATCGCCAACTTGTCCTCCTGGTCCTCGGGCACGTAGTCGGCCAGGGTCACCGCCTCGTCCACCTCGTCGAGCCGGGAAATCCTTTTGGCCAACGCTACTGCCGTGGCCAGGTCCCGGGCGAGAACGGTGACGACGTAGGGACTGGTGCGGCCGTCCTCCATCAGGTCGAACAGGGTGCTCACCGATTCCGTCTTCGGGTCCTTGAGGTGAAGAGGATCGAAATCGAAACGCGCCTGCGGCAGCAACGCCGCCGCTGCCAACGTCAGCACCAGCGCCCCGGCGACGACGGCCCGGCCACGACCCCGCGCAACCGCCAACGAACCGAACCGAGAGACGCCACGCCCCGCCATGCCGCGCCGGGCAGGCGGTCTCAGCGCCAGCAAAGCGGGCAAAACGGTGATGTTGGCGAAGAAGGCGATGAACATGCCCGCCCCGGCGATCAAGCCGAGTTCGGCGAGCCCTGTATAATCGGTCGGCAGGAACGAAAAGAACCCGATTGCCGCCGCGACGGCGCACAGCGTCAGCGCGCCACCGACCTGTTCCGCCGCTTCGGATAGCGCCGCAGCGTTGTCGTCCCCCCGATCAATCGCCTCCTTGTAGCGCAGCCCGAAATGGATTCCGAAATCGACGCTGAGGCCGATGAAGAGGACGGCGAACGCCACCGAGATCAGGTTGAGCGCTCCGACGGCAAGCGTCGCGAAGCCGGCCGTCCACACCAGTCCCATAATCAAGGTGACCAGTACCGCCCCGGCCAGCGGCAGCGAGCGCATCCCGGCGAGCAGGAGGAAGATGACCAGCGTCAGGGAAAGCACCCCCGCCAGGCCTATCCCCTTCTCGACGCTCTTGAGCTCTTCCTGGGCCAGGGCCGCCGATCCGGTGAGACGGACGCGCACACCGTGGGCCCCGTTGAGCTTAAGCTCGGCGGCGATTGCGCGAAGGCCGTCAATTGCCTTGGTGGCCGGTTGCAAGGAGCCGAAGTCAAGCGTCGGTTGGATCAGGATGAACCGGCGGCCCTCATTGGTCCGGGCCTTCTCGCCACGCATCATCTCTTGCCAGGAAAGGACTCCGAAGCGGCCCGCCGCTTGCGCTTCGGCGACCTCGGACGCAGCGTTCAGCATGTCGGCGAGCTCGATGGGGGGGGGGCTTTTGCCATCGAGCGCTTCGTCGATGGCCCGCCCCAGCATTTCGAACAAGCCCTGAAGGCTCCGATTTTCCCAAAGCGTGG
>CAZTAK010000120.1:0-3595 GCA_964611585.1 uncultured Alphaproteobacteria bacterium
GGCCCACCATGAACTAACATTCAAACCGGACCACACAATGGGGGCTGGTCACTATATCAATCAGCGCGCCGCACGCGAGCGCCGCGCCGATCTCGTCCAGGAGCTTTATACCGACCCACCCTCCGACCGCGTGATCGAGATCACCTGATCCCACCAACCACCCCAGACCGGAAATCACAAGGATTACCCGTGAGCTCCGTGGCTCGATTCAGCTTTGCAAGCGCCCGTCGGTTGTTCGATCATTAGCGATACCCCGGATGCCGAGGATGAAGATCATGGCAGGTGAGATCGACGAGTTCGCGGACAGCATCCTATTCGGTCAGGTCGTCACCCTCGACGGGAACGGAACCGTTGCCGAGGCCGTCGCCATAAAGGGCGGCCGGATTCTGGAAGTCGGCGCGCGGAAGGACGTGATGCGCCTGGGCACCGGCCGGACGGAGGTCCACGATTTCGCCACCGCGGCAATCGTTCCGGGTTTCAACGACTCGCACGCTCACATGGATACCGAAGGCCTGAAACTGATGCGTCCGTCGCTTGCCGGCGCCCGATCCTTGGCGGATGTGGTGGCACGCATCACCGACCTGGCGACAAAGACGCCGCCCGGTTGCTGGATCGTGACAATGCCGGTGGGCGATCCGCCGCACTACTTCGCCGGCCCCGCCGCGCTGGCCGAGGGGCGAATGCCGGTGCGCGAGGAACTCGACCGCGCGGCGCCCGACCATCCGGTGTGCATTCTTCCGCCGTCCGGCTACTGGGGCAAGCCGCCGTGCTACATGGCGCTGAACTCTCTTGCGTTGAAACTGAACGGAATCGATCGCGCCACGATGCCACGCCTCGCCGGGATCGAGATCCTGAAGGACCAGGTTGGTGAGCCGACCGGTGTCTTCGTCGATCACAATCCCCGCGAATCGGCCCAGCTCGACTTGATGCCCGAGGTTCCCAAATTCAGCCACGAGGACCGGCGAAAAGGTGTCCGCGAGGCCATGAAGCTGTATCACTCCAAGGGCACGACCAGCATCTATGAAGGTCATGGTTGCTCGCCGGAAGTCATGCGGATCTATCAGGACCTGTGGAACGCCGGCGAGCTGACAATGCGCGTCGGCATGGTGATCAATCCGCCTTGGTCGTCGGTCGCCGACGCCGAGACCACGATGCGCGACTGGCTCGGCCATGCGCGCGGCCGGGGTCTTGGCGATCCGATGCTGCGCGTGTCCGGTGTTCACATCGCCTATGGCGGCGATCCCTTGGCCGCCCAACTGGCGAGGGAGCAAGCCAACGACACCGGATATTGGAGCTTTCACTGGCACGCCTTTACCCCAACCGAGTTCGAAGAGCTCTGTATGCTGGCCGCCAAGTACGATCTGAGGGTGCACACGATCGCGTCGGCCGGCAAACAGCGTGAGATCATCCCCATCCTCGAGCGGGTGGACAGCCAATACAATATTCGGTCGCGCCGCTGGGTCATCGAGCACATGAGCCTTTCCGGGATGGACGACTTGCGCGCGCTGAAGGCGTTGGGCGTCGGCGTCACTCTCATCCCACTGCATCACCTGTGGAAGAATGGCGCCGCGTTCTTCGATCTCGGGGAAGCCGAAAGCGAGCTTGTCGCGCCGGCGAAGCAGCTGCGCGACCTGGGCGTCGCGGTGGCGGCGGGCACCGATAACACGCCCTACGACCCGCTTGCGGTTATCTACGCGATGACGTGTCGTGAAGAGCGCACCACCAACAGAGTGATCGGTGAGGCGGGAAAGGTTACCGCTGAAGCCGCGTTGGAGGCGCTGACCTGGGCCGGCGCATGGTTCACCTTCGAGGAAGACAGCAAAGGCCGCCTCGTCGCCGGACAATTCGCCGATTGCGCGGTGCTTTCACGGAACCCGTTGACTGCTGCCCCCCATGAGCTCGACCAGATCAATTGCTTGGCAACGATGGTCGACGGTTCTTTCGTATACGGACCGTGATCCACTTTCCCCTGACGGTAAGCTAAACCTCGCGACATCGCCGAGGGCCTCGCGAGCCGAGGTCATGTTCGCGCCGCAGCGGTGGCTCGCGTCCATGGCGAGCATGGGCCGTTCGTGCGCGCAAGGCGCCGGTCCTCCTGGGCACCGCGGTCTACCGTAATTAGTCGAAAAGCGGACCCAAATCCCGGAATCACGCAGCCCGCGGGAGAGCGACAGAGGCCGGAGCCTCACTCCGGCAGCCGAGGCACGACCTCGCTGGCGAAAATCGCCAACCCGTCGCGTCGGGTGGAAACGGACCATCGGGGCGTTGCGATCCGCTTGTGGTGTGAGGCACCACGACGTCAACCGCTCCTGCCCGGTGGTGAATTTCTCTCCGGTGAAACAGGTCAATCAATGATAGCTGGTATCACTCCCGAAACGGGTAGCCTCGTTTATAGTGGCGCAATCGGGTTAGCCAACCCGCCAGGTCACTGATCCCTTCCTGACGCGCCATTGTAATCGCGCGCTTCTGCTCACGGACCGCTTCGGTGAACCGGCCCGCCTCCGCGTAGGCGGCGGCAAGGGTGTCGCGGTACTCGGCGATGTCCTTGAGCGAGACCGCCCGCAAAGCGGATTCGACGGCGCGTGCACCGTTCCGTATAGACGAGCGGGACGCCGTCGCCAGAAGCCAGGCAAGGCTGTTGTATGCCTTGGCATGGTCCAGCTGGAGGCGAATCACGAAGCTGAAGTCAGCGGCCGCGCGGTCGTACTGGCGCTTGTGCCCATAGGCGAGGCCCCGATTGTAGTAGGCCGCGGCAAAGTTCGGATCGAGGCGGATCGCGGTATCGTAGTCGGCGATCGCGCGGTCGTATTGCTGCTTAACGAAATAGGCGTTGCCCCGGTTAGCGTATGCTATGGGGATGTTTGCATCGAACAATTGGTCGGAATTCGGTATCGTCCTTGAAGCGACTTCGATGGCGCGGTTGTAATCGCCCTTGGTGAAATTGGCGTTGCCCCGGTCGCGGTAGGGCACCGGACGGGAATTTTCCTGCAACCGCCCAGAGTCGATCAGCCAAGTGCAAGCACCAAATCGAAGACCGGGGTCGGTCGAGTGGTTAGGGCAGCGCCCGTCATTGGTGTCGAACTGCCTCGCCGTCGCTGCGCTCGCGAGCAAAATGACCACAAGCGGCAATACCAGTCGTTTCATGTATCGTGCCCTCAGCCGATGCCACCGCCATGATGGTGCGGATAGACCATGAGTTCGGACATTTGCCCCCAATCAATTCTTCCGGGTCACGTCACGCTGCAAGATTTGCCAATTGCTGCCGGCCGCAATTGCGCACGCAACACCCTTGGGCGTCGTCGTGATGATGGTCCAGCTGTCGCCGGATTTCGAAAATAGGAATTCAATCACATTGCCGGCGTCAGTGACCGCGATTGCAATGGGTGTTTCGGCGTAAGTGTCCGAGAGGTGGCGGACGAATTTGGATCTTTCGATGCAATTAAGCGGTTCAGCCACCGCTGATGGTATAGCGGCTGCTAAGGCGACAGCGCAACAGATTGGAAGGTAGCCACCCACGCGACTCTCCGAGTCAGATAGGGTTCACTAGAGCGTCGCCCGATAAGATTGAATCGCTTTTGTTGGTTCCCGTGAGGTT
>CAZTAK010000121.1:0-3582 GCA_964611585.1 uncultured Alphaproteobacteria bacterium
CTAATACGCGTATTCCTCGAACACCGGATCGACGCTGCCGTTCCAGGGGCCGTGGTATTTTTCCAGAAGCTCCTCGGCCAGCGTCCGGCCCGTCGCGGCGATCTCGGCGAGTTCGTCGATATAGCCGGTCTCGTCGCTGGCGCCACCGTCGAGCCGGCCGCGCGCCTTCAGACCGCTTCGCGCAATGTCCACCACCCGTTTGGCGAGATCCTGAATCGTCCCGTCCCGGAACGGCGTACTGAGCGCCTGCCGGGGCGCCTCGCGGCGCAGATAGATATGGTCTTCGGCGCTGAAATCCTTGACCAGGTCCCAAGCCGCCCCGAGCGCATTGGAATCGTAAAACAGGCCGACCCACAGCGACGGCAGGGCACAAATCCGCCCCCACGTTCCGCCGTCGGCGCCACGCATTTCCAGAAACTGCTTCATGCGCACCTCGGGAAACAGCGTCGTCAGGTGGTCTTCCCAATCCTTGAGCGTTGGTTTCTCACCCGGCAACGCCGGCAGCCGGCCATCGAGAAAATCCCGGAACGACTGCCCCGCCGCATTGATGTACTCACCGCCGCGGGCGACGAAGTACATCGGCACGTCGAGCGCGTGCTCGGCATAACGTTCGAACCCCATGCCGTCGTCAAAGACGAACGGCAGAATGCCGGTACGGTCCGGGTCGGTGCCGGTCCAGACGTCGCTACGATAGCTGAGCAAACCGTTGGGCTTGCCCTCGGTGAACGGCGAACTCGCGAACAGGGCCGTCGCCACCGGTTGCAGGGCGAGCCCGACGCGAAACTTCTTCACCATGTCGGCTTCGTTCGCGAAGTCCAGATTCACCTGAATCGTCGCGGTACGCAGCATCATGTCGAGGCCGGTCGGCCCCTTGGCCGGCATGTATTCGATCATGATCCCGTAGCGCGACTTGGGCATCACCGGGATGTCCGCGCGTGGCCACTTCGGCTGGAAGCCGATGCCCAGGAACCCGGCCCCCATTTCGCCCGCGACCTCTTTGATTTGCGCGAGATGGCGGTGAACCTCGTCGCAGGTTTGGTGCAGGGTCTCGAGCGGCGCACCCGAAAGTTCAAACTGACCGCCCGGTTCAAGGGTGATCGCCTGGCCTTCGAGGGCGAGGGCAATAACGTTCTCGCCCTCCATCACCGGCTGCCAGCCGAACCGCTGCAAGCCTTCCAGAAGCGCGCGGATGCCCGGCCGCCCGTCGTAGGCAAGCGGGCGCAAATCCGACAGTTGAAAGGCGAATTTCTCGTGCTCGGTACCGATGCGCCAGGCGCTTTCGGGCTTCGAACCGGTCTCGAGGTATTCGACCAGTTCTGCCTTGGAGTCGACCGGTGCCGACAAATCAGGGGCTGTCGTTACCGCCATGTCAGCGCGCACGGGGAACGTCACGCCGGGTCGCCCCGGCGCACGATCCTTCAAAAATGCTCGTCATGAAAAAATGCGACTCGTTGCCGTTATGCTGAATTGCCGCCAAGTATCGCCGAATGGTCCCCCGATTCAATAGCCAATCGGGGTTTAACCGGCGCGCCACCAGAGCAGCACCCGTTCAGGCGGAATCGCTTCTTGCGATCACCGAACGGACAAAGCGACTCTAACTTCTTTATGAGGAGAGCAATACCAAAAGAACTTGACCCGCACCGGTTCAAGCCTTGCCGATAGCGCTCTAACCGCGCCAGTCGCCTTGCAGCGCCTGAAAGACCGCGAGCGCCGCCAACGCGGCGGTCTCGGCGCGGAGCGTCCGGGGGCCAAGGCTTGCCGCGCGCACCATCGGGTGGCGCGACAGCGTTTCCCGTTCGTCCGGCGTAAAGCCACCTTCGGGGCCGCACAGAACCGCCCACGGATTGATCACGGCGACCGGCCCGGCGGCGCGCACGGGTTGATCGGGCTTGGCGGGCTTGGTTTCGCCGCCCAGAAAACTCTCGACCACGTCTTCGATCACCCGGCCGACGTCGCGGGCGATGCGCTCGACCCCGGCCTGCACCGGCTGACCGGCGCCCGCCAGCACATCGACCACCGGCGGCGAGCGACCCGATTCGTCGCAATAGAGAATCAGCCGGTCGGCGGGCCAGCCATTGAGCAGTACGGGCAGCGTCACCGGCGCGGCGAGCGCGGGCACATCGAGCCGGCCGCACTGTTCGGCGGCCTCGATGGCGATAGCACCGAGACGGTCGAGGTTGATCTTGCCGCGTTGCGTATAGGCCGACCCGGCAAAATGAATTTCCGACACTCCCAGTTCAGTCGCCTTCTCGACGGTGAGTTCCATCGCCTGGCGTTTGACCGGTGCGCAGACCAGCCACAGATCGGGTGCGGGCGATTGCGGGCGCATCCACTCCGCCACTGCAAGGCGAACGGTCTTGCGGCCGGCTTCAAGGATGGTCGCCTGCCATTCGCCGTCTTGGCCGTTGAACAGCGAAATGGCGTCGCCGCGACCGAGGCGCAGGACGGTACCGACGTAATGGGCCTGAGCGTCGCCGAGGTCCACCTTGGCGCCGTAGTCGAGGTCCGCATCGACAAATAGCCGGGGAACGGAGGACATGAACACAATTCCGCTTTCAGCCCGCCTTGGACAAGGCGCGGCAGGCGCGGTACAGCATAGCCGAGGGGCGCCGCCCTGTGTATGGCCCGCGCGGCATCGAAAGAAGCATGGACACCGCAACCAAGGATTCCGTACCCGGCAACTGGGTCGACCGCGCGGCGCCGCCGTTCGCGCGGCCCTATTTGCGGCTCGCCCGGATCGACCGGCCGATCGGCACCTGGCTCCTGTTGTGGCCGGGCTGGTGGGCGCTAGCGCTGGCCGCAACGTCCGAGAATACGGGCTGGTCTTTTTTCGGATTGCCGGACCCGGTGTTGCTTGCTCTCTTCGCCGCGGGCGCCATCGCCATGCGCGGCGCCGGCTGCACCTACAACGATATCGTCGATCGCAAATACGACGCCGAGGTCGAGCGTACCCGCACCCGGCCGATCCCCTCGGGCGCGGTCAGTGTGACGCGCGCGGTGCTGTTCATGGCGCTGCAAGGCCTGATCGGGCTCGCCGTGCTCTTGACCTTCAACCGCTTTGCGATCGGGGTCGGGCTCGCCTCGCTGATCCTGATCGCAGGCTATCCGTTCATGAAGCGCATTACCTGGTGGCCGCAGGCGTGGCTCGGGCTTGCGTTTAATTACGGCGCGCTGCTGGGGTGGGCCGCGGCCACGGGCAACCTCGGCTTTCCGGCGCTGGCGCTTTACGGCGGCGGCATCGCCTGGACGCTTGGCTACGACACCATCTACGCCCATCAGGACAAGGACGACGATGCCCTCATCGGCGTCAAGTCGTCCGCCCGCCGGCTGGGGAACCGCACACGGGCGTTTCTTTATCTCGCTTACGCGCTGGCGGCGGCCCTGTTCGGGCTCGCGGGCGCGCTCGCGGGTCTTGGCACCCTGTTCTATGGCGGCCTCGCGCTCGCCTTTGTTCACCTGATGTGGCAGGCGTGGCGCGTCGATACCGACGATCCGGAAATCTGTCTCAGAATGTTCCGCGCCAACAAGTGGACCGGCTGGATCGTGTTTGCAAGTCTTGTCGCGGGCTCGGTGACGGCCTAG
>CAZTAK010000122.1:0-2227 GCA_964611585.1 uncultured Alphaproteobacteria bacterium
CGTTTGTTCGGGGCCCGAGGGGTGCGGACGCCGATGACCCGTCTCGACAGCGCCATCCGGCGCCTCACCGCCCAGCGCGCCTGCCTCGACCGCGCCATCGGCCTGATCGCCGATGTGCCAGGTCCGGTGCTTGAACTCGGGCTCGGCAACGGGCGCACCTACGATCACCTGCGATGCCGCCTACCCGACCGCGAGATATTCGTGTTCGACCGCAAAGTTGCCGCCCACCCCGACTGCGTACCCGATGCCGATCACCTGATTCTCGGAAACTTCGAAGACGCCCTCCCGGCGGCGGCGGCGGCGCGGCTGCCGGCGAAAGCGGCGCTTGCCCATTGCGACATCGGTTCCGGCGACAAGGCAGCGAGCGCTCTGCTGGCGCGGAATATTGCACCGTTGCTGGCGCTTCTTCTGGCGCCGGGCGCGATCGTCGCCGGCGATCAGGACATGGGGTCCGCCGGCTGGAGGGCGCTGCCGTTGCCCCCGGATGTGGCACCGGGGCGGTACTACCTTTACCGGGTCGAGCGCAAATCCTGAGCCGGTGACGACGATTTGCGTTCTATGTCAAAGGGATAGAGCTTTTCGCGTGAGCGCATGCGACCGGGAAAAGCTCTAGCGCTGTATCCGAGCGCCTTGAACCGGCGCGGTTCAGGCCCTCCGGGTCACGTTGCGCTTTTCTTCAAGAAGGTTGGGCCGTTTCGTCCGTTCAGGGATCGCCGAACGCGGTTCGATCAGAACAGCGAAAACGTCGTCCCGATGACGCCGACCGGGCAGCGGCCGAATTCGAACAACTGGAATTTCAGCGCGAACGGGTGGTCGTCGTCTGCCGCCGCCGCAATGATGAGCCCCATGGTGTAACTCGCCGCGGTCGCCATACCGGCGGCCGCCATCACGAAGGCCTCGTCTTCGAACCCGGCCTGAAGCGCGGCCTCGGTGGCGGCGTCGCCGGCCGCCCCGGCGGCGGCAGCGGCGGCGTGGTTCAATAGATTCGAGACATCGGTCTCGTCCAGCGTTTCAAGGGCGTCGGTCACCAAACCGGCGCGAAGCTGCTCTTCGGCTTCCCACCAGTCGCTGTTCCACTCGGGATTTTCGGCGATCTGGGCGGCATCGTTCCAGCTCTCGATCAGGCCGATGCCCGCACCCGGGAAACCCGCCGCCGAAAGATAAGCTTCGGCTACATCTTCTTCATCCGGTTCGAGCGCCATGCCGACGCGGGTAAACCACGGCACGTCGTTGAGCCGCTGGGTGAATTCCGCAAGCTGCGTCAGGCGCTGGTATTCGGGCAGGTCCGGGTCGGGCGACCCGGATTCGAGATCATCGATCACTGGCCGTTACCGTTGCTGCAGCGCCCGAGGGCACGCTCCCGCGCGGCCTCGCCGAAGGCTTCAAACAGGGCGCGCGAAACGGGATCGTCCTCGGCGCTGAATTCCGGGTGCCACTGGACCCCGAGCGCAAAGGCGTGCGCGGCGTTGACGCTCAGGGCCTCGACGGTAGTGTCCGGGGCCAGCGCCTCGACCGTCATTCCCGGTGCGATACCATCGACGCCCTGGCCGTGCAGCGAATTCACCTTTGCTTCCCGGGCTCCGAGAATGTCTTCGAGGGCGGCGCCGCCGGAAACCGCGATGCCGTGGATCGGGGCCATTTGCGCGGCGATGGGTTTGGTACGGTCGCGGCGGTGGTCGAATCGTCCCGCCACCTCGTGCAAGAACTGATGCAGCGTTCCGCCCAGCGCCACGTTGAATTCCTGAAAGCCGCGGCAAATGGCGAACACCGGCACGCCCATGTCGATGGCGGCGCGGATCAACGGCAGGGAGGTGGCGTCGCGCGCCGGGTCGTGATCGTCGCCCGCGCGCGGCGGCGGTCCGCCATAGTGGTGCGGTTCGATATTGGTGGCGCCGCCGGTCAGCATCAGGCCATCGATACCGGACAGCACACCGCGCGCATCGACGCGATCGCCGATCGCCGGAATCAGGACCGGAATCCCGCCGGACACGTTGGCAACGGCATCGACATTGCTCGATCCGACGCCGTGGACGCGCATGCCGTTGAACCGCCGGAACGACGCGGGAATGCCAATGATCGGTGTGGGTGCGGCGTTCGGTGTCACGAGGCGCTTTCGGGCTCGATGAAGATCGGGGCGGGCAGTGAACGGTATTCGCGCTCCGCTTTCAAGGCCGGGATGCGGGCGCCGCGCGATTTTCCCCTCAAGGCGGTGTCACGCGCCCGAACG
>CAZTAK010000122.1:2327-3560 GCA_964611585.1 uncultured Alphaproteobacteria bacterium
CGGGATGCGGGCGCCGCGCGATTTTCCCCTCAAGGCGGTGTCACGCGCCCGAACGGGTCCGGATCGACGAACCGGAACAGCTCCGGGTCGAGTGCAAGATTGGTCCGCAGGTCGGTCAGCGCAATTGTAGTCAGCTTGCCCTGGGCGTCCCGCACCTGCCACTGGCGCAGTCGCAGCGGGGCGTCGCTGAACAGGATCGTCACCGACCCCTCGGCGGGGTGTTTCGAATCCCGCACCGTCACCGCCAGCAGGCCGGGCTCGCGGATCACGGCCTCGACGATGACGGAGTCATCGAAGGCGAAGATCTCGGCGCTCAGGAATCCCAACAGGGTGCGATCGATCGGAAGCCGGCTCACCTGCCCCAATTCGGCATCGTAGAAAACCAGCGTCTTGCCGGTGCCGACAATCAGAATCGGCGTCGGCGGCGTGTATTCGAAGCGCAGCCGGCCCGGGCGCTCGAGAGAAAACGTTCCTTCCGCGACGCTGCCGTTCTCGGCCACCTGAACGAACTGCGCCTGCAACGAGCGGATGCCGTTGAGGTAGGATTCCATCCGCGCGATATCTGCCCTGTCGTCGTCGCTGAATTCGGCCCGCGCGGGCGTGGCGCCGAAGCCGACCACCAACAGAAATATCAACAAGGCGCCGCGGCGCCACAATGCTTTCACGGGTACAACCATTTTGCCGACGTCCGGCCAGACGCGTTCAGCCCTCTTCGCTGAGGCGGCGGGCCAGAACTTCGCGCTTGCCGACATGGTTGGCAGGGCTGACAATCCCTTCGGCCTCCATCCGCTCGATGATGCGTGCAGCCCGGTTATAGCCGATTTGCAGATGGCGCTGAATGAAACTGGTGGAAGCCTTGCCCTCGCGGCAGATCAGATCGACCGCCTCGTCGAACAAGGTGTCGGCCTCGCCCCTGGACGCCACCGGGCCCGCGCTTTCCGCTTCCACAGTCACGTCGGCGAGGTAGTCGGGCTTGCCCTGGCCGCGCAGGTAGTGAACCACGTTCTCGACTTCGGCTTCGGACACAAACGGGCCGTGCACGCGCTTGACGCGCCCGCCCGACTGCAGGAACAGCATGTCTCCCGCTCCCAGAAGCTGCTCTGCGCCAGCCTCGCCGAGAATGGTGCGACTGTCGATTTTCGAGGTCACCTGAAAACTGATCCGGGTCGGGAAGTTTGCCTTGATGGTGCCGGTGATGACATCGACCGAGGGGCGCTGGGTCGCCATGATCAG
>CAZTAK010000123.1:0-3537 GCA_964611585.1 uncultured Alphaproteobacteria bacterium
CTACGCCGGTCGGGCGCCGATGCCTTGGATCTGGCCATGCGCCATCATGCGACGATTCGCGGCGGGCGTCACGCCGCCATCGCCTCCGCCACCGGCGTCTTGTTATGGTTCGCCGGTGATGCCCAGGCCCGGCCCGAAACGAAAAATTCCAGACCCCGCATCGCGCCGCGAAAGCGTCACGCCATTTTCCGCCGCTGTCCGGCGCGGCCTGGTGAAGTCGCTCCTCGCCTGGTATGGCCGCCACGGGCGCGACCTGCCGTGGCGCTCGCGCGCGGCGAAGGCCGATCCCTACCGCGTCTGGCTCAGCGAGATCATGCTGCAACAAACCACGGTGGCGACGGTATTGCCGCGCTACCGGCAGTTCCTCGCGCGCTGGCCGCGAATCGGGGCGCTCGCGGCGGCGTCGCTCGACGACGTTCTGCACGAATGGCAGGGACTCGGCTATTACGCCCGGGCGCGCAATCTCCACGCCTGCGCCCAAAGGCTATGGCGCGGCAGCGGTGGCGTCTTTCCCGATACAGAAGTGGCGCTGCGGGCGTTGCCCGGAATCGGCGACTACACCGCGGCGGCGATCGCCGCAATATCGTTCGATCGGCCGGCGACCGTAATCGATGGCAACGTCGAGCGGGTCGTGGCGCGCTTGCACGCGATCGAAACTCCGTTGCCGGCGGCCAAAACGGATATCGCCCAGGCCGCTGCGGCGCTTACGCCAAAATCCCGGCCCGGCGACTACGCACAGGCGGTCATGGATCTCGGGTCCACGATTTGCCGCCCGCGCAATCCCGACTGTGCGGCGTGCCCGTGGGCGCGTCGCTGCCGGGCGCGCGCCGCCGGAAACCCGGAATCGTTTCCACACCGGCCTGCGGTCAAGCCGCGACCCGTGCGCCACGCCATCGCCTTCGTTGCCGCCGGCAAGTCGGGCGCGGTGCTGCTGCGCAAGCGCCCGCTCAAGGGACTGCTCGGCGGCATGATCGAATTTCCGTCAACGCCGTGGCGCGAGGCCCCCTGGACGTTGCGTGAAGCCCGGGCGCACGCGCCGGTTCGCGGCCGTTGGCGGATGGTCGAGGGCGGCATCGGCCACACGTTCACGCATTTTCACCTCGAGGTTCGCGTGGCGCTCGGGGAACTGCAGGGGCGCAAGAACGCAGGCGGCGGCTTCTGGGCCGATCCGGGCGACTTCGATGCGCTCGCATTGGCGGCCCTGACCCGGAAGATCGGCCGCCATGGCGGGGCCTTCGATTAGTGCGCAGATTGAACCGGCACCGACCGGGAACGGCGCCGATAATGACCATTCCAGACGCCGCATCCGCCGGCCGGGCGGTGCGATACCCCGATGGGTGCCTGCGACAAGCTGAAGCTGCTGCAGTGCGCCGCAACGACTCTGGTGCGCGAGACCCCATGTTCTCGACCGCGCCGGCAAAGGACACGGCTGGGGGCCGGCAACGGTTCCTCGCCCGGCGGCATTGGAATCGAGAACAGAGGAGAAAGACGAATGAATATTGGATACTGGCCGACGATGGGGCGCACCGCCTGCGCGGGTGCGGGCAGCGCGTGGCCGCCCGGACCCGGATCGTTCAGTTGATTTCGCGGCGGAGCTGCTGGCGCAATACGTCGATCGAGACCGGCTTGCCGTCGGCGTCGAAGTGCCAGAACGCCCACCCGTTACACGAAGCCGCGCCCTGCACGTGGGCGCCGATCTTGTGGATGGAACCGGCCGCATCGCGGCATACCAGGCTTCCGTCGGCGCGGACCCGGGCGTGGTGGCGGCGCCGCGAATCGAATAATACGGCGCCCGGCTCCAGCAGGCCGCGTTCGATCACCATGCCGAACGGAATCCGGGGTTCGTCCCGTTTCGATTTCATGATTTCGATGTCTTCGGGACTTGCCGGCGATACCGCGGCAAGACGTTTCTCCGAAATCTTGACGTATTCGGCCTCGCGTTCGATACCGAGATAGTGCCGCCCGAGTCTCTTTGCGACGGCCGCGGTGGTGCCGGTACCGGAAAACGGATCCAGCACCGTATCGCCCGGTTTGGTCGAGGCGAGAATGACGCGATGCAGCAGCGCCTCGGGTTTCTGGGTGGCGTGCGCCTTCTTGCCGTTCCGTTTCAGGCGCTCGGCGCCGGTACACAACGGCAGCAGCCAGTCCGAGCGCATCTGCAGGTCGTCGTTGAGCGTCTTCATGGCGTCGTAGTTGAACGTATGGCGGGCGCCCTGGCCGCGGGCGCACCAGATCAGGGTTTCGTGCGCGTTGGTAAAGCGCCGGCCGCGGAAATTGGGCATTGGGTTGGTCTTGCGCCAGATCACGTCGTTGAGGACCCAGAAGCCGAGGTCCTGGATCGCGGTGCCGAGGCGGAAGATGTTGTGATAGCTGCCGATCACCCACAGGGTGCCGGACTCTTTCAAGACCCGGCGCACCTCTTTCAGCCAGGCGCGGCTGAAGGCGTCGTAAGCGGCGAAGCTCTCGAACCGGTCCCAGTCGTCATCGACGCCGGCCACGGTCGAATCGTTGGGGCGCTTGAGGTCGCCCTCGAGCTGGAGGTTATAGGGCGGATCGGCGAACACCAGATCGACCGACCCCGCGGGCAGGCCGGCCATGACCTCGACGCAATCGCCGGTGAGGACGCGGTCGAGCGGCAGGGCCCCGTCGGCGGTCCTGGATTCGGGGGTCTTAGGCGTTGAACGGCGCGGCATGGCGCGACATCCTGAGTCAGGCGAGTCCCGAGGTCAAGAAATGTTTTCAGAGTCAATGACTTAGGGGTAAATCCTCATCTAGGCACAAAATGTTGTGTCCTAAGAGGCTTGAAACTCAACCGGTGGTGCGGCGTTGGTCCATAAAGCGTCAGGGCAAGGCGGTGCTCGGCGGTGCCGTAGCCGGCATTGCGCTCCCAGCCATAGCCGGGGTGGACCCGGGCGAGGCCGGTCATGGCGCGGTCGCGCACCACCTTGGCGGCGATACTGGCGGCGGCAATGGATAGGCACTTGCCGTCGCCGCCGATCACCGTGCGGGCCGGACAGAGAAGCGCCGGCGCCCGGTTTCCGTCGACCAGGGCAAGGTCGGGCGCGCGCCCCAGTTGCCGCGACAAGGCCCGGGTGGCCCGCGCCATCGCCAGCAAGGTCGCATTGAGAATGTTCAGGCGGTCGATTTCGCGGACACTGGCGGCGCCGAGGCCTATGCACGCGGTGTCCTGAAGTGCCGCCAGCAGACGTGTCCGCTGCGCCCGTGCGAGCTTTTTCGAATCGTCCAGCCCCGCCGGAATCGAGCACCGGCCGAGCACCACCGCGGCAGCCACCACCGGTCCCGCCAGCGGCCCGCGCCCGGCTTCGTCAATCCCGGCGACGACGCCACCGGCCGCAAGTTCGAGGGCATAGCCGGGTCCGCTCACCGGGCGACCATAAACCGGCCGCAAGGGGCCGCAAAGGGCAGTTGGGATTCGCAAAGGGTGCCACGGGGCGCAAAGGGCGAACCGGGAAAAGCTTCGGGCGGCGGCACCCGGCGCGCGGCATCGCCGATACCGGCAAGGCCGCCGGGGGTTGA
>CAZTAK010000124.1:0-3480 GCA_964611585.1 uncultured Alphaproteobacteria bacterium
GATGACGGACAGACCAGAGGAGCAGTTAAAGCCCCTTGAGCGCAGATTCGCGCAGGCGTGCGTGTGCATGATGGAGTACGAGTTTTGATGGCATATCAGATTGACACTTGGAACACGCTGAAACGCGAACGTCCTCGCTGCGGTGCCCGGACAAGGCGGGGTACGCCCTGTCGGGCTCCGGTCGTTTGGAATAGGGCCGAGGACAGGCCTCGAAATGGGCGATGCCGGATGCATGGGGGGCTCTCTACAGGAGCGAAAACAGCCGAAGGACGCCGCAAGAGCCTCGAAGCACTGCGCCGAGGTCACGCTGCTTGGCAAACCCACCACGATTGAAAGGGTTGTGAGGCTCAGGCGACAGGAAAACCCTCACCAACGAACTCACGCCCACACCGACCAGCGCTGCCGATGTCCGCTTACTCCCCTAAAGTAGTCGTCACGCCGCCCGGTGCTGAACGTCCGCTAATAGCCAACAACGGACATTCTTACGACTAGGTGTAGGGGCGGCTTTTGGTGACGCCTTCGTGCCGGGTTATGGTGGAACAGTTTCGGTGGCAGGGTAATACTGTTTACCTATGGTTAGGTGACAGACATAACCTCGAAGCCGGATTAATGTGGTTAGCAGCAACGATCCTAAACCGCGTCGAATTCTCTCGTAGACGCCGGACCACTTAATGGAGGCCGGCCAATGGCGTCGGGAAGCAAGATGGCTAACATCCGTTCCTTGGAAACTCTTCTTGACGCCGCCGTTGTTAAGGGACTCGTCGGCTGCGCCCTCGGCATTCGCCGCGGCGGACGCGAGGTCGCGACGCTGGCCCGCGGCCAGGCCGACCGCGAGGCGGCCATCCCCCTCGACGCAGATGCGCAATTCCGCATCGCCAGCATCACCAAGACATTCGTCGCGGCCCTGGTCCTGCAATTGGTAGAGGAAGGACGCTTAAGCCTCGACGAACGCCTGGCGCGTTGGCTACCGGAAAGACCCTTCGCCGATTGCGTCACCTTGCGCCAGATACTCAACCAAACCGGCGGCCTGCCGGTTTATAGCGTCCAAAAACCGGGCGATTATCCGCTGGCGGACGCCGATCTGCCGCGCACCGTCTATATCGATCATGCCTATGAGCGGACGCCGGCGAAACCTCCCGGCGGCCCCTTCGAATACGCCAACGTGGGTTCGCGCGTTTTGGGTCATATCATCGAGCTGGAAACAGGAGAGGAGCTCACCCACCTCATGGAAACGCGATTGCTTGAGCCCCTGGAGCTTGCTGACACGCTTGCCAGCGGCTGGCGCGGACCGTCGCCGCCGCGTCTGGCGCGGGGCTACACGCACGAGGGCCCCAAAGTCCGCGACGACACCCATAGGGTGCCGCCCAACCATTTGTGGTCGGGCGGCGACATGGTCTCGACGGTCAGCGACCTGACCCGCTGGGCGCGCGCCCTCTTTACCGGCGAGGTGGTGGGTGCCGCCCTCACCGAGGCCTTACGGACGGACTTGGTGCCAGGCGTCTTCCACGACTCTTCGATGAGCCACCATGGCCTCGGCGTGATGGTGTTCAGGCGCGGCGGACGGCACCTGTTCGGCCACCGGGGTTCGACGCCAGGTTTCGTCGGCATCGTCGGCTACGATTTCGACGAGGACCTGGCGGTGGCTGTGCAGACCAACAGCTACGCGCCGGATTCCTCGTCGGTGTTTCGCGCCGAGGTGGAAACGATCCTCTTCGGGGCCGTGCCAGCCGCCTAGGCGATGAACAAAGACCCTGTTCCCATCCCGGCGAGCCGCAACAACTGGGAATGGCGGCGGCGGAAGCCCGGAACGTCCTCTTGCCTCCCCCTAAAGCGGACTTAAATCACGGCCCGCCATCGGACTTGCGTTTGCATGGGTCGTTGCCAGTGGGAGGGCACTCCGGCAAACAACAACGATGATATCAATCGAAACCTTTATCGTTCCGGGCATTCGCGATACAACGGATCGACAAAGGCCGCGACATTGGCGTGTCGGGTGCAGGGCCGAGTTCAGGGGGATCATCAATGCCGGACATCAGTTTGTTCGATCAGGAAGTAAAGGCTGGCGAAAAACGAGTTTTTCGGGCCCCGGTGGGGGAAATGAACGACGGCACGCCGGTGAGCGTACCGGTGATGGTGGTGGCCGGCCGCGACAAGGGGCCCACCGTCTTTTTGGGCGGTGCCGCCCATGGCGACGAGTATGCGGGCCCGGCCGCCATCCCACGCCTGTTTAACGAGCTTAGCGCCGATCAGGTTCGCGGCACGCTGATTGGCATTCCCATACTTAACCCGTTTGCCTACTTCGCCCGCGCCCGCAGCAACGTGCTTGACTACGAGCACCTCAACCTCAATCGGATTTGGCCAGGCGATCCGAAAGGATACCTAAGTCAACGAATGGCCCACCACTTGTTCCAAGAGGCCATTCGCGGGGCCGACGCGATCCTTGATATCCACGAGGGTGGCATCGCCTTCATCGCCCGTTACATGATCACCGACGGCACCGCCGAGATGAAGCGGACGGTCGGCGAACGCCAACTGCAAATGGCTCGATGGTTTGGTGGCGGCGTTCCCGTCAACAATCGGACAATCAGCGAGGAGGCAGCGCGCATGGGCCGCCTCGGAACCTTGTCGGCGGCGGCGGGCGCCATCGGCATTCCCGTATTGACCGTCGAGATAGGCGGTGGCGGCACATTGTGGCCGGACTATGTGGATCTGGTGGTCGACGGATCGCGCCGGGTGCTGCGCGGTCTCGGCGCCATTGAGGGCGAGGTCGGGGACACCGGTCCCGAACAGATCATTGTCAGCGACGCCGAGTGGCCACGACCGAAACGCGGCGGCCTTTTGCGCGCCGCGCCGGGAATCGAGGTTGGCCAAGTACTGGAAGCGGGAGTTTCCTTGGCCACCATCCACGATGTTTTCGGCGAGGTGGTAGAAGAGCTGGTCACCCCGTTCCGCTGCGTGATCTTGGACACCCGTTTCCTGGCCACCATCTATCCGGGCGACTGGACGTACCATTGCGGCCGCATTGAAGATTAGTATTTCGGATTGGCACGATTTTTTACCATTGGAGAAGTACACGGCTCGGGTTATGCTTGCCAATCAGGTTCGTGGCCTGGGCGAAGGATCCAGGGCCGCGAAAACAGCGCCTGTCACATCGGAGCGACACGACGGGATTAACCGCCGGGCTCCAAGGGAACGCCCCTCCGAGCAAGAGTTCGAAACGGCGTTTTATTCGACACTTTCAGGGAGCACACCGAAATGAAGACAAAATTATCATTCGTCGGCAGGCTCGCGGCAGGGGCCGCTGTCGTGACTCTTGCCACCGGGCTGTTCACCGCGGACGCGTGGGCCGCGGGCGCGACCAACCCCCTCGCGTGCGCCGCAGCACACGGATCGCTGGATTTATTTGCCCAGCAGCCGCGTCTCTCCCAAGCTGCAGCCATCGAGACAGCGCTGGCCGAACAGCTTGAGCCGTGCCGAGGA
>CAZTAK010000125.1:0-3167 GCA_964611585.1 uncultured Alphaproteobacteria bacterium
TCGTCAACCGCCGGCCGGAAAGTGTGGGACCCTGGCTCCAGATCGGCGCGCGTTACCCGCGCACGTTCTATGGGCTGTTGTCGGCACGCCTGCTAGGCCAGGACCTGACCTTCGACTGGGATTTGCCCGAACTGGACGCCGACCGCCTTGAAGCGCTCATGGCAAATCCGGCCGTGCGCCGCGCGGTTGCGCTCACCGAGGTCGGCCAACACCATCTTGCAGAGCAGGAAATCCGCGGCATTGAAACCGGCAAAATGCCCGAAACGGTTGAAACGCTGATGGCGCTGTCGGCCCGCCTGGGACTGGCCGCGGCCGGGATGCAGCTCGCCGGAACGGCGCCTGCAAGCGGCGCGACGCTCTTCGATGCCGCCGCCTACCCGGTTCCGGCCTGGCAGCCCTCTAGCGGTTTTTCCATCGACCGCGCGCTGGTCTATGCGTTCGTGCGCCAGGAATCGCACTTCAATACGCGCGCCAAAAGCCGCGCCGGCGCACGCGGGCTGATGCAGTTGATGCCCTCGACGGCAAGCTACGTGGCGCGCGACCGCAGTTTGCGCGGCAGCAAGAAGAACGCGCTCTATGAGCCCGACCTCAATCTCGAACTCGGCCAGCGCTATCTGCAATTGCTGATGGACGGTGAGAACGTGCGCGGAAATCTGTTTCTGGTGGCGGCGGCCTATAACGGCGGACCGGGCAATCTGTCGAAATGGTTGCGCCAGATGGACCACGGCGACGACCCGCTGATTTTCCTGGAAAGCATTCCGTCGCGCGAAACCCGCCTGTTCGTCGAGCGCGTGCTGACCAATTTCTGGATCTACCGCCAGCGGCTGGGCCAGGATACGCCGTCGCTCGATGCGGTGGCGGCAGGCTATTGGCCGTACTATTTTGCCCTCGACGGGCGCGCCGCCGATGTGGCGGCCTCGCCCGCCGACACCGAAGTCTTGCTGGAATGGGTGCGCTATGTCGCGGATTGACGAATCGAAACCGTTTCTGCCGGTCAATATCGCGGTGCTGACGGTTTCGGATACCCGCACACTCGAAGACGACAAGTCGGGCCAGGTGCTGACTGAGCGCGTTACCGGGGCCGGGCACTACCTCGCCGGCCGCGCCATCGTCACCGACGACGTGCCCGCCATCGTCGCCCAGGTGCGGGAGTGGATCGCCGACCCCAAAATCGACGTCGTGATTTCGACCGGCGGCACCGGGGTTACGGGGCGCGACGTGACGCCCGAGGCGTTCCAGTCGATCTACGAAAAAGAAATCGCGGGCTTCGGCGAACTGTTCCGGATGCTGAGTTACGAAAAGATCGGCACTTCGACGATCCAGTCGCGCGCCACGGCGGGCGTCGCCGGGGGCACCTATCTGTTCGCCCTGCCGGGATCGCCCGGCGCCTGCAAGGATGGCTGGGACGATATCCTGAAGTACCAGCTCGATTTCCGTTACCGGCCCTGCAACTTCGTCGAACTGATGGACCGGCTGGAAGAGCGCGAGGCGCCGGCCCGAAAGTCGAGTTGAGGCGGGGCCGGCCGCTTTAGCTGCGCTCCCGCGGCCCCTTCTAATCGCGCGCCGCCAGGACGGCGCGCAGGTCATCCCCGGTATCGACATCGCGTAAACGTTCCAGCATCGCCACCGAATAGTGCGCGGGCACGTTCGCGAGGGTATCGGAAAGGGCGTGGCGGCCGGACCAGCGGACATCGTGAAAAATCTGCGTTGCAATTCGTCCCGGTGCGCCGCGCCGGGGGGAAACCCCGGCAAGCCAGAATCCGCCGTCCCGGGCCGGACCGAACACCAGATCGGCACGGCCCAGACATCGGAAAGCGCGCGCCACCTGATCGCGCCCCAGCCCCGGAACGTCGCCGCCGACAAGCATCGTCGGGCCCGCCGGCCGGGTTGCGACCGCCGCTGCCATGCGCCGCCCGAGGTCGCCCGGAACCTGGCCCAGGCGCTCGAGATGGGCGGGCCAGAACCGGCCCTCGCCGGCGAACGCGGGCGGCGTCACGCAAAGAACGCAGCGCCAGCGCGCATCGCCCCCGACCTCACGCAAGAGTCGCGCCGCGTTTTGCCGATAGAACCGCCACGCCGCCAACGCCCCGACATCGCGGGCAAGACGCCGCTTGACCGCGCCCAACCGGGGCGCGCGCAGGAATACGATCAGGGTGGGGTGCACGCTCAGCCGTAGAGCCGCGCGATCCAGCGCGGCGGCAGGCCCGAAAAATAGAGCGCGAGGCATAGCGTATTTCGCGCAATGCGCCGCAAATAGCCGCGCCGATAGCGCGACGCCGAGGTCAATGCCTCGACATCCAGCATCGTCAAACCCCTGCGGCCGATGCGGCGCACGAGATCGACGTCTTCCATCAACGGCAGCGGCCTGAAACCGCCGAGGCGGTCGTAGAATTCGCGCCGGATCAACAGCCCCTGGTCACCGTAAGGAAGCCCGAGCCAGCGGTTGCGCAGCGCGACGATTCGCTCCAGCCGGCGCGCCGCCCGGCGCCCGTCGTCAAGTGCAAACCGGAACGCCGCCGCGCGGGCCGCGTTTGCCGGGTCCGCCATGAAGCGCGCCGCCGCCTCGCCCCAGCCCGGGCCAAGGCGCGTGTCGGCATGGAGAAAGAGCAGCCAGCCACGCCCTGCCGCCCGTGCACCGGCCGCCAGTTGCTTTCCGCGCCCGAGCGGGGCCTCGATGACACGCGCCCCGGCCCCGCGGGCAATTGCCGCGGTACCGTCGTTCGAGCCGCCGTCGGAAACGATCACTTCGGCGCCGCGGCCCTCGGCCGCCACCACTTCAAGCACGGCGCCAATCGCCGCCGCCACATCGAACGCCGGGATGACGACGGAGAGGGTTGCAAGCGGATCGCGGTCCGAAGCCGCCTCCGGCACGCTGGCGGCGTCCGGCTCCAACGACGGGGGTGCCTGGAGCGTCCCGGGCAGTGCCCTGGCGCCTTCGGTTATGGGCGCGGGCCCGGCATGGGCTGGCTTCATATTCATGACGCCAAAATCAGCCCTTCTCGCCGCCGCCGCAAGGGTGCGGCCGGGCTCGCGCATAACGTTTTCGGCATGGCAGGAAAATCGTTCTTGCTTTGTTCTCAATGGCCTATAAAGTGCCGTCATGCCCGGTGACCTGCCGAAGCCGCGACAAGAACCCCCAGGCGGCCCACCCCAGGCCGCGCTGCCGG
>CAZTAK010000126.1:0-3153 GCA_964611585.1 uncultured Alphaproteobacteria bacterium
GGTCATAACTTGGTCCATCGTGTCTCCGCGACCCGGTCAGGATAGGCAACGGTATAGCAAATTCTTGAAATCTACCAGTATCACGCCCCCCCGGCACCCTTGGCTCGGGGAAGGCGGAAGAACACGAGAACCGATCGGCGCTTCCACAAGGGGTGTGCAGAAGGTATTGTCGCGGCGACCATTCGGGGGCCGGCGTAAACCCCAGAGAATCTTGGTTCCCACGGGTCGCCGCATCGGTGGAAGGAGAGGCGCGGAACTGACGCTCTCCGCGACGCTGTCGCCATGACAGACGGCTATACACACATTTCCATACCCGCCTCGCGCGAGCCGGTTACGCTCCTGGCGGTGGACCGCGCTGTCTCCGAACTGCGCCGGGGACGGATGGTCGTGCTCTCCGGCGGCGGCGGCGAAGCGGTGCTCGCCGAAGCTGCCGAAGCCGTGACCCCTGAAGAATTGACGAAGCTGGCGACGCTCGGCGGATCGATGCCGGTGTTGGCCATTACCTCGCGGCGCGCCGCGGTCTTGTCTTTGGGAGCTTACGCGGCAAAGGTCGTCACCCTCACCGCGCCGGACCCTCTGACGGCACCGCAAATCCGCGAACTAGCCGATCCACTATCCGATCTCCAGAGACCGCACTTCATGGGTCTACGCCCCGCCGAGGCCGCGTTACACGGCTGCGACAGCGCGGCGGTGGCCTTGACCAAGCTGGCACGACTGTTGCCGGCGGCGGTGACGGTGCGGCTCACAAACGCCGACGCCGAAGATCGCGCCGCTTGGGCCGCCCGCCACGATCTGCTGCAGGTGGATGCCGGCGATATCTTCCAATACGAAATCACGTCGGCTCGCACCTTGCGCGCCGTCGGCGAGGCGAGGGTGCCGCTCCTCGAGGCGCAGGACACGCGCATCGTTGCCTATCGACCCCTCGATGGCGGCCTCGAACATTTGGCCATAATCATCGGCGAGCCCGATCCCTCGCACCCGGCGTTGGCGCGTCTTCATTCCGAGTGCTTTACAGGTGATCTCCTGGGCAGCCTGCGCTGCGACTGCGGCGACCAGCTGCGCGGCGCCATCGATGAGATCGCCCGGGCCGGCGGCGGTATCCTCCTTTACTTGGCGCAAGAAGGCCGCGGCATCGGCCTGGTCAACAAGCTCCACGCCTACGAGCTTCAGGACCGCGGGTTCGACACCATGGACGCCAACCAACAGTTGGGTTTCGACGCCGACGAGCGGGTTTATCTGCCCGCCGCGCGGATGTTGCGCCATCTGGGTTTCAGCCGCGTGCGGCTGTTAACCAACAATCCGGATAAGGTCGATGCGCTGTCACGTTATGGCATCGTCGTCGAGGAGCGGGTGCAGCACGCCTTTCCGTCCAACAAGCACAACGAAGCCTATCTTCGCGCCAAGGCGGCACGGGGCGGCCACCTCTTTTAACGGGTTGGCGCCCGACAGCCGCGGAGTAACCCGGAAAAATTTGCCGCGTAGAGCTCCTCGGGACTCCTTCTTTCTCTATAACGCATTATTTTAACAACGTTTAATCCTGGCACTGGGCTTGCAACGCAGACCATGCTTGTGAGGGAGAAGAAAGCGCCATGGACGAACCATCAGTCGTTGGATCCACACAACAGGCCCTCCTGCCGGCGGGGGCGGAGGAAGGTGCTTCGCCATCGGGCGGTGGTGATTTCCAACTGTTCGGCGATGACGGCTTTACCTTTTTCGACTTCTTCGACATCATCAACCCCCTCTAGCACATTCCCGGTATTTCGACCATTTACCGCGACCTGACCGGCGATACCCTGGATCACGGCTCGAGGTTCGCCGGAAGCACCCTGTTCGGTGGACCGATCGGAGCTCTCGCCTCGGTGGTCAACATTATCTTCGAGGAGACCACCGACAAGGACGCGGGTTAACACGTGATGGCGTTTTTCACCGACGACGGAACCGATGACGACGGCACCGCGACGGCGGAGGCCATTCCCGAGGCCGACTTCGAAACGGGGACGAGCGGCACCCTGGCCGAGCCCGACTTCGTCAACCCTTGGACGAGCCCCCTGCCGGTTCCTGTGAAAGAACTTGCTCTCGCGCCACTTGCCCGCGACACGGTCCTTGATGCACCGCAACCCGTCTCGTCGCCCATCCATACGCAGCGCGCTTTGTTTCCGCCCAATCGGAGCTTTCTATCGGAGGACGCCATCGACCAATCCGCGGCGCCAGGGGGAAGCACCATTCCTCCTGCGCCAAGTAGCGCCCCCTTCGGCGCCGCCGCCGCCAATAATCCGGTCACCACGCCAAGCGACACGATGGCGGCTTTGCTGCGTGAATCGGAAAAGGAGGCAGATACTTTTGCGGCCATTCAACAGCGCATGGCCAGCCCCACGCCCCATTTGCCGAAGGCCGCCCAAGGCGGTTGGTTTTCGGAGGTCATGCTATCGGCTCTCGCCAAGCACGAAGGAAGCGCCGAGCTGGCGCGCACCACACCGCCGACGATCAGCCTCACGAACTAAGCCGTTGGGGACATCCCCCATATTCTCTATAACAAGTTCATGGAGATCCTGGTACAGCCAAGCGGCGTTCTGTCGTGGCGGGACCGGTCGGTTCGTTGCGCCCTGGGTCGCAGCGGCGTGCGGGAGGATAAGCGCGAGCAAGACGGCGCCACGCCGGTGGGTGTGTTTGCCTTGCGCCGGGTGATCTACCGGGCGGATCGCGTCGAGGCACCGGCGACCCAGTTGCCGGTCGCGCCCATGACAAGACTGGACGGCTGGTGCGACGATCCCGTGGTTTCCCGTTACAACCAGATGGTTCACCTGCCATGCGCGGCCCGCCACGAGGTCCTGTGGCGCGACGATGAGGTCTATGACGTACTCGTCGTCGTCGGCCATAACGACCAGCCCGCCGTGGCGGGGCGTGGCAGTGCCATATTCCTGCACGTCGCCACCGCGGATTTCGCGCCGACGGAAGGGTGCGTGGCGATTGCCTTGGAGGACCTTCTGGCGCTTCTCGGGGATTGCGGTCCAGCGGCGCGGCTTCGTGTCAGTCCCGATTGAGGGGCGGCCGCGGACCGAAAATGGCGGTGCCCACCCTGACCAGGGTGGCGCCGAAGCGGATGGCGATCTCGAAGTCGGCGCTCATGCCCATGCTCAGAACATCGAGGCCGTT
>CAZTAK010000127.1:0-2924 GCA_964611585.1 uncultured Alphaproteobacteria bacterium
GTTCTGGCGGGGCTTGGCGGGATCAACGTCCGCATTTCCGACAGCGCCAAGGAACTGATGGCCGGGGCGGAGGTCGTGCTGGATTTTACGTCGCCCGAGGGCAGCGCCTATAACGCCACTCTGGCCGCCGAAACCGGGACGCGCATGGTGATCGGCACCACCGGTCTCGACGCTGACACAGAGACCGCGCTGCATGAGGCGGCAAAGAAAACCGCTATCGTCTATGGCGCCAACATGAGCATCGGCGTCAACGTGCTGTTGCAGGTAACCGAGCAGGTCGCCGCCATACTCGATGAAGAGTACGACATCGAGATTTCCGAGATGCACCACCGGCACAAGGTCGATGCCCCGTCGGGAACCGCGCTCGCCTTCGGCCGGGCGGCAGCAAAGGGCCGGGGTGTCGATCTCGATGCAGTGGCGCAGCGCAGCCGCGACGGCGTCACCGGCGAGCGCCGGGCGGGCGACATCGGCTTTGCGGTATTGCGCGGCGGCAGCGTCGTCGGCGAACACTCGGTGATCTTCGCCGCCGAGGCGGAACGGGTGATCTTGTCCCACAAGGCCGCCGACAACGCCCTGTTCGCCGCCGGCGCGGTGCGCGCGGCACTTTGGATCGCCGACAAGCCGCCCGGCCTCTACGGCATGAAGGATGTGCTCGGGCTCTAGAAAGCCCGCGACTTGAGTCTTGCGGCCGGCCCCGGCTGTCAGAGACAGAGCCCGCCGCCGCCCGGCACGATGATCGACGCGGGGCTTTCATAAGAAAACGCCCTCAGCTTCCAGGTCGCGCGCGCGCGAATCGGTTCACGGAAAAAGCCCGGCGTAGCCCGCCCCATGGCCGCGACGGGGCTTTCAAAAAAAGCCCGCGACTTCGGTCCTGCGGCCTGTCTCCGACGGTCGGAGACAAAGCCCACTGCTGCCGGGCCCATGGCGGCCCCAAAGCCCGGCCTCAGGCGGCGGCGCGGTTGGCCTCGGCCTGGGCCGCCTCCCAGCCCAGCATCGCCATTTTGCGCGCCGGCCCCCAGCGGTAGCGGTGAACCGCCCCCGATTTTCGGATCACCCGGTGGCACGGGATCAGCCAGGAAATCGAATTGGCCGCCACCGCGCCGCCGACCGCACGCGCGCCCGCCGGCGTGCCGAGGCGTTGCGCCAGGTCGAGATAGGAAATCACCCGCCCGGGCGGTATCCGCAACAGCGCCTCCCATACCTTGATTTGAAAGTTGGTTCCCTTGAGCAGAAGGGTGAGCGGCCGGGTGGATCGTTTCGCCGGATCGAAAATTCGCGTCAGCACTTCAGCCGCAACGCCCGGCTGCTCGGCAAAATTGGCGGCGCGCCAGTCGGCGGAGAGTTCGGCAAATGCCGCCGCCCGCGGCGCCGCGCCCGAGCCGTCGACGAAGCCGAGCCCGCACACCCCGTGCGCCGTCGTCATCACCAGACATTCGCCGAACGGACTGGGCCCGAAGCCGTAGGCGATGTCGAGATCGCGCGCCCGCGCCTTGTATTCGCCCGGCGTCATCGCCTCGCACGCCATGAACAGGTCGTGCAGCCGGCCCGGTCCCGAGAGGCCCGCCTCGAAGGCGGCGTCGAGCACGCTTTGCGATTGGGCGAGCGCGTCCTTGGCGCGTTCGAGCGCCAGATACTGCTGAAATCGCTTGGGCGAGATTCCGGCCCAGCGCCGGAACACGCGCTGGAAATGATGCGGGCTGAGGCCGACCGCCGCCGCCAGTTCGCCAAGCGCGACCGGTTCGGGAAACCGCGCCTCGATCAGGGCGAGCGCCGCGCCCATCCGGTCGTAATCCTGCAAGTCCGGTCCCATGGCCGAAATCATAGCCGTAAATCCTTGCGCCAGAAGGGCCGTACTTCCTCGCGCTCGGCCTCAGCCAAATCGAGCCCGATGTCATGCATCATGTGGTTGTTGAATTTTTGCAGTGCGCGCCGGGTCCGGACGGCCCGCGCCATGATCCGAACGACGCCGGCGAGGGCCGAAACGGCCTTGAGGAGAGGTCCAGCCATGGTCCCAGCGTGCCTGGGCCTGACCCCGGCGCCCACCCGGTTCTTGCGGCCGTAAGGCAAAAAATCCGGCGGGCGGCGCTAATAGAAAACCTGCATCGAAGATTTGCGGCGGCCGATTCGTTGCCGGGCGGCAGGCGCGGGCGGTCTTCCATAAGCCGCGCTCCGCCCAACCGGGGGTCGTGCACAACGGCCGCCCCGTCCGGTGGAACGCTTTTTCGCTTGCGGGCAAGGCCCGACCCTTTACCCTCGCGGCCATGAAAAAAGCCGCCGTCGAAAAATTCTTTAGCCGCCTCGCAGCGGATAATCCCGACCCGCGCACGGAACTTTCCTACGCCAATCCGTTCACCCTGCTGGTGGCGGTGGTGCTGTCGGCGCAGGCAACCGACACCAGCGTCAACAAGGCAACGCCCGCCCTGTTCGCCGCCGCCGAAACGCCGCACGAAATGGTTCGCCTCGGCGAATCAAAGGTGCGCGATTTCATCAAGACGATCGGATTGTACAATTCAAAGGCCAAGAACATCGTCGGCCTTTCGAAGGCGCTGATCGAACGTAACGGCGGCCAGGTGCCCGCCGACCGCGAGGCTCTCGAGGCGTTGCCGGGAGTCGGGCGCAAGACCGCGAACGTGGTTCTCAACGTCGTCTTCGGCCAGCCCACCATCGCCGTCGACACCCATATCTTCCGGGTCGGGAACCGCACCGGCCTTGCCGCGGGCAAGACGCCGCTTGCCGTCGAACGGGCGCTGGAAAAATCGGTCCCCGAAAAATGGAAGATGCTCGCCCATCACTGGCTGATCCTGCACGGGCGTTACGTTTGCAAAGCGCGAAAGCCGGACTGCCCGAACTGCAAAGTTCGCGACCTGTGCGCCTACAAGGCAAAGACGACGCTTTGAGAAGAGACGGGTGTCTGAACGAGGACG
>CAZTAK010000128.1:0-2870 GCA_964611585.1 uncultured Alphaproteobacteria bacterium
CGGTCGAAGGCCCCGCCCGCTGGCAATCCACCACGACCAGGGGAATCTCCGCCGATCCGCAATGGCTGATGCTCTCCTGCATGAGGGCGATGCCCGGGCCCGAAGAGGCTGTCATGGCCCGGGCGCCGGTCAGCGCAGCGCCGATGGCGAGATTGACGGCGGACAATTCGTCTTCGGCCTGGACCACAACGCCCCCGAAGGCCGCGGCGTGCTTGTTCAGCCAGTCCATGATGTCGGTCGCCGGGGTGATCGGATATCCCGCCATGAAACGGCCTCCGGCGACAAGGAAGCCGAAGGCCGTGGCCTCGTTGCCGCTCATGAAGACGCGATCGCTGCGCTCCTGAACCGGCAACCGCAGAATGTTGCGTCCTATGGCATAGCCCAATTCATCGGCGACGCCGAAGCCCAGTTGTAGGGCCTGCAGGTTTGCCGAAAGGGCGGCAGGGGAAAGTTTCGCGAAGCGCCGTCGCAGGCTCTCTTCGGCTTCGTCGTCGCTGAGCCCCAGGACCCTCACCAAGAGGCCGAAGCCAAAACAGTTCTTAAAGAGATCGCGGCGCAACTCACGTACGGCGTAGCGGCTGAAGGGAACCGCCAGAACGGTGACGTCGTCCGGCAGGTAACCGCTGGGCAGCGATTCGCGGGAGCTGTCGTAAATCACGATGCCGCCGGGTTCGATCATTTGACCTTCGAGCTCGATGACCTCGTCGTCGAAAGCCACCAGCACGTCGAACAAATCGCCCAAGCCGCCCAGCCCCCCTTGCGGCGCCGGCGCTGCCCGCAACATGGCGGCCGCGTGCCCGCCTTTGATGCGCGAGGCGATGTTGCTGGTCTGGTAGAGGTTCAGTCCGCGGCCGGCCAGAACTTCTGCCAGCAATCCGATGATCGAAAGCGAGCCGTCGCCGCCCTGACCGGCAACCATGACGTTGAAGTCCTCACAGAACCGGGTTCGTTCCTCCGGTGGTGCTGATGGCTGGACCTTGTTCATCCTTCCTCCGGCTCGTCGACCCTTTCCGGGGCGCCGGGTCCTTTGGTGTAGAAGGTCTTGGGGCAGAGGAAACCGAGGGCTTGGCGCTCGGCCAAGGTTGGCATCTGCGCCGGCAACGGGCGGTTCTTCTTTTTGTCGGCCGACAGTTTCTTCATCAGGAATTCCCCGCGCGGCTCGTCGTCCAGAGGACGTGTCTCGATCACGCCGGCGGCGACAGCCGCCTCAATCGCTTCGTGGCCGCGCTTTGTCCTAATCAATGTATAGGTCCAGCCGTCCAGGCCAATTCCGCCAGCGCCGATATCGGCATACTCGGCCCCGTAATCGAGGCAGTAGAGACAGGCGGGCCGCGCGAAATCGCGGTACTTTTTCAGCGAAGCGTGCATGATCTCGCCATCGTCCAGGCGCACCACGACCTTGCCCTTGATGTTGATGTTGTCGATTCGCTTGTGATCGACCTCGAGGATTTCACCGAGTTTTTCGATGCTCTCGTGGGTGAAACTTTCCGAACAGAACAATCCCAGCACCAGGGTGACGTTGTCGCGATACCAGTTGTTCATTTCCATGCGGATGCTGGAATGCTGCTGCAAGCGCACGCCGTCCACCTGGCAGGGTACGCCGACCACCGCCAGCGGGCCGACGTTCTCGCGCATGGCTTGCTGCAAGGCCAAGGTATTTGGCGAGTAGGTATAGCGCGAGGCGGCGCATTCGATGACGTCATCCTTGGTTCGCGCCAGCTTGTGCCGGCCGATTTGATTGTTGTCGGGCTCCACGTCGCCCAGGATGGCGCCGGCCAAGGTGCCGTTTTCCAATCCCTGGATGATCAGCGCGGAGACCATGCCACCGTCCTGGCAACGTGCCAGGATGTCGGGATCGGTCGAGCGGGCGTAGACACCATAAGCATAGGTGCCATAGCTGTCGCTCAGCGACGGTTCCTGAAAGTCCAGAATGTCGGGCAAATCGCGATCGACCGGCCGCAGCACGGGGCATACCTCGGCGCACAGGACACAGTAAACGCAGGCGGCGGCGCGAGCGTCCACGGGGTTTTCGTCGACATAGTCGAAGACGTCCGCGGGACAGATCGTGACACACGAGGCGCAGCCGACGCAGCGCCCTTTGTCGACGACTTCCTCCAGCAAAAAATCATAGGCGCGAAATCCACCACGGTTGATCTCGGTTCGCCAGGCGAACGCCCATTCGTTGGGATCGGCACCGTCGTCCAACAAACGGCGGTAACGTTCATCGACCTTGGCTGTCCGAGAATCGACAAGCCTGCGTGATGTTTGTTGGCTCTCCCTCATCGCCGAGAATTCCTTCGATCCCAATTCGTTGCAACCTGAGACGCCATTCAGTCTTATGCTTCTAAGCCCCGGGCTTCGCAATACCGTTCGGCGAAGCGGGTAAGGTCCTCCTCCACTGCGGCCCAGATTATCCCGCGAGGCGCGGGAACGTGCGAAAATTCATTATATAAAACCTGACCCTGGTTGCGCCTCGACCGGCGCCGGGATGTCGCGCATCTGGCGGCGCTTTATGCCGATGCCGGCCCGGCACCCGTAGAATCGAGGGGGATGGGGTCAGGACCGGTTTCCGGCGTCCCTTACGGCAGCAAGGCCATGTGCTCGTCGAGCAGTCCGAGTATGGTGTCCCGGTCGGCCGAAGGCAGCCTCAAGAGGGAGCGGGTGACGCCTTTCTCGGCATAGGAGTCGAGCGTCGCCTTGTCGGGCGGCGCGCCGAAGACGCCGATCGAAATTGTTGACATGTCGCGCCCGGCCTCCTCGGCGATGCGGCGCAGGCGGGTTATGCCGTCGTCGGGGTCGAAGCCGACGCCCCGGGGCAGCCAGCCGTCACAGAACTCGACCACACGGCGCAGCGTGTAATCGGTCTCGCC
>CAZTAK010000129.1:0-2868 GCA_964611585.1 uncultured Alphaproteobacteria bacterium
GTACGAGATCGGGAATGGTGATGATCCGTATTTCGAGATTGACGCCGACGCCTTTTAGGTCGTTGGCGATCGCCGAAAACGTGTCCCTGAACTCGCCCGTGGAAATGACGACCTCAGCCATCATGTCAAATCCGTTGGGGTAGCCAGCTTCGGCGAGCAATTGCCTGGCTTTCTCCGGATCATAGGGGTAGGGCCCGGTTTCGGCGTTGAAACCGCTCATGCGGTGCGTCGCCGGCTGACTGGCCGGACGGGTTACGCCATGCAAAACCGTATCGATAAACAACGTTTTGTTGTAGGCGTAGTTCAACGCCTGCCGAACGCGTACGTCGGACACAGGGCTCTCGGCGACTCGATGCCGCAAGATGAGGTTGATCGTGTTGCTTGTGGGCGACAGGACGACTTTTTGGCCGCAATCTTCAATTGGCTCTATGTCGTCGGGTGCCAGTTGGTTGGCCAAATCGACCTGGCCCGAGCACAGCGCCTGTACGCGCGCTGCGTTTTCCGGCAGTTCCCAGATTTCGAGATTCTTGATCTTTGGAACCCGCCAGCCTTCCGTGAACGCTGTGCCCAGGACCTTTTCGTTGTCCCAGATGGAAATCACATAGGGGCCCGTCCCGATCGGCTGACGGCCATAGCCGGCGGCGCCCATGTCAGCCCAGGCTTTCGGCTCATGCGGCCGCATGATCGCCAGTTGCCTCGGGAGGATCGGATTTGGGGTCGCAGTCTTGATCTCGACCGTCAAGTCGTCGAGTCTCCGCGCCGAGGGAATGCCCCTTAGATACCGTGCTGCTTGCTGGTTTTTGACGACTTCGTCGTTGTTGAGCGCATCGACGTTTGCGACGACGGCATCGGCGTTGAAAGGAGCGCCGTTATGGAACGTGACGCCGGGGCGAAGTTTCAGGACCCACGTCGTTTCGTCCTTCGCTTCCCAAGAAACTGCAAGACCCGGCTGGGACTTTCCGACACGATCGACATAAGTCATGCTGTCGTAGACGGACATTAGGGGCAGCGCGCCGTTCGTGCCGTAGGTGCCATAGGGCATGCCGAACTGTGCCGGCAGGCTATGGTGTGCAATACGCAAGGTATCGCCGTCGGCAAGCGCGGCGCTCGCGAACGCGGCAAGGACCGCGGCCGCGGCCATGCCGGAAAACTTTCTGATCAAGAAATGAACCCCCTTGGAATTTCTCGCCACCCGTCGGCGGCGGTTCCCCCCTTCTTGGGCAGCGACCATCGCTGCCACGGGAATTGAAACCCCTATAGAATGGGGGGTCAAGCTTGTTTACGTCCCGGGCCTTGCGCGGGGGCGGCGGGCCGCGCCGGGGCCCGGCGCAGGGCAAAGATCGCGAATCCGGCGCCGAGCGCCGCGAGAATGCCAGCGCCGAGGGCAAATCCGCCGGCCATGGCGCCGAAGCCCAGCGTGTTGACATGGCCCCGGTGACAAGTAGGGAAATGGGGCGGCGCTTGGGCTGGGCCATTCGCCCGGGCGGGCCGCCCTTGAGCCCACCTTGTGGACTGGACCGAGGAGGCGTTTGTCATGTCCACCATTTTCGTCGATAATCGGCGGCGGTAACGGGGCACGCGGGGCGCCGCAGTAGCGAGCGGGAACGGGTCCGGGGTCCGGTCGATGCATGGCGTCACGCGAGGGCTGCGTGCCCGACGTTGATCCTTTGCAAAGGAGGCCGCAATGGCTCAAACCAAAGTTTCCCAGCCCGCCCGCGACGAACTTATCCAGCGCGCCCGGGATCTCATTCCGGTGCTGAAGGAACGGGCGCCGCGGGCAGAAGAACTGCGTCATCTCCCGCCCGAGACCCTGGACGACTTCAAGAAGTCGGGCATTCACAACGTCTATACGCCGGCCCGTTTCGGCGGTTACGAAATGGACTGGGGCACACATACGGCCATCTCGAAGGAGATTGCCAGAGGGTGCGGCTCGGCGGGGTGGAACGCCTCGATCGTGCTCTCTCATACCTGGTTCCTGGCGCGCTTCTCGCCCGAGGCCCAGGAAGAGGTGTGGAGCGAAAACAAGGACGCTATCATCGCCGCAGCCTTCGCGCGCTCGGAAGGGACGACCGAGCCGGTCGAGGGCGGCTACATGGTCAGCGGCGTATGGCGCTTTGCCTCCGGCGTTGTCGGTGCCGACTGGACGATAGTCAGTGCGGCGCTACCTCCCGGGGTCGAGCAACCGGAGGAAAGCAAGGCGGCGGGACAGCCGTTCTTCCTGATGATCCTCGTCAAGCCGGATGAATACGAGATCATCGACAACTGGCATGCCGCCGGCCTCAAGGGCACGGGCAGCCATGACGTCAGGATCGAAAACCTGTTTGTCCCCAGCCACCGCGCCGTCAACAGCGAAGATGTTATCAGCCGCGACCCGCCGGGCGGGATGATCCATGACAAGTACATCTACCGCGTCGAGTTCGCGCCCTACTTCCTGACCTCCCTGCTGGGTCCGTTGCTCGGGATGGCGCGCGGCGGTTTCGACGATTATGTCGAAATCACCCGCGACCGGCGCGGTGTGGCGATGCCCAGAGGCGACATTCCCGCCGACAAGCTCACGGTGCAGGCGAAGGTTGCCGAATCGGGGGCCGAGTTGCGCTGCGCCGAGCTGATGGCGAAGTCGCTCCTTGAGTACCTTCACGAGTACGGCGCCGCCGGCAAGCCAATTGTCGGCGAGAAGCGGGCCATTCACTACCGCGACCTGTCCTACATCGCCCAACTGTGCGTGCGCTCGACCGAACGCCTGGCGGCCATGATGGGGGCCACGGGTCAGACCGATCACAACCCTGTGCAACGTCACCTGCGCGACGTGCGCGCGGCGGCGGCGCACGGGGGGCTCGTGTGGGACAATATGGGCGCACCGTGGGGCCG
>CAZTAK010000130.1:0-2741 GCA_964611585.1 uncultured Alphaproteobacteria bacterium
GGCCCTTGAAACGATCAATCTATTCATCGAGCAACAGGGATCATGCGTATGCTGCATCGATCTTGAGGTCGTCGATTCCGGCCATGCGGCGGGGACTCCCTCGGTCAATGTTGGCGGGCTGACGCCGGAGCAGTTGATCGATCTCCTCTCGGAAACCGGTATTTCCACGTCGCTTGCAGGTGTTGCGGTAACAAACGTGGCGCCTAATCTGGATGCGAGAGGGTTGACGGAACTTGCGGCGGCCGAGGCGCTGTTGGCATTGCTCGACAGCCAGCTTTTCTCCGAGGTGACGCCGTGACCGATACGGTGCACGATCAAGACATCGCGCCGACCAATCTCCGCCCGGCTGCGACGTTCTTCGGCGCACAGGTCGCGGATATCGAAGATTTGGAACCTGGGTCCATCGCGGCAGTCGGTGTCTACTGCGATCATTTTTCGGCGGGACAGCCCGGCGGCCGGTTTGGCGCCCGGCAGTTCCGCTATGTCAGCGCGATTTCCAACCTTCCCGTCCCCCCAACCCTTGTGGATCTGGGAGACTTCAACGTTTTCCCGCTGGAGCCACAGCGCACAGCCGACACTCTGTCGGATCAGTCACAACGGATTGCCGCCACGGGCGCGATGCTGTTCGCGATCGGAGGCGATTATGGCGTTTCGCCCGCTATCGTTCGGGGCGTTTCGCGAGAGACCGGGTCGAAGTCGCTGGCGGTCGTGCGAATATCCAGAAGGCTCGACACGTTGCCGAAGGCGGCGACCCATTCGGCCACGCCGTGGCGGCGCAGCGCGACGGACGATCTTGCTGAATTTGTGTCGAACGGGCTTTCGGCGGTTGCCCTTCTCGGCGGTCGCGGCACCGTGGCCACGGAAGAGCAAGAACGCGCGTCGGCCGCAATCTTCGTTCCGGCTTCCCAGCTTGTCTCGATGGCAGGCGAGGCAGTCCGCAGGGCCCGGGACGAATTGCACCGCGTCGCCGATCGATTTTACCTCAGTGTCGATGCCGATGTCCTAGCGCCGCGCTTCGGCGCGAAGGCATTGCGGGACACGAATGGCGGCTTGTCCGTAGCGCAACTTTTGGCCGTTCTCGCCGCGTTGGACGGCATGCCGTTCGTCGGCGCGGAACTGACAGGCCACGTGCCGGATCTCGATGTGCCGGGGCGGGCGTCAACGTCTCAAATTGTGCGCGTCGCGGCCAGGATGCTCGAATGCCTGGCGGGGGAGTCCTCACCGTGCCGCTGAGGAATGCGCCATTACCGCGGATGGCCGGCGACCTGACTTTCATGCGGTCCCGGCGCGCGACGCTTGGCGACCTGAATGCGGGAAATCTTGCGATCCTCGGCGCCCCGTTCGAAGACAATGTCGGCCGGAAAAGCGGCACGCGGTTCGCACCGACGGCGCTTCGCGAGACGTCGGTTTATTTCGGCTGGCACGCCAACCCGCAGTTTTCCCATCCCGTCGATATCGATGTCCGAGTCCCCATCGACACCTCGGAGATGCACGACCGGCTGGTCGATATCGGCGATATTCCCGTGGAGGGGATGCCGGCGGCGGTGGCAGCGCAGGCCATGGGCGCGACAATGCAACGGTTGCGGGAGACACACGCAACGGCAATCCTGCTCGGAGGCGATGAAAGCATCGTACAGCCCGCGATCGCAATGGCGGCGGATGGCGGTCCGGTCGGCTTCATTCAGATCGGCGGACGCCTACCGGGAGCAATGCCGGGCGAAAAATATGTCCGACGCGGAAATTGTTCTCCGTTGGAGGATTTGCTGGCCGGCGGGATCGTCGCGCCCCGCGCGGCAGCGGTTTTGGCGGGCGCCGGCAGAGCCGGCATCGAATTTTTGCGAGACTTCAGGGGGGCCGGCGGCCTGGTTCGGAGCGCTTCGGACGTGAAGGAGGCGCCACACGGAGCGATCGAAAGGATCGCCCAATCGTTCGTTGAGCACACGGGGTCCCTGCATGTCCATTTCGATGTCTCCGCGTTCAGGCCATCGTTACATGGGATGTCGGAACGCCCGGCATTCGGCGGGCTGGCCTTGCCCGACCTGCAAAAAACGCTTGGCGAAATCGGACGCGCGCCGGTGACGTCGCTGATCGTCACCGGGCTGAATCCGACGTTGAGCGGGCTGAGCGTGGTCAAGACGGGACTGCGGCTGACGGTAACGGCGCTGCTCGCCTACATATACGGCCGTTTGGGATTAGAGGCCGCGCGGCGGCCGTGAGGAACGCTTAGCATGTCGGGAAAAAACCTAGCGCCACAGGAACCTTCGATGCGGCCGCCCGGTCCGACGCTCTTCGATGCGCCGTTCGGAAACGTGGATCACATCGACGAGGGCGCTGTCGGGGTCGTCGGCATGCCGACGGATTGGACTCATTCCAGCAGAATTGGCGCCCGCGAGGCCCCCGCCGCGCTGCGGCGAGCGACAACGGAGTTGTGCCGCACCGTTCTCGACTCGCTTGGCGAAACCGTCGTCGACCCGAAGGACCGGCGGCGCTGGCATCGCGCGGAGCGCGGAAACATCGTCGATTGCGGCAATGCGCCGATCGATGCGGCTTCCGTCGAGCGCACGACCGGGTCCATCGCGGCGATGACGGAAGCGGTGCGCGCGCAAGGCGCGATCCCGCTCGCCCTGGGCGGCGATCACTACAACAGCTACCCGGCCTGCCTGGGATACGCACGCGGTCTGGCCAAGCGTCACCCGGACCGCCGGTTCGGCTACATTCAGATCGACGGCCATCTGGATTTC
>CAZTAK010000131.1:0-2739 GCA_964611585.1 uncultured Alphaproteobacteria bacterium
TAACTTTTGATTCGACGAACAGTGGATTTTCCCCGAACGATGCGCCATGCGGATCGTGATTGCGTTCACCTGTTTTCTTGCGCTGACCGGGTGCGAGACTCTGGGACCGCAAATCGCAGACCGCATCTTCGAGATCTTTATCGATTCCGTGTTCGAGGCCGCTTTCGGGCCGGACCCGGTCCTGGCGCTGGACGCCTCCGAGGCAGAAAACATTCGCGGCCGATGCCGCGAAAACGCGGTCGCCGCGGGCAAGACGGTCGAGGCGCGATACCGGGCGCGCGAGGCCGAGCCGGGCGGGCGGCGCGGCCTGAAAAAAGTAGAACGCCCGCTGGCGGTCGGCCTTGAACGGTCGGCAACCGAGTCGCGATGCCTCGACCGGTTCGGGCTCGACGACTAGCACCGTGCGCCGACGTAATTACAGCGGCGCAGGCGTCGCCCCTTCTGTTTTCCGCCCCACCGGCATCAATCCTCGACCGCTCGTTGCGGCGCGAAGTTGACAAAGAGCTCGTGCGCGCCTAATTCCAAACCGTCGGGGCTTCGAGCGAAAATTTCAGCTTGTCCGGCCGCGTTGGGCTGGGTCCGAAAGGAGTTCGGGTCGCCGGAATCCGTACCCGGGGTTCGCGCCCGGGCCCCGACACGCGGCCATTCCTCGATCTGGCCCCCGCTCCGGCGGGGCTTTTTTTTCGGTGTGAAAGGCGGCGGGATGACGGACGATCGCTCTTGACAACGAACAGGGCGGCCCCCACAAGGGACGCCGCCCCGCCCCAAGTCGAAGCCGCTACTTCTTCTTGGGCTTCGGTTTGACGGTCTCGACTATCGCGTTCGCCTTACGGCGGCGCGCTTCCTCGACCGAGATGAAACGCCCGTTTATTGCGTCCCGTCCCCGTTGTCTCTTCCGAGATTTTGCCATCACAGCCTCCTCGTTAGAGGTGACGTCCCGGCAGGACTGTCGGGCCGCGGGCGTGCGCCCGCCACATATCAGGCGTTCCCACGGCAATCGCATGCTCGAAATTGAGATTCATATGGACCCGCCGTCCGTCTTTTCAATTTGACAAATCTGTCCTGCCAGAATCCGGCGCCAGGCTGTTTTTCACAGCGTGAAGCGCCGCGCCGTTTGCGGAGACTGTGCGGACATTGCCGCCGCCGCCAAGATCAAGGGGTTAGCAATAAACCGCCAACACCTTGATTTGATTGGCCGGTAGTGGTGGAGCCACGGGGAATCGAACCCCGGACCTCTTGAATGCCATTCAAGCGCTCTCCCAACTGAGCTATGGCCCCACAAGACCGGCGCGGGCCGGGCCGGATGGCCGCGAACTTAGTTTCGCGGGTTCCTCGAATCAAGGGTCTTGGACGGCCGGCTCACGGGCGCGCGTCCGGATTCCGGGTCAGCTCTCGCTCCCGCCCGCGACCTTGGTATCGATTACTTCGGCGACGTCCTTGTCGATATCGACCTCTTCCTCGACGAAATCATCATCGTCATCATCCCCTTCGATCTCGGTGGCGTTACCGCCGTCCTTCCCCTCGGGGTTCGCCGATTCGGCCTTTGGGGGCGCGGCTTTTTTCGCCGGTTTCGCTGCCGCGCGGGGCGCCGCGGGGACCGGTTTGTTCGCCTTCTCGGGTTCGAAAACGGTTTCGCAACCGGGGCACACCGCGGACGCCCGGCCAAGGTCGTAGAAACGGGTGCCGCACTCGCGGCATTCGTATTTGTTTCCCCAATCCGATTTGGCCACTACACGCCTCCACCTGCCAAGATCACGATGCGCCCCCATTTGCCATGTCCATTTCGCGCTGTCAAAAAATTATTGCGTCGGGCCCGGTGGCGTCACGGCGAGGCGGTTATGGCCCGGATTGCCCCGGTATGATAGGGATGGCGCGCGCGGCGGCACCTCGCGCCCGCGCCCGATGTCTCCTCTCGTATCCGGCGGGTCCCCGTGACCGTTCTCCGATCCGATCCCGTATCGTCCCTGCGCGGAACGGTCCGCGTCCCCGGCGACAAATCGATTTCGCACCGCGCCCTGATTCTGGGGGCGTTGGCGGTCGGCGAGACGACCATTACCGGCCTGCTCGAAGGCGCGGACGTACTGGCGACGGCAGGTGCGCTGCGGGCACTGGGTGCGAATGTGGAGCGCCGAGCCGATGGCGTCTGGATCGTGCGCGGCGTCGGCGTCGGCGGACTGGCCGAACCCGAGACGGTGCTCGATCTCGGCAATTCCGGCACCGGCGTGCGTCTGCTGATGGGGGCGGTCGCGAGCCACCCGATCACGGTCCTGTTCACCGGCGACAAGTCGTTGCGGTCGCGGCCGATGGAACGGATCGCAACGCCACTGTCGCTCATGGGCGCACAAACCGTGGCCCGCGCCGGCTGCCGGCTGCCGCTGGCGATTATCGGCACCGCCCGTCCCATGCCGATTACCTACCGGACCCCGGTGCCGAGCGCGCAAGTGAAATCGGCCGTGCTTCTGGCGGCCCTCAATGCCCCCGGCCGGACCTGCGTGATCGAGGTGCGGCCGACACGCGACCACACGGAACGGCTGTTGCGGCGTTTTGGGGCGGCGGTGGACATCGAAGACAGCGGCGAGGGCCGTGCCGTCAGCGTTACCGGCGAGCCCGAACTCCGGCCTTGCACGATCGACGTCCCCGCCGATCCGTCTTCAGCCGCGTTCCTGACGGTGGCGGCGCTGATCCGTCCGGATTCGGAAGTGCGGCTGACCGGCGTCGGCATGAACCCGTTGCGCGCCG
>CAZTAK010000132.1:0-2668 GCA_964611585.1 uncultured Alphaproteobacteria bacterium
GTCAAAGGGATAGAGCTTTTCGCGTGAGCGCATGCGAACGGGAAAAGTTCTAGCCTGGATCGCAAACGAGGGATGGTGTGCAAGGAAAGACCTGTCTGATAACCGGCGCGACCGCGGGCATCGGCCTGAAAACGGCGGAGGGTTTGGCGGCGAAGGGGGCGCGCCTCGCGATTGCGGCGCGCGATCCCGCCAAGGCGGCGCGCGTGGCCGAGTCCCTGCGCCAAAAGGGCGCCGCCGGGGTCGAGGTTCTTCATGCCGATCTGTCGCGCCAAAGCGACGTGCGCGCACTCGCCGCCGAGGTGCTCGAGCGTCTGCCGCGGATCGACGTGCTGATCAACAATGCGGGCGCCTATGTTCATCGCCGTGACGAAAGCGCCGACGGGATCGAAATGACCTGGGCGCTCAACCACCTTGCGCCGTTCCTGCTGACCAATCTGCTGCTCGGCCGTCTCAGGGAAAGCGGTGCGCGAATCGTCACCGTGGCATCGGCGGCGCATTCGGGGGCCGCGCTCGATTTCGGCGATCTCCAACTCAAGACCGGCTATAGCGGCTGGAAGGCATACGGGCGGTCGAAACTCGCCAACATCATGTTCACTTATGAACTTGCGCGCCGGCTCTCGGGCAGCGGCGTCACCGCCAACGCGCTGCATCCGGGCTTCGTCGCTTCTTCTTTGGGCGACAACAACAGCCCGCTGATACGTCTCGGATTTGGCTTCGCAAAACTGTTTGCGATCAGCGAACAGAAAGGCGCCGGGACCAGCATCCATCTGGCGTCTTCGCCCGAGGTGGCCGATACGACGGGGCGGTATTTCGTTCAGTGCCAGCCCAGGTATTCCTCGCGGGTGTCGCAGGTCGAGGAATCGTGGACCCGGTTGTGGGATGCGAGCGCGGCGCTGGTCGGGCTCGACGCGGAGGGGGCTTAACACAATGCCCAGGTTCGAACCGATTCTGAATCGTGCGGTAAAAAGCGCCGGCGGCGCGGCGAAGATGGAAAAACTGCTGCTGCGCCCGGCAACTGCGCGCAAGCTGAAGGGCGTTTCCGACGACCGCTACCTGTCGCAGATGCAACTGCGGATCTTTCAGGCCGGGCTCCGGCACAGCATGGTCGAGGCCAGATGGCCCGCCTTCGAAGAGGTCTTCAAAGGCTTCGATCCGCGAAAAGTTCGCGCGATGAACGACGAAAAACTCGAATCCCTGATGCAGGACCGGCGCCTGATCCGGCATTGGGGCAAGATACGCTCGGTGCGCGACAATGCGGCCGCCGTTATCGATAGTGCGAATGAGGCGGGCTCGTTCGGCGCCTGGGTCGCGGGTTGGCCGGTGACCGACATTGCCGGCCTGTGGGCCGAGCTTTCGCAGCGTTTTTCCCAGCTGGGTGGGATGTCGGGTCCTTATTTCCTGCGCCGCATCGGCAAGGACACGTTCATCCTGACGCGCGATGTTCTCGCCGCGCTCAACACGTGCGGCGCCGCCAAGGGCAAGATCAGCGGCAAGAAGGACCGCGCCCGGGTTCAGCAGGTGTTCAACGCCTGGATGGACGAATCCGGACGGCCGTTGTGCCAGCTCAGCCGAATTCTCGCGCTCTCGGTAGGGTGATCGTGACCATGCCCGATCCTGCGCCGCTCGACCGCCGCCTTTCGGTCGCGCCGATGATGGAGCGCACCGACCGCCATTGCCGCGTGCTCCACCGGCTGCTGACACGGCGGACGCTGCTGTACAGCGAAATGATTACGACCGGTGCGATCCTGTTCGGCGACCGCGAGCGCCACCTCGGCTTCGATGAGATCGAGCATCCGGTGGCTCTGCAACTCGGCGGCGCCGACCCGGCGGTGCTGGCGGAGTGCGCCGCCATCGGCGAATCCTTCGGCTACGACGAGATCAACCTCAACGTCGGTTGCCCGAGCGAGCGCGTACGCTCCGGCCGGTTCGGCGCCGCGCTGATGGCGGAACCGGCGCTGGTCGCGGCTTGCGTCAGTGCGATGCGGGCGGCGGTACGTGTCCCCGTCACGGTGAAATGCCGGATCGGAATCGACGGCCGCGAATCGTTCGACGACTTGCTGCACTTTGTCGATAGCGTCGCCGGCGGAGGTTGCGAAACCTTCATCGTTCATGCCCGCATCGCCGTCCTCGGCGGCTTGTCGCCGAAACAGAACCGCGAAGTCCCGCCTTTGCGGCCCGACGACGTCTATCACCTGAAAGCGGCGCGCCCCGATATTGAAATCATCATCAACGGCGGCATTGCGACGCTCGACGAAGTGTCGCGCCATCTCGCCCACGTCGATGGCGCCATGATCGGCCGGGCGGCCTACCAGAACCCCTATCTTCTGGCGCTCGCCGACCGCGACGTCTTCGGCGAACCGGAAACCCCGCCGTCACGGGAACAGGTGCTGGACGCCTTTGCCCGCCATGCAGCGGTCAAGGTCCTGGCGGGCGTTGCGCTCAAGGAGCTCGCCCGTCATCTCAACGGATTGTACCTGGGCCGGCCCGGCGCGCGCGCCTTCCACCGTTACCTGGCGGATCATGCGTGGGCCGCGGGTGCAACCGAGGAGGTTCTGCTGGCGGCAGCCGTACAGGTCCGGCCGGATGATGATGCGAACGCCGCGCCGCCGCCGGAACTCGCGACTGCGGGCTAGCGCTTTTCCCGTTCGCATGCGCTCACGCGAAAAGC
>CAZTAK010000133.1:0-2541 GCA_964611585.1 uncultured Alphaproteobacteria bacterium
ATCCTCAAGAAGGTCGCCAGAGGACGACAAGCGTTAGAATCGGTACACTAGCAACTGGGAAGACAACTGTACGGGACCCGAAATCGGGTCAGTCGGATCCCGGGCGTTCGACGATTACCCGGCCGCGACCACGGCGAACGAGATAGCCACCGCGCGGAATGCGGAGTTTGTTTTGCTGGATCAACGGTATCAGTGTATCCGCGATCAGGGCGGCGTCCTTATCCTCTGGGGCCGCTCTTTCCGCGGGTTGGTTGCGAAGCCATTCCAAGAACGCTTTCTCGCCGATTTCCTCGCCAATCGATTTGCGAAGCGCATTTAGTTTTCGAAGCTCGCCTTTTGTGAGGGCATTTTCATCGAGTTTGGGTGTGGTCTTTCGGGCCATGATGATCTTTCGTTTCGGGGTTGGAACTATGTAATGTGCCTATTGCTTGTATCCGGGTTTGTCAATGTAGCTGGGGTTGAATAGCACCTTTTGAAAAATACAAATGGGCTTCCAATCCCAGGTCCTTGCCGTGAAACAGCACCCGAACGTCTTGGCTCGCTCTCGGCGCTTATGGACACTCCCTTGGCCCGCGCATAGAATTTCTCGGTTGCCGCGAGGGGAGGAAACGTGGTCCAGCGGCGATTGGCCGCAATCCCGGCGGCCGACACGGTCGGCTACCCGTGAGGGCTTTCCGTCGAGCGTTCGGCGCCTCTCCGAAAGGGGAAGAAATTGACAGGTGATAATCCGCCCGCGTTTGCCACCGCGCCGCACCGCGCGGTGGCGCTCGCAAAGCCGTCGGTGACCGCCAGGCGTCTGTCGGACGGGAGCATGATCCTGACCTCGGACGATCCGCTCGGCGACTATCATCGCCAGGTCGGCATCCCGCTGCGGCAGTGGGCGGAAAAAACACCTGATCGGGTCTATCTGGCCGAGCGTGACCTGAACGGTGAATGGAGAAAGCTGACCTACGCGGAAGCGCGGCGGATTTGCGATTCCCTCTCGCAAGCGCTGCTCGACCGCGATCTGGGTCCCGACCGGCCGGTCATGATCCTTTCCGAAAACTCGATCAATTTCGCGCTGCTCAGTCTGGCGGCCATGCAGGTGGGCATTCCCGCCTCACCGATCTCACCATCCTATTCACTCGCCAGTCGGGATTTCTCCAGGCTGAGACCGATATCCGATCTGCTCAAGCCGGGGATCGTCTACGTGGAGGACGGGGCGCGGTTCGCAACGGCGCTCGAGGCGCTCGATCTCCAGCGGGCCGAGCTGGTGGTGACCCGCGACCCGCCGCCGGGCATCGCGGCGACCGCGTTCGACGATCTGGCGTCGACCAAGGCGGGGCGGGCGGTGGATCGGGCATTCGACGCGGTGACGCCGGATCATACGGCCAAATACCTCTTCACCTCGGGATCGACCGGCACGCCGAAGGCGGTCATCAATACCCAGCGCATGCTCTCCGCCAACCAGCAAATGGCGGTGCAGACCCTCTGCTTCCTGGCCGACAATCCGCCGACCATGATCGATTGGCTGCCGTGGAACCATACGGCCGCGGGAAACATGCTGTTCAACATGATCCTGTTTCACGGCGGCTCCTACTACATCGATGGCGGACGGCCGGTTCCCGGCCTGTTCGACGAGACGCTCAGGAACCTGAAGGACGTTGCCCCGACGGTCTATTTCAATGTGCCGGCCGGCTTTGGCGCCCTGCTTCCGCATCTCGAGCAGGACAAGGCGTTCCGCGAGCATTTCTTCAAGGATCTGATGTTCACCTGGTATGCCGGGGCGGCGCTGACGCAGGACTTGTGGGACCGGTACGAAAGGGTGGCCTACCAGGCGACCGGCGAGCGCATCGTCATGACATCGGGTTTCGGCACGACCGAATCCGCGCCCTCGCTGACCTTCGCCCACTGGGCCGACAGCCGGCTCGGCAATATCGGGGTTCCGCTGCCCGGCGTGGAGCTCAAGCTCGCGCCGGTCGGTGAGAAGATGGAGATCCGCGCCAAGGGGCCAGGCATTTCACCCGGCTATTACAAGGATCCGGAACTGACCGCGGCGAGCCGGGACGCGGACGGCTTCTACATGTTCGGCGACGCCATGAAGCTGATCGATCCGGACGACCCCGAAAAGGGCATGCTGTTCGATGGCCGGCTTTCGGAGAACTTCAAGCTGTCGACCGGTACCTGGGTCAGTGTGGGGACGCTGCGGACGGACGTCATCGCCACCGCGGCGCCGGTGTTCCAGGACCTGATCGTGTGCGGCCACGACCGGGATTATCTCGGCGTACTGGCCTGGCCGGCAATTACCGGATGCCGGGACGTGTCGGGATTGGGCGCGGATGCTGACGTCCAGACCCTGATCGGAGACCCGAAAGTCGGCGCCCATGTGGCCAAGACACTTTCCGCGTTCAACAAGACTTCGGGCGGTTCCAGCCGGCGCATCAAGCGCGTCATCCTGATGGCGGAGCCGGCCCAGATCGACGCCAACGAGATTACCGACAAGGGCTATTGATCCACCCCCATTGAAGTGGTCCACCCTGATGTATGTAACTGGCATCGAGG
>CAZTAK010000134.1:0-2533 GCA_964611585.1 uncultured Alphaproteobacteria bacterium
CCCGGCACAACGTATCTCCGGTCAAAGGGTTCAGGCTGGCCGGAAAATGCTCTGGGGCGGGTCAGGCGCGTACGGTCATGACCGGCGAGCCTCGGACCCGCCTGCGCCGGTCGCTCGGCTTCTTCGTCCTGCTGATGTACGGCCTTGGCACCATCATCGGTGCCGGCATCTACGTTCTCATCGGCGAGGTCGCACGCAGCGCCGGCATGGCCGCCCCGATCGCGTTTCTGGTGGCGGGCATGCTGACCGCGCTGATGGGTCTCTCCTATGCCGAACTGGTGGCGCGCCACCCCGAAGCGGGCGGCGCCGCCGCCTTTGTCCTGCACGGGTTTCGCGTGCCCTGGCTCGCGGGACTGACCGGGATCATCATGGCGGCAATCGCCATCGTCGCCTCGGCGTCCATTGCCTGCGGCGGCGCCGAGTATTTCCAGCAGTTCATCGCCCTGGACGCCACCCTGGCGGCGGCCCTGATCGTCGTCGTGTTTACCGTCACCGCCTGCCTCAACGTCGGCCACAGCGTCGGCGTGGCCGCCCTGATCTCGGCCATCGAAATCGGCGGCCTGTTGGTTGCAATCGGCATCGGCGCGCCCGCGCTGGCGGATTTACCGGCCCGGGCAGTCGAAATCTGGCCGCAAACAGGGGGGGCATGGGGCGGGATCGCGGGTGGCGCCTTCATCGCCTTCTTCGCTTTCCTCGGATTTGAATCGCTCGCCAACATGGCCGAGGAAACGCGCGACGTCGGCCGCACCCTGCCGAGAGCGATTCTGGGCCGCAATCGGAATTTCCGCGCTGCTGTATGCGCTGGTGTCGATTACCGCCGTAATGGCGGTCCCGCTCGCCGATCTGACGGCGACAGCGGTACCCCTGGTGTTGCTGGTGGAACCGGCGGGCGCGACGTTCGCAAAAATATTTGCGGCGGTCGCGATTCTGGCGACCGTCAACGGCGTTTTGATCGAGATCATCGTCGTCGCGCGCCTGTTCTACGGCATGGCGAACCGCAGGCTGCTGCCTGCATTCCTTACGCGCGTGAACGAGCGGACGCGCGTTCCGGTGCGCGCCACCGTTGTCGCCGGTGGCCTGGTCCTGATCCTGACGGTGAGTATCCCCTTCACGGTTCTGGTCGCGGCCGCGAGCGCGCTCACGATCGTCGTGTTCCTGTTGGTGAACGTGGCGCTGTGGCGGTTGAAGCGCACCGATCCGCGAACCGATATCGCCATACGGGCCCCTCTCTGGAGCCCGCCGCTGGCGGCGTTCGCGTCGGTTGCGTTGCTGGCTACGGCGCTGGCGCAGATGGCGGGGTTCTTCTAAAGCAATATCGCCTTGAGGGTCATCGCCGTGCCGCGCGCGACGTGGCCGTAGCGGTACAGCGCATAAACGCGCGCCGAATAGGCGTGCGCGAACCGGCGCCGGTTGTAGTCGCCTTTACGATCCGCAGTGCGTCATCCGTCACCACCGAAGGATCGAAACGGTCCCAGTCGATATCGTCGAGCGTCCAGCGGCCGGACATTTCCCCCGCCCGTCCCTCCGGGGATGAATCATATCGGCCGGACGGCGCCTGAAAATTAGGGGATCGCTCGGGCGGTCGCGCCCGGCCGGTCAGGCCTTCGCGGCCTCGAGTATGTTCTTGAGGGTGGCCATGCGGATCTCGATCAGATGGCGTTGATGATCGGTCTTGGCCGTGGTGAGGTCCTCGCCGGCGTCCTTGATCCGGATTTCGATGTCGGCCCGGTTCATGTCTTCCGCCGGCACCGCTTCTTCGGTCATGACCGCACAGTTCGCGCCTGTCACCTCGGCAAACCCCCCGTTGACGAAAATGCGCCAGATCTCGCTACTGCCGTCGTGAATTTCCACGATCCCCGGACGCACCGATGAAATCATCGGCTGATGCCCGGCCATGACCCCGAAATCGCCTTCGGACCCGGGGACAACGACCATGTCGACCTCTTCCGAGACCAAAAGCCGCTCCGGCGAGACCAGTTCGAAGGCTATTTTGTCGGGCATGGACTGGGCTCCCGGTCAGGCGGCTTCGCGCGCCATCTGCTTCGCCTTCTCGACCGCATCTTCCATGGTGCCGACCATGTAGAAGGCCGATTCCGGCAGATCGTCGTATTCGCCGGCGCAGATGCCCTTGAACCCGCGGACGGTATCTTCCAGCGACACCATGACGCCCGGAAAGCCGGTGAATACTTCGGCGACATGGAAGGGCTGCGACAGGAAGCGCTGGATCTTGCGGGCGCGCGCCACCGTCATCTTGTCTTCTTCCGACAGCTCGTCCATGCCGAGAATGGCGATGATGTCTTGCAGCGACTTGTAGGTTTGCAGGATGCGTTGGACCTCGCGCGCCACTGAATAGTGTTCTTCGCCGATGATGCGTGCATCCAGCATCCGCGAAGTCGAATCCAGTGGATCGACTGCCGGGTAGAGGCCGAGTTCAGCGATCTGGCGCGACAGCACCGTGGTTGCGTCGAGGTGGGCAAACGAAGCCGCCGGCGCGGGGTCGGTGAGATCGTCGGCGGGTACATAGATTGCCTGA
>CAZTAK010000135.1:0-2412 GCA_964611585.1 uncultured Alphaproteobacteria bacterium
CACGCAGATGGATGGGGCGTCGCGTTCTACGAGAGCCGGGCGGCCCGCATCTTCAAAGAGCCAGTGCCGGCAGCCGAGAGCCGTTGCCTGGCGTTTATCAGCGAATACGATTTCAAGAGCACCATCGTGATCGCCCACATCCGCAACGCCAACCCATCACGGATCGGTCGCGCCTCCGCCAACACCCACCCGTTCGAGCGGGAGTTTGCGGGGCGCTCGTGGGTTTTCGCGCACAACGGCAAACTGGCGCGTCAGCGCGGCGATACGCGCCCGGCGCCGCGCCGGTTCAATCCTATTGGCGAGACCGATTCCGAGAAAGCGTTCTGCCTGTTGCTTGATGCCATAGCCGCGCGCGGCGGCAGTGCCGACCTGGCCCCGGGCCGGCTCGTCGAGGCGATCGAACCGGTCGTTCGGCAACTGACGAAAAGAGGCGAGTTCAACTTCATGCTCAGCAACGGCGAACACCTGATCGCCCATGCCCACACCCGCCTGCATGCGCTGCATAGAACCTGTGCCGAAGAAGGCTGCCCGCAGGACGTCTTCTTGCTCGCGACCACGCCCTTGACGGACGAGCCGTGGTCTGCGTTGCCGCCGGGGACTCTTCTTGTCCTGACGCGCGGCATGGAGGTCGTGGGGCACACCATGAACCTGCCGGCCGCCGCCTGACACCGCCGCAACGCGGCAATGAGGACCAGCCCCGATGAAAACCACATTCATTCTCAACGATGCGCCCTATGGGACCGAGCGTTCCTACAACGCGCTGCGGCTCGCCCACAATCTGGCGAAAAACGACCCCGACGGCGAATTCACCGTGTTCCTGATGGCCGACGCGGTCGCCTGCGCCAAGAAGGGCCAGAATACTCCGGACGGCTACTACAACATGGGACGCATGCTCAAGCGGGTGGTCGCGGGCAAGGGAAAGCTGCTGTTGTGCGGAACCTGTATGGATGCGCGCGGCCTGGGCGAGGCGGACACAATGGACGGCGCGCGCCGCAGCACCATGGACGAACTGGGAGCCGAGACCCTCGATTCCGATAAAGTCCTGGTCTTCTGAGCCGCGCCCGGTCTGGCGCCATCGAGGCGGGATACACCGGAACCGTTGGCATAATCGAGGCACCCCGCGCCAATCCTCGGCGCCGGTGAAGGGAACATTGCCCCGCCCGCCGATCTCCGGGTCGTCAGTGATTTGCGACGCCGGGCGATGCCGCTTCCGGCCCGCCGACACAGGGAATCGCGGAGGATCGGCTTCCTCCGGACGATGGGGGCCCTGACCTTCGACTTAGGGGCGCTCTAGCCGTGTCCCCCACGGCGGCGGACGGCGACGTCCTGGACCGGCGTCAGGCCGTGGAATCCCCTACGCAGGCCGGCCGCTGGTGCCATTCCCCGCAAAGGATCGGTAATCGCCCCGACAGTTTGTCTTGCCGAAGGTGCCGCGAACCTCGTATCTTTGGAGATCAGCAAACGGGGGAGGCAACGATGACCGATCGTTCACCGCAGTCCGAACATTCTGGTTCCTGTTTCGTTTGTGATTCCGTTTCCAATCCCGAGGCCGGCGACGCTCCCAAGCGCGGGATGTCCCGGCGGACGATGATGCAGGCAACGGTGGCGGCTCCGATCGCAGCCGGGGTCGGCCTTTCGTTGAGCCGGAGAGCCGAGGCGGCGAGTCGCGGGCGGAGTACGCTCCGTAACGCCCCATGGCTCCGCAACCCCAGAGTCGACAAAGTGATCGAAGCGGGTTGGGTGCTGGCTGTCCGCAACGGCGAACTCGAGCTCCTGCGTGACGCCTCGATTCTGATCCGGGGCGATAGCATCGAAGAAGTGCGCGAGGGGCGTATCAACGTCCGGGCGCAACGTATTTCGGCGCCCGATCAACTGGTCGTGCCCGGTTTCATCAGCGGCCACACCCATTGCTGTAGCGGCACACCGACGCGCGGCATTATCGAAGGCGGCCGCTCGTACGCGCGCCCGCTGGTGCTTGTCGAGGCCCTCAGCGACGACGATCTCGATGATCTCACGGCCTTCAATCTTGCCGAACTTCTGATCGGCGGGTCGACGACCCATGTCGAAATGAGCCTGAGCCTGCGCCAGGCCGAATCCTATACGCGCGTGGCCAAGCGTTGGGGCGTGCGCGGTTATCCTTCGGGCATGATCCCGGGCATTGCCCGCCTGTTTCCGATCTGGTTCCGGCAATACGATTCGGGGCTATTCGATTCCGTGCCCGATACCCTCAAGGAGATCGCGGCCAACCTCGAATTCGGGCGGCGCAACAACATGGCGAACAACGGACTCATCCGACCGCAGATGGGGCCGCACGCCACCGACACGCACACGCCGGAAACGCTCAAAGCGATCCGCGAGGCCGCCCTCGAACTCGGCAACGGTATTCACATTCATCTGGCGCAGTCGGGCCGC
>CAZTAK010000136.1:0-2341 GCA_964611585.1 uncultured Alphaproteobacteria bacterium
CCCGCATCAAGGGAACGCACAACGCGATGAAGTCCGGCATGCTGGCGGCCGAGGCAGCCTTTGCCGCGATCGATTCAGAGGACGGTGATCTTTCCGCTTACGACCGCGCCCTGCGATCATCGTGGATTGCGACCGACCTCAAGCGCGTCCGCAACGCCAAGCCGTTTATGTCGAAGTTCGGAACTCTGGCGGGAGCGGCGCTCGGGATCGCCGACACGTGGATGCGGAACCTCAGGATCGGGCTTCCGTTTACCCTCAAGCATGGCAAAGCCGACCACGAAACGCTGTTGCCGGCCAGTGCCTGCGAAAAGATCGATTATCCCAAACCGGACGGGGTCGTCACCTTCGACCGGCTGTCGTCGGTCTATCTGTCCAACACCAATCACGAGGAAGATCAGCCCGTGCATCTGGTGCTCGCCGATCCGAACGTGCCGATTGGCTCCAGCCTGCCGCGCTACGACGAGCCGGCGCAGCGCTATTGTCCGGCCGGGGTCTATGAAATCCTGCGCGACGACGACGGATCGAACCCGCGCTTCCAGATCAACGCCCAGAATTGCGTCCACTGCAAAACCTGCGACATCAAGGACCCCGCCGAAAACATCACCTGGATCACACCGGAAGGTGGCGGCGGGCCCAATTATCCCAATATGTAGGGGCAGGGCCGCAGTCATAATTGTGTGATTTCCTACTGTCGCGGCGCTCTGGGTAGTATGTTGGGCGCCGGCGGCCGCGACGCCGGAATGGGTATGAACGACTTGACCTCGACACCGATGCCTCCTGAATCTCGAATCCGGCGGATCTCCGCCCACCCGCTGTGGTTGGGTGCGCTCGCAACCGTGCTGATGTTGGGGGCAGCGCCCGTACTCGCCGATAACCCGCTTACCGATGACCGGATCGTGCCCGAGGAGCAGATCGAATCCACCTTCGGCAAGTTCCTGGCCGGCCAGGTGGCGGGAGCGCGCGGCGATCTCGCAGCGGCGACAGACTATTTTCATCAGGCTCTGGCCGAAGACCCGGACAGCGAGACGTTGAAATCTCGCGCCTACCGCGCCTTCCTGACGACGGGCGAGGTCGAGGAGGCGATAAAAATCGCCCGCGATCTGGCGGAATCGGAGGAAGACGGCGGGCTCGCACAATTCATCATCGCCATCGACGATGTGGGCCGGGGCGAATACACCGCCGCTGCGGAAGCGCTGGCGCGCGTGCCGGCGGAAGGGCCGATGTCGCTGCTGAAAGCGATCGTCGCGGCCTGGGTGGAGGCCGGCGCCGGCAACCATGAAAAGGCTCTCGAAGCCCTCGAACCGCTTGCCAGCACCAACGGCTTCCAGTCCTTCAAGGCGCTGCACACGGCCTACATTCTCGATTACCTGGGGCTCGCCGAAGAGGCCGAGGCGGCTTACCGCAAGACCGTCGAATCGCGGGCGGCGCGCTCGCTCAGCGCCATTGAGGGCTTTGCCAATTTCCTGATCCGGCAAGGACGGCGGGACGAGGCGGAGGCCATGTTCAGCGAATATGTGCCGGCCAGCGCCCAGGGCACGGCGGTGGTCGCTGCGCGTCAGGCGTTGGCCAGGGCGGGCACGCCGGCTCCGGTGACGGCGCGGCCCGCCGACGGCGTCGCGATTGCGCTCAACGGCACGGCCCGGGCGCTGGCGCAAAACGATGCCAGCCAGATCGCGGCCGGCTACGCCTATCTCGCCATCCACCTCAGGCCCAGGTTCGATGCCGCCTATACCCTTATCGGCAACGTTCTCGAGTTCGAGCGCAACTGGGCCCTCGCCAATCAGGCCTACGAACACGTCGATCCCGACTCGCCCTATGGCTGGAACGCGCGGCTCCGCATCGCTACCAACCTCGACCGGCTGGAGCGCACCGAAGAGGCGATGGCGATGCTGCGAGAGATGAGCGAAGAACGGCCCGAACGCACCGACGCCCTGATCGGCCTCGCCGACATGCTGCGCTACGACAAGCGCTGGGAAGAGGCGGTGGCCGAATACGACAAAGCGGCGGCGCGCATTTCGACGCTGGGCGAGAACGACTGGACCTTGTTGTATTCGCGCGGCATCGCGCTCGAACGCTCGGACCAGTGGGACCGCGCCGAAGCCGATTTTCTGCGCGCGCTGGAACTCCGCCCCGACCAGCCGCTGGCGTTGAACTACCTGGGTTATTCGTGGGTGGAAATGGGCATCAACCTCGACCGCGCCCGCGGCATGATCGAAAAGGCGGTCGATTTACGTCCGCGCGACGGCTACATCGTCGATTCGCTCGGCTGGGTACTTTATCAGCTTGGCGATTACGGCGAATCGGTGCGGCAACTGGAACGCGCGGTTGTGCTGCGTCCGAC
>CAZTAK010000137.1:0-2254 GCA_964611585.1 uncultured Alphaproteobacteria bacterium
AGAACGCAAATCGTCGTCGCCGGCGATTCCGCCGGCTCGGGATTTGCGCTAGCGCTTTTCCCGTTCGCATGCGCTCACACGAAAAGCTCTATCCCTTTGATATAGTACGCAAATCGTCGTCGCCGGCGATTCCGCCGGCTCGGGATTTGCCCTAACGCCAGACGTTGTCAAAAAACAACCAGATCACGTTGCTCGCGTCGAAATCACGGTTCATGGGGCCAGTGAGGCGTGGCAGCACATGCTCGCCGCCCGGCCAGACGTGACCCGCGTTCCGCATCTCATAAAGCGCGACGCGGTAGTGGCTGTAGAAAGCCCGCTCGCGATCGCCGCCGCTCGGACAACGGGACCAGGTATGAAGCGTGATCTTCGAGCCGTCGGTGGGGTCAGGATCGGGCAATACCTGGATATCCGGGTCTTCCGCGCAATCCAGCGCGCGCGCGAACAGGGCGGCGGTGTCTTCTATTCCGATCACGCGGCCGCGTCGCCCGGCCGGGTCCGCAACCGGCCCCCCTCGTACGGCACCAGCGGGTCGGCGGTGCCGTTGATCATCAGCACCGAAAGGCCGGCAGACGGCGCGCAATTTTTCGCCACCTCGGGGGCAAGGCTTCCGGCCACGGACACCGCCACCATCACGCGGTCGGCCAATTCACAGTCAAGCCGGAGCGCCATCATGCCGCCGTTCGACATGCCGACAACGAAAACCGAATCCGTGAATATGGGGCGGCGCGCCGTCAAGTCGTCGATCAGGGCCGCGATGAAAGCCACGTCGTCGATGTTTTCGCGGTGCGCCACTGAAAATGCCGCCTTGCGCCCGTCGTTCCAGTGGCCCTCGAAGGCATCCGGATAGACGATGGCGAAACGATGGTCGCGCGCGAGGTCGGTCATCCGGTAGCGGGCAAGCGCCTCGCGTCCGGCGCCGCTGCCGCCGCCGCCATGAAGTACGATCACCAGTGGCACGATCGAACGATACTTTGGGAGCCAATAGCGAAACGTCCGGACCCGCCCATCGACCACGACTTCGCCGCACGTCGTTTCGGTCTTCAGAACCCCTCTCGGCGCGCGGCATTCGGCGGCACCCGCATCCACCGGCGCCGTCAAACTCACGAGAAAACAAAGAGCCGCGAAAATTCGAAGCCGCGAGAGCGGCGTCCGCCCGGCCCCGATAATCGAATTGCCCATTGCCGGGGTCGAAAATGTTGTCGGGGTCGAGAATGTTGTCCGCGTTGAAAATTTTCGGCACCGGGCCTGCCCTCCGGCCGCCGACCGGTGTGCGGCAAAGCCGGCCGTCAAGCGGCGTCCAAGCACCGCAAAATAACAAAGCCCGGCCAGCCACCCCTTCCGCATACTGCCGCCGCCGTTACACCACCTTGCCGTGGCATTGCTTGTATTTTTTGCCCGATCCGCACGGGCACGGCGCGTTGCGGCGCACCTTGCCCCAGGTGGCGGGATTGTCGGCATCGAAAGCGGAGGCCGGCGGACGCACCAGAGTCGTGGTCCCGCTTGCCGCGGGCACCCCATCCGGGACTTCGTTTTCGCCGGTGAGCGGATCGGCATGGCGCGCGTGCATTTCGCCGGTTGCGCGCGACTGGGCCGCCTGAGCCACCTGCGCCGGTTCCTCGAACCGGAGTTCGAGGTGCGACAGCGCCGTCGTCACCGTTTCGCGCAACCGCGACAGCATGTCGTCGAACAGCATGAACGCTTCGCGCTTGTATTCGTTGAGCGGGTCCTTCTGGCCATAGGCGCGCAAGCCGATGCCCTGGCGCAGGTGGTCGAGCCCCAACAGGTGTTCCTTCCAGTGCTGGTCCAGCATCTGAAGCAAGAGGCTCTTTTCGACCGAGCGCCACAGTTCAGGGGTATAGCGCGCGGCCTTTTCCGCCATTTTCTTGCGGGCGGCATCGCCGATGCGTTCGCGGATTTCTTCGTCGGCGATGCCTTCCTCGCGCGCCCAGTCTTCGACCGGCAGCTCGAGGCCGAAAATGCGTTTGCAGTCGAGCGCCAAGGCGGCAGTGTCCCATTTTTCGGCGTAGGCTTTTTCGGGGATGTGTTTGGCGACGGCATCGGCGAGGATTTCTTCGCGCATGTCCACGACCGTTTCCGACACGTTGTCCGCTTCCATCAGATCGATGCGCTGTTCGTAGATCACCCTGCGCTGATCGTTCATGACGTCGTCGTATTTGAGAAGGTTCTTGCGGATGTCGAAGTTGCGCGCCTCGACCTTCTGCTGCGCCTTTTCCAGCGCCTTGTTGATCCACGG
>CAZTAK010000138.1:0-2210 GCA_964611585.1 uncultured Alphaproteobacteria bacterium
GTATAGACCTCGAGCGGCCGATACGTGAACGCCGTCATCACCGAGCTCATGTACATGAGGTCCGGCACCGCCACCACGTAAAGGAGCGACGTGTTCTTGAGCTGCAGGACCGACTGGTTGACAAACGGCGGCACCATGCGGCGGCTCGCCTGGGGCAGGATGATGCGCCGCATTAACTGCAAGTAGGTCATGCCGAGCGCGCGGGCCGCCTGCCACTGGCCCCTGTCGATGGACATGATGCCGGCGCGGAAGATTTCCGACGAAAAGGCGCCCATGTACAGCGTCAGGCCCAGGCCTGCGGCCATCCAGGCCGGCATGTTGATGCCCAGTCCCACCGCGTTCCCCACCATAGGCAGCGCATAGAAGAACCAGACGATTTGCACGAGAAGCGGCGTGCAGCGGAAGAACTGGACATAGCCGTAGACCAACATGGGCAGTCCATAGTAGAGCGGGAACAAGAGGATCACGCCGCAGATCACACCAATGATCAGGCCGCCGACAATGGTTCCGACGGCGTAGGCCAACGTGACCCCCGCCGCGTTAAGCCACGCCAGCGGCCCGCAGATCTCGCATGCCGTGCTCATGTATACGACAGTGAAATCAGGTACATAGCTCATGGGCGACACTCCTTTGCCGACCGTTCACCGTTTCCGCGGTGCCCTGTAATTCAGCGCCCAAGTTACTTGCGGATTTTGCGGTGATCGCCGTTATAGCTTACCCGCAATCGCGTCTGCCACGATCATGCGCGCGCCGCGCAGGCCATACATGTCAACCATAAAGACGGCCCCCGGCCGTATCCGGCCGGGGGCCCGAATTGTATCGTGACCGCCCGAATTAGAATTTGAGGCCGGGTGGGAAGTTGGCCACGTTCAGACCGGATTTCTCGAACGCGTCCGTCAGCAGCCAGGTGATCGTTCCGTCCTTGCGCGCGCCCTTGGCCCATTCGTTCACGAACTCGTGGAACCGCCCATCGCCGTCCTTGCGAATGCCGGCCGAAGACGGACGCCCGTACAAGGGCTCAGGGAACACGACCTTGCCGAACACGTCGGGGTTCTTTTGCAAGATGTCCAGGCACGAAACGGCCGACGTTCCATAGGCGTCGGCGCGGCCGGACTGTACCGCCAGGATCGCCGCCGGCGCTTCCTTGAAGGAAAGGATGTTCGCATCGGGCGACAGCTTGCGGACCGCGTCCTCGTCGCTGGTTCCGGTGATCGTCGCGATCCGGACGTCAGACTTGCTGTAGTCCGTCCACTTCGTCAGCCCCGACAGCCCCTTGCGGTTCACGTAACAATGCTGCAGCTCGTACATGGGGCCCGCCATGTCGATCGCCTTCAGGCGCTCGGGCGTTTCGCTCATCCCCGGCCAGATATCGATCTTTTCGGACTGGAGATCGAGGACCACCGTTCCCCAAGTTGTCTCCTTGTAATCGATGCGGATATTCCGCCCCATCGCCTTTGACAGCTCGAGCGCGATTTGGCGGCAGAGATTGATCTCGTAGCCCTCGTATTTGGCCGGCCCCGAAACCGCCCACGAGCCGGTCGGGTTCGCGGCCATCGCGCCGCAAGTGAGCACGCCGGAATCCTTGATCTTGTCCCAGATGCCTGCAGCGTTCGCTTGGGGCGCCGCCCCTAAGCTCGCGAGGGTGAATGCGGCGGACGCCGCCACAATGAGCAATGACTTGAAACGCATACTTACCTCCCTATGTGTTGCTCACGCCACCCGCCGATCCTCTTCGGGAATCTTGGCGGGATCTTTCGAAGGGGCCGTCGCGATCTCACCGTCCCGACGAAACGCCCCTACTGCGCCGCCCGTGTCGCGACGGATTTGTCGAGAACGCCCCATTTGACGAGCGTATCCCGTACCTTGCCTTCCTCTTCGGCCGTGATCGGCTTTAAAGGATCGCGCAGGTGCCCGGCGGGCAGGCCCATCATGTTCCAGATCGCCTTGTACGACGCCGGGATGGTGCCGAAGTAGTTGGTGCAGTGGCCGATCTCCATGTTCTTGACCATGTGCTCGCGGCGCTCATCGCCGGACATGGATTCGAAATCGAAGATTTTGTCGGCGTCGTAGCCGAAGAGATCGAGAACCGTCCCGATCGTTCCGCCGGCGCCGAGCAGCATGCCCGTATAGAAGAAGTTGCCGCCCACCAGGACCGAGAGCTTGTCTTTGAACTGCAGGACCCGCTGCAACAGAAAGTTGGCGTCGCCGTT
>CAZTAK010000139.1:0-2124 GCA_964611585.1 uncultured Alphaproteobacteria bacterium
GGGCTGGGACTATGAATTGGTCGAGGCGAAGATCCCTGGCCGACCATTGTTGGCCAATGCGGCGATGGGAACGGACACCGCGTCGCCCGCGCCTCGGACGGGAAGCGCCCCTGGTTCGGCCGAGCAATTGTCGCGGACGGCTGCCGTCGTCCTGCCGCCGGCGGCTTACAAGCCGCTCCCGGTCGGCACTCGGCTCGACTACGGCTCGTGGGAGTGCACGGTCGAGGAAAGCAATGGGCTCGAGGTGCGGTGCGGCAACCGCCGCCACTCCGTCTCCACCTACGGTGTCTTTGTCGCTTTGCACGACGAGCCGGTCGAACAGATGATGGGCAGTGTCGCCGCGAGTACCTGTGGCAATCATGGCACGACCTCTATTCCCACAAACCCGTCGATTGGCGAGGGTGCCCGGGCGAAGGTGGATGCATTCTGGCCGCTCAAGGTGGGTAATCGGAGCGTGTTCGATATTTCCGCCGGCGGAGGGACGGCCAAGGTCACGATGTCGGTCGACCGCGCCGAAGACGTTCACCTGGCCGGCGAACGACGCTCCACATACGTCGTTGTTCAGACCGTTGAACTTCCTCCATGCCGGAATAGCTGGCTTACCAATAACGTCTCGGCGAAATACCGCCGCACGGTTTGGTACGACCCGACTTCGGGGCTTGTGGTGCGCGACCGGATGCGCTGGCAAAACGGCCAGTCGGTGGGTTTGGGCTGGGAGCATGATCTCGTCAAGGCGCGGTTCCCGAAGCGGCCGATGGTGGCACAGGCGGCTCCGCCGGCCGTGCAGTCCTCTCGCCGGGCACTGGCGGCGAGCTCATCGCCCCGCCGGCCGTCTCAGGTCGCCGCCAAGCCCCTCCGAACACGATCGAAACCCGAGCCACGCCGGGATCCCATGGCCGGTATCCATTTCGGCGGTTACCGCGCGCTGGTGATCGGCAACAATGGCTATCGCGATTTGCCGGGGCTCAACACGGCATCCAACGACGCGCGCGAGGTGGCGGCGGTGTTGCGGGCAGACTATGGTTTCGAGGTCGATCTGCTGGTCGATGCGACGCGGAGCGACATGTTCAAGGCGCTGGCCCGTCTTCGGGGCGAGCTGACACCGGACGACAATCTGTTGATCTACTACGCCGGTCATGGGTTCCTGGACGAGTTGGCACAGCTCGGCTACTGGCTGCCGGTGGATGCCGAGCGCGACATTCAGACCAACTGGATCTCGAACGGCGACGTGACGGCGATGCTGCGGGCGATCCGGGCCAAGCACATCATGGTGGTGGCGGATTCGTGTTACGCCGGCACGCTGGTGCGATCGTCGGGAGCGCGGCTGGCGAACCAGGAGGCGCGTGCGGCGTGGATCAAGCGGATGAACCGCAAGCGCTCACGAACGGCGCTGGTCTCGGGCGGGCTGGAGCCGGTGGCGGATTCGGGCGGCGGCACCGGACAGAACAATTCAGTGTTCGCCAAGGCATTCCTGACCGCGCTGCGCGACAACACCGGCGTGATGGACGGCAATTCACTGTTCAACGCGATCAAGCGGCCGGTGGTGCTGGACGCCGATCAGACGCCGCAATACTCCGACATCCGCCGTTCGGGCCACGAGGGTGGGGATTTCTTGTTCGTCAAGCGGCGGTGAATGCCGCGCGTTGACCGCGAAATTCTAGAGCGATTTCCGATCAAATTGAATCACCTATCCGCGCCCAACCCGTCACCCCCGGACTTGTTCCGGGGGTCCAGAGATGCCTGAAATATTATTCTGTTTCAATGAGTTCGTGGATGCCCGGAACAAGTCCGGGCATGACGTTTGTGAGGCGGTGAGAAGGGGGCAAAATGATCCAACTAGATCGGAAAATGCGCTAGTGTTGTGGTTCAGAAATTCGATACGCCAGAATAATCCGAACCGATATATTTTTTCACCACAGAGACACAGAGAACACAGAGAAAAACCAAAAGAATTTATTTTTCTTTTCTCTGTGTTCTCTGTGTCTCTGTGGTGAAATCGTACCTCGCCCAGCACGCCGACCGTGGATCGAGAAGATGGGTGCACGCAATAAGACGAACTTCGGAATCAGGACACTAGTGTACCGATTCTAACGCTTGTCGTCCTCTGGCGACCTTCTTGAGGAT
>CAZTAK010000140.1:0-2115 GCA_964611585.1 uncultured Alphaproteobacteria bacterium
GCCTCGCTCATCTCGATCCGGTACAGCAAGGGCTCTATGTGGATACGCAAATCCTGCTGCCTGATCATTTCCTTGAGAAGGTCGACCGTCCGACCATGGCCAACAGCATCGAAGTGCGCGTGCCGTTCCTCGACGCCGAACTGACCGACTTCGCCATGGCGCTTCCGAGCCGGTACAAAGTTCAACGCGGCCAAAAAAAGTTCCTGCTGCGGCAGGCGATGCGAGGGGTGGTCCCCGACCGGATCCTCGATGGACCAAAGACCGGCTTTGGTGTGCCCTATGCTTGGTGGCTCAAAGAGCCGTTAGCGGACTACATGAAGTCGGTCCTGCTCGATGGGCAGACCCAGAAATTCAATCTCTAAGTAGAGTCCCAGCGAGTGGTGTACGGGCGCCGAGCCGGCGAATGCGGGCTGGAAGGGAATCCTCTCCCTGCCAGCCCCGCCTCAACACGCCGGGGCACGTAGACGCAGTCAAGGGCGGGCCCGTGGGCCCGTGAGCGACAGCGAGCTTGCCCTTTACGGCGTCGTAGGGCCGTGGCACCGGCCAGCACAGCAATCGTGTGCCATGCGGCGGCCACCGCGTCATCCTTTGGAATCGCTAAACACACAAAGGGAGACACGATGACCGCCACGAACAAGAACATGGACCCGACCGGCTGGCTGATCAAGCACTTGCAGTCGGACGCCAACGACCCGGTGCGCGAAATGCTGCGTCAATTCGCACAAGTGTTGATGAGCGCCGACGCCGACGCGGCTTGCGACGCCAGCTACGGTGAGCGCAATGAAAGCCGCACCAATCAGCGCAACGGCTACCGGCATCGCGACTGGGACACCCGCGCCGGCACCATGGAGCTGGCGATCCCGAAGCTGCGTAAGGGCAGCTATTTCCCGCATTGGCTGCTGGAGCCGCGGCGACGGTCCGAGAAAGCGCTCTGGGCGGCCATCGCGACCGCCTACCTGTGCGGTATTTCCACCCGCCGCGTCGACAAGCTCGCAAAGTCCCTGGGCATCGAGGGGATAAGCAAGTCGCAGGTCTCCCGCATCGCCGGCGAGCTCGACGAGCAGGTCAAGGCCTTCCGCGACAGACCGCTGCCTGCGAGCTGCCCATATGTCTGGCTGGACGCTATCCACATCAAGGTGCGGGAGGCGCGGCGGGTGAGGAACGTCGCAGCGGTCGTGGCCATCGCGGTGCGCGAGGACGGCTACCGCGAGATTCTCGGCCTCGACGTCATCACGTCCGAGGACGGTGCCGGCTGGACAGCCTTCCTGCGCAGCCTTACCGCGCGCGGCCTGGGCGGCGTGGAGTTGGTCATCTCCGACGCCCACGCTGGTCTGCGCGACGCCATCGCCGCGACCTTCACTGGAGCCAGTTGGCAAAGGTGCCGCACCCACTTCATGCGCAACCTGCTGACGAAGGTGCCCAAACGCTCGCAGTCATTCGTCGCCAGCGCGGTCCGGACGATCTACGCCCAGCCGAGCGCCAGCGCCGTCGACACACAATTCAAGACCGTGGTGCGCACCCTGGAGCCGCACTACGCCGAAGCTGCGCAGATGCTGGAAGAGGCGAAGGAGGATGTGCTGGCGTTCCGGCACTTCCCCAAACAGCACTGGCGCCAAATCTGGTCAAACAACCCGCTCGAGCGGCTGAACAAGGAAATCCGCAGGCGCAGCAACGTCGTGGGGATCTTCCCCAACCGTGCAGCACTCGTTCGCCTGGTCGGCGCACTGCTCGCCGAGCAGAACGACGAGTGGGAGGAGGGGCGGCGATACATGAGCATCGAGTCGATGAAGCTCATCGGCCAGCCAAATCAGGCAACTGACGACCCTGCGGCGCTGCCGCACACAACAACCGTGGCCCTCGATGAGGCCGCATAGGAGGACGATGACGCGGAGGCCGAGCTACACCACTTGACGGGGCATGACCCTTTCAGCTGCGGCGGCACGCTCGGGATCCCAACATGCTCCAGGATGCGGACGGCCGCTTTGCCCGGGTTGATCAGCGCGATAAGTTCTCGACGGCCTCCGCACTTCAAACATGCCAAAATTTCAATGGAAAAAGCTCTCCTGAGTAATTCAGCCCACGACCGTCTCCGGTGCTTTGTCGCCTCATCCAATG
>CAZTAK010000141.1:0-1986 GCA_964611585.1 uncultured Alphaproteobacteria bacterium
GCGGTGTTGAAATAACCGAAAAATGCACCTATTAAATTCCATAAAGATGCAATTACAAAAAAGACTTTGAAAAAAGTAAGTTCTTTGCTTTTCATTACTATATAAGCTTTAGTTAAAGGGATAGGAATTTGCTTTCGGCAGATTTAACGCTCATAACTACCTGCCGAACTACGCAGCGCGTCGATACCGAACGCTTCGATGGTGCGCATGATATGCGGTGTACAATCGTAGGTCTCGCCTTGGGCAATCGCGCCGTTGCCGCCCTTGAGAGCTTCGGGTAACTCGGCCGGCGCAACCCGGTCCGGATTTGTGCGCGAGGTGTGCGGGGCTGTGCCGCCGGTGCGGTCGATTGTGCGGACATCCTCGGGGCCGATCGGTCCGGCCCAGTGATCCTGAGGCACGTCATCGTCGGCGTTGAAGTTGAGCAACCCGGCCCAATCGCCGCGAATCCCGGTCACGTCCCAACCATTGTCGTTCGCCCGGCTTACGACGGCCTTGATACAGGAACTGAGACCGGGAACGTCGCCGCCGCCCGTCAGGACACCAATGCACATGTCAATCGAGCTCGCGGACGGTGAGATCCGGCGCCCGGGCGGGCGCCCGCTCTCGCACGCTGGCCGATTTCAGTTGTCCGCAGGCGGCGAATATATCGCGCCCGCGCGGGGTGCGCACCGGCGAGGAATAACCGGCACGGTTGACGATTCCTGCAAACGCCCGGATCGCTTCGTCGCCGGAACATTCGTACGGCGCGCCCGGCCAGGCATTGAACGGAATCAAATTCACCTTGGCCGGGATCCCGGCGATCAGGCGCACCAGTTCGCGTGCGTCGGCGGGCGAATCGTTGATGCCGTTCAGCATGACGTACTCGAAGGTGATGCGGCGGGCGTTGCGGGCCGCCGGGTAGGCGCGGCAGGCGGCAAGCATTTCAGCGATTGGGTATTTGCGATTGAGCGGCACCAGTTGATCGCGCACGTCGTCGCGCACGGCATGGAACGAGATCGCCAGCGCAACTCCGAGTTCGGCGCCTACTCTTTCTATCATCGGCACCACACCCGCGGTCGAAAGCGTGATCCGGCGCTTCGAAATGCCAATTCCTTCCGGGTCCAAGACGATCTTGAGCGCCTTGATCACGTTGTCGAAATTATAGAGAGGCTCGCCCATGCCCATCATGACGATGTTGGAAAGCATTCGCCTGCCTTTGGGCGAGGGCCATTCGCCGAGCGCGTCGCGGGCGATCAGGACCTGGGAAACAATTTCGGCAGCATCGAGATTTCGCACCCAGCCCTGCGTCCCGGTATGGCAAAATCGGCAATTCAGTGTGCATCCGATTTGCGACGAAACGCACAGCGCGCCGCGGTCGATTTCGGGAATGAACACCGTTTCGGCCTCGGCACCGGGCGCGAATGCCACCAGCCATTTTCGGGTTCCGTCGGCAGACACCTGCGCTGCGGCGATATGCGGCCGGGCGATCCGGAACGCGGCGTCGAGGGCAGCCCGCAGCGGTTTCGCCACATTGGTCATTTCGGCGAAGGATTGCGCGCCCTGGTAATAAACCCATTGCCAGATTTGATTCGCGCGCATGGGGCGCGCCCGCTCGGGCACGTCAACCGCTTCGAGGGCGGCCACGATTTCCGCCCGCGTCAGCCCGATCAGGGTCGGGCGGCCGGGGCCGGGTTCAATGTCTTCGGCAACACTCATTGCGCTTTTCTATCCGATTGCCGGGCCGGGCGAAACGAGGCCGCGGCCGGGCCCTTACGCGTGCCCTCGGGCGCCCCCCTTGGGCGACAAGACGGGCCCACGGCATCTCGGGCGATCCCTGTATGTCTTGGATCGCCCCTGCCCGCAAGCCGGTCCGCCGCTTGGGCGGCAGACCCGTGCAGGCGAGGACCCTTGGATCCGCTGGGTCGAGCGAGACAATCGGGTGCGATTCCGATCAAACCGGAACCGCTCTAGAGCTTTTCCCGTTCGCATGCGCTCACGCGAACA
>CAZTAK010000142.1:0-1905 GCA_964611585.1 uncultured Alphaproteobacteria bacterium
CGAGAATCCGGACAGGAGATGCGCGATCACCGGGCGCACGCGCGACCATTTCTGGTGCGAATCCGAAGACAGGCGCCCGTTCACCAGCACGCGCGGGATTTGCCGGCGCGCCAACTCGGCCAGCGTATTGGGCCAGAACTCGGATTCGGTCCAGATCGCGAGATCGGGCCGCCAATGATTGAGAAAGCGCCGCACCGCGCGTGTGAGATCGACCGGCACATACTGATGCAGGATGCCCGGCGGCAGACGCTCCGCCATGAGCGCCGCCGACGTCACCGTGCCGGTGGTCAGCAGAACATACACGCTCGGCCAGTCGCTTCGGATGCGAGCCATCAGCGGCAGGACGGCAACCGATTCGCCGACGCTGGCGGCGTGAATCCAGATCAATGGCCCGTCGGGCCGCGGCCACGCCGGGTACCCGAGGCGCTCTCCGAGGCGCGCGGGGTCTTCCTTGCCCTTGGCTACACGGGCGCGCAGATGGCGGCGCAGCAGCGGCGACGCAATCGCCCCCGCGAGCCGATACGCGAAAAGACCAGCCGCGACCGAAAACGGAACGCTCACGCAAGCCCCAGTTCGATCTCCAGCGCTCCGCACAGCATCTGGCCTACCGCGATATGCATTTCCTGGATTCGCGCCGTCTTCTTCGAAGGCACCACGATCAGCGGATCGGCGAGGCCCGGCAAGTCACCCCCGTCGCCGCCACCGAAGGCCGCCGCCACCAGCCCCGATTGGCGCGCCTGTTTCAGGGCGGCGAGCACATTGGGGCTGCGGCCCGACGTTGAAATCCCGATCGCCACGTCTCCCGGCCGACCCAGCGCCTCGATCTGGCGGGCGAATAGCCGGTCGAAGCCGAAGTCGTTGCCGATGGCGGTAAGCGCCGAGGTATCGGTGGTTAGCGCAATCGCGGCAATGGCGGCTCGGTCGGATTTGTAGCGCACCGTCAATTCGGTGGCGAGGTGCTGTGCGTCGGATGCGCTGCCGCCGTTGCCGAAAAACAATATCTTGCCACCGCCCGCAATCGACCCGATGCACAGGCCGACCAGCCGCGAAAACGGGTCGGTCACGCTCTCGCGCGTCGCTCGCGCGACATCGAGGTGCTCGTCGAATTCCGCCGCCAGGTACGCTTCGATATCCATCACCGCCCCTGCCCCTTGTGCCCTAGTCCTGGCCCAGAAACCGGAACCAGTCGACGGTTTCGGCCGCAATCGAATCCGCGTCCCAGACCGGCGCGTCGCGCCAATAGTCGATGTGCTTGAGCAATTCGGCAACGCCGTCCTCGATCGGGATTTGCGGACGCCAGCCCAGCGCCGCCGTAATTCGGGAAATGTCGGCGAAGGTGGTATCCGGTTCTCCCGGGCGTTTCGGGATCGGCACCGTTTCGCCGCCGAGCAGTTCGCACAGACGGTTGACGGATACGGTGGTGCCCGATCCGACGTTGAAGATCTCGCCCGACTGCCGGCTTGAAGCCGCGGCAAAGAAAGCGCGGGTGACGTCGGTGACGTAGGTAAAATCGCGGGTCTGGGTGCCGTCGCCGACGACGGTGTAGGGCTTGCCTGCCAGCTTCTGCGCGAGAAAGACCCCGAACACGGCGCCATAGGTGCCCGAGGTTCTCGACCGCGGCCCGTAGACGTTGAACAGGCGCAAAGACAGTGCCGGAAAATCGTAGAGCTGCGCCCAATGCAGCACCAGTTCCTCAGCCAGCCGTTTGGTCAGCGCATAAGGATACTGCGCCCCAATTGGCGCCGATTCGGGTGTCGGGTAGTCGTCCGGAATGCCGTAGCAGGAGGACGAGGCGGCATAGACGAAACGCCGGACCCCCGCCGCCCGCGCAATCTGAAGCACGTTGAAGGTGCCATCGACGTTCGCCTTGAAATACCCGTCCGGGTTCTGGATCGAGGGCACGAT
>CAZTAK010000143.1:0-1895 GCA_964611585.1 uncultured Alphaproteobacteria bacterium
CCGCCTCTGCGTTCGCCGCAACGCGCGGTTCGGAAAGCCCCGGTTCCGGGGCTTTTTGTTTGCGCGTGCGCTTGGTCTCGGCCATGCTCGGGTGATGAACAACAGAATCATACGCGGTTTCGTCCGCATCGCCGAAGGCGAAGTCCATTACCGCTATTGCGGTGATTTCCTGTCCACCCGGCCGCTGGTGATGCTGCACCCCTCGCCCGCCTCGGCGGTGACGCTTTTGCCACTGATGCGCCGCCTTGCCGGTACCCGGCCGCTGCTGGCGCCCGACACGCTCGGCAATGGCGATTCGGCACCCGCCTTTCAAGCGGTACCCAAAATCGCCGACTATGCCGAGGCGCTGGGCCGCGTGCTCGATACGCTGGGCATCGGTGAAATCGACCTCTACGGGTCGCACACGGGCGCCTCGATTGCCGCGGAACTGGCGATTGCGCAGCCCGACCGGGTGCGGCGCCTGTTGATCGACGGAATCGGGTTGTATTCAGAAGAAGAACTCAAAGACATCCTTGCCCACTATGCGCCCGCGGTCGAGCCCGATGCGCTCGGCAATCATCTGAACTGGACCTGGCATTTCGTGCGCGACCAGAATTTCTTTTTTCCGTGGTTCAAACGCGACGCCGAACACCGCCGCAAAGTCGATTGCGCGCCCGCCGATGTCCTACATGGCACCGTCCTCGAAGTGCTGAAATCGCTCACCACCTATCATCACGCCTACCGCGCTGCCTTCCACCACCCCAAGACTGAACGCCTGCCGCTGGTGAAAACGCGGGCGCTGGTATTCGGCGAACCGACCGACCCGCTCAACGTCGTTCAGGACGAGATATGCCGGCTGCTGCCGGGGGGCGAAAAAGCGAACCTGTCGCGCGGCGACGACGGCATTACTTCGGCCAAGGCGGACGTCATTACCGAATATCTCGAACGCGACGAGGCGGACGAAAGAAAACCCTTTACCCCCGGCGCGCCGTTCGTGGCCCCCAACGAGGCGGCACGCATCGACCGCAGCTTCGCCGCCATCGCCGAGGGGCAAATCCATCTGCGTCTGGCCGGCGGGCGAGCGAATGGCGACGACACGCCGGTTGTGGTGCTCCATTCCTCGCCCTATTCGGCACGCACCATCGAGCCGATGATTCGGGCGCTCGCGCCCGCGCGCCGCGTGATTGCACCGGACCTGCCGGGCCTTGGTGATTCGGTCGCCCTGAATAATGACTCGCCCGGCATCGCCGATTACGCCGACGCCATCGGACGCGCGCTGGACGCGATGGGAATTGCGTCGTGCGATGTCTGTGGCACGCACACCGGCGGCACAGTGGCGATGGAACTCGCGATCGCCCGGCCCGAATTGGTGCGGAACCTGATCATCGACGGGATCGGGCTCTATGCGGCCGATTTCCAGGCCGAGATCGTTGCCAACTACGCTCCCGAAATGGCGCCCGACGATATGGGGCGGCACATCAACTGGGCCTGGCACTTCGTGCGCGACCACAATTTCTTCTGGCCGTGGTATGCCCGCGATGCCGCTCACGCGCGCGATTCCGGCGCGCCGCCGCCCGCAGAGTTACACGCCAACGTGGTCGATCTGCTCAAGGCAATTACCACCTATCACCACGCCTTCCGGGCGACGTTTTCGCACCCCAAACGGGAACGCTTGCCGAAAATACCGGTGCGTACGCTGTTCATCGGCCGCAGTGCCGACCCGAAGACTTCAAGCGAAGCCGAGGCCGCAGGCCTTGTGAAAAGCGCGGCCCTCGCGGTCGTCGCCGCCGGCGAGGACGCGATCGCGGCCAAGGCGAAAGCGATCGTCGAATTTGCGGCGGGCTAGAGCGGTTCCGTTCTGATCGGAACCACTCTCGCTTTTTTGTCGCTCACGGCAGCGGACCGATTGGTCCGCG
>CAZTAK010000144.1:0-1745 GCA_964611585.1 uncultured Alphaproteobacteria bacterium
GCCCCCTCTGAAAGGTTGCGACATGGCCTATTACGACCTCCGCGAATTCATGCAAGCCTGCGAAGACGCAGGCGAAATGATAACCATCGACCAGGAGGTCGACTGGAATCTCGAAGCCGGTGCCATTTCGCGGCGCATTTGCGAAGTCGGCGCGCCGATGGCCTTCATGCCGAAGGTGCGCGGCATCAAGAACGGCGCCAGCATCCTCGGTTCGCCGTTGAGCAAAGGCTGGCGGACAGATTTTTCACGCCTTGCACTCACTCTTCAACTCGACCCCGAGGCCTCCTATCACACCTTGATGGAAGAGATCGTTCAGCGCCTGGCGAACCCGGTGCGTCCGCTCCAGGTCAAAGAGGGTCCGTGCAAAGAGAACATCATCAAGGGAACCGACATCAACCTGTTCGATTTTCCTGCCCCCTACCTGCATGAAGGCGACGGTGGGCGCTACATCGACACCTTCGGCGTGACGGCCTGTAAAGACCCCGACAGCGACTGGGTGAACTGGGGCGTCTATCGTCACATGATCCACAAGAAGTCGATCCTCGGCGGCATCGTCAATCCGTTCCAGCACGTCGGCATGATCTACTATCAAAAGTGGGAAGCGCGCGGCGAGGCTATGCCGTTTGCGATCTTTTTCGGCGGCTGCCCGACCTCGGCGATGATCGGATCGATGAGCATACCGGCCGGCGTCAGCGAAGCGGAAATCGCCGGCGGTCTGCGCCGCGAACCCTTGCCCCTGGTCAAATGCGAGAGCAACGATCTGCTGGTGCCGGCAACGTCGGAGCTGGTGATCGAGGGCCATGTCCGGCCGCACGAACGCTGGGACGAAGGCCCGTTCGGCGAGGCCACCGGCTATCGCGCCAGCCCGCGCATGCCGCGGCCCGTGTTCCGGGTCGACTGCATTACCCACCGCGACAATCCGATTCTGTCGATCAGTTGCCCCGGCGTCGAACTCGACGAATGCGAGATCATTCACAGCGTATTCAGCAAATCGAGCGGCGCGCAGCGCGAACTGATAAAGGCCGGTCTTCCCATCAAGGGCGTCTATTCGCCGCCTGGCCTTAAAGGTTCGCTACTGATCGTTTCGGTCGAAAAGGGCCATCCGGGCATCGCCGACCGTGTCACTTCCGCGGTCCGTTCAACGAAAATCGGCGTCTGGTTTCAATATATTATGGTCGTCGATGATGACGTCAAAGCGACCGACTTTCTCGAATCCCTGCACGCTGCGATGACCCGGTCGCACCCGGAACGGGCGCTCCAGATCTTCGCACTGGCGGCCGGTACACCGCTAATTCCGTTCAGCGACCTGCACGACAAGATGCACGCGCGCGCCGCGGCGATTACGTTCGATGGGACGACGCCGGTCGAATGGACCTCGAACGCCGATCGGCCGCAGCGGATGTCCTTTGATGCCTCCTACCCCAGCGCCGTTCGCGACATGGTGCTGGCAAACTGGGAGACAGACTACGGGCTGCCGGCCGCCGCCGGCCGCTAGACGTTCAGTCCGCCGGCGCGCCCGGCGATACGGCGTACGACGACGGCCGGTCACGTTGCCGGTTCTGAGGGGCGGGGCAGTCGAACGAGCCTGTTGCTGCTCCGGAAAAATGCTTAGCGCTACTTAGATCCAGCTGCGGCTACGAAACGTCGGCCGATATCGCCATCCCGCACGCCAGGGCGGATCGGCAAAACCATAGGTCGGCGCCAAACCTGGATGGTTGGAGTTCCTCAAGAGAACACGTTGAGCG
>CAZTAK010000145.1:0-1702 GCA_964611585.1 uncultured Alphaproteobacteria bacterium
AGTTTTCGCACGCTCACCCAGGGCACCGACGCGGACCTACTCGCCAAAGCCGCCGTCTGGGCGGGGACGGAGCCGGCCTGCGCCAATCATACGTTCAACATCACCAACGGCGATTTCCTGCGCTGGGAGAATCTCTGGCCCCTGTTCGCCGAGTGCTTTGACATGGAGCCGGGGCCGGTTCAAGAGATTCGGCTGGCGGAGTTCATGGCCGACAAGGGGCCGCTTTGGCAGGATATGGTGCGAACCCACGGCCTCGCGCCCAATCGGCTCGAGGACATCGTGTCGTGGGGGTTCGTTGATTACGTCTTCCGGTGCGCCTGGGATATCATGTCGGATACGACCCAGTGCCGCCGGGCAGGGTTCGACGAATACGTCGATACCGAAGAGATGTTCGTCCGCTTGTTCGGCCGCCTACGAGCGCTCCAAATCATTCCCTAACGGCCTTGGGTTTCGCAAAGACACGGATGGCCGGGGCTATCCCCGGACAGGATCGATCCGGGGACGGCCATTCGCGGGGTGGCCTCGCGCCGCGCGGGATCCGGTCGCCGGCAACGACGCGCCAAGGGTTAGACCAGATCGTGATCGGTCGAAATCGCGTGGCCGCGATACGCCGACCACGTGAATCTGGTCTTGGGCGACGCGGCTCAAGGTGCTGCGGGCATAAAAAAGACCCCGCCGAAGCGGGGCCAGTTAGTATCCAGGGAGGTAACATCGAAATGTATTGAAATAGAGCGAATGGGCGCGGCTGATAGCAACCGTCTGGCGTTTCCGATCAACCGCAATAGGCTCTAAGAAAAGGCGCCCTCGGTGATCGCGCCACCGGGCACCGCGGCACACGTTGGCCGGCCCGATGTCGCCTTAACGCCCGAAGGGTCGCGCGAACGTCTCCACCGCCGAACGGACCCGCTCGGCGACCGGTTCGACCGTCTCGTTCGCCACTTTGAGCGACAGATCGGAAATCTTGCGGCCCTCGGCGAACAGGCGGCCGTAGCCTGTCTTCGCGGCGCCGGACTGGACCGACATGGCATCCTCGAAGGACTGGCAGCCCATCATCGCCTTTGCCGTCGACACGCCTTCCTCGACGGATGTGCGTGCCAGCCCGATCCAGAGATTGTTGAGCTCGGTCGCGCCCTTCACGAAGATCTGGCTGGACTTGACCAGCGCCTCAACGTTGCCCTTCGCGAAAGCCATCATGTCTCCGTACGCCTCCGTACCGGCGAACAATTCCTCGGCCCCAACCATTTTCGCGCCCTCAGCTGCCGTCTCGGCCGCGGCCTTTTGCGCAGTGGGTTTCGTTCCACTAGTCATTTCTATCGTCATTTCTCGAACTCCTGTCACACGAACCGTTAATGTCCTTTCCCTCTCGACGCCGCGCGGCCTTACCCCAACGCCGTCGAGCAACGGCTACGCTACCACATGCGCCTTCCTTGTCAAGCGATGATTGTGCAGCGCACAAAAATAAAAAAGTTTATTAAGATACGGTAAAACAAGCTTAATTAGGGATATTGAGATAAAATAAATAAAAAATTTTTGCAGCGCAGTGCGCTCGAAAGGTGGCCTCTAGCGCGAACCGTCGAAAGCGAACGACCGTGCCGCGACCTCCGCGATACGATCCCGCCGCCGGCCCGTGGGCCTGGCATCCCTTTTAACCCGGATTTCCCAGATAGATCCCAATTTCGCTGACCTTTGACGCTGATTCGTA
>CAZTAK010000146.1:0-1683 GCA_964611585.1 uncultured Alphaproteobacteria bacterium
CTAATCCGCGCCAAGGCGCTGGAAACGACTTCCTATAGCAGATGAGAATTTGAGGGAAGTCCCGAGTGGCGGAAAGTATGCGGTTCTCGTGGTAGCACCGCGATGGTATTATCGAACCATTGCCGAATAGGCTGCAAGACGGGTGAAGGTGTCATGACCAAAGCCAAGGCCCGCAAGCGGGCGAAGGCGAGAGCAGCGGCCAAAGCCACGAGGCCCGCGGCCAAGAGCGAAAAGACCGAAGCAAGGCCGCACGTCGGAAAATTCGACCCCAGAATCAATACTGCGCCGAACATGAGTTCCAGCGCCGAAATCAAGAACCTGGCCCGAACTAGTCGCGGCGCCGCCCGCTCGCGGTAGGCTGCGCCGGACAGCCCACCCGCCGGCCCGCTCGGCAGCCCTCAGATCACCGCCGTGCTGATCATAGCGTCGCGGGAAACGAGTTCGGCGAGCCCGGCCTCGTCTAGGTCCGTGGTGCCCGCCGGGCGCATGGGAATGACCATGTAGCGGAGTTCGGCGGTGCTGTCGTGGACGCGCACCTCGATGCTGTCCGGTATGTGCGTGCCGAACGCCTCGAGGACGGCGCGCAGCTCGCGCACGACGCTGCTGCGGTAGGCGCGCGACTTGTACCAATCGGGCGGCAGGTACCTGTTGATTTGTGATTCGACAACCATTGGCTGCCCCCACCGACGATACCTTTGTTAAGTCAGCCGGACGCCACCGAAGGCAATGGCCGACCCGGTGGCGCTGCCTCCAAGGGTCTGCGATGTGGCCGTACACGGGCCTATCGTGTATTGAGTACACATCCCAGAGTGTCGCCGGTGGCTGAGGCGCGTCACGCAAATTGGCGGAGGAAACCCATGGATATCGACGTCTATCTGGCCTTCGTGGTGGCAACCACGGTACTGATCCTCTTGCCGGGGCCGAGCATCATGCTGACCGTCGCCCACAGCTTGAGCTACGGGGTCGGCCCGGCGCTGGTGACGGTGGCCGGAACGACGCTCGCCATTGTGCCGCAGCTCTTGATCACGGCGCTCGGCATGACCTCGGTGCTGCTAGTCCTAGCCGAATGGTTCGACGTCCTGCGCTGGAGCGGCGTCGCGTACCTCGTCTATCTCGGGGTCGGCCAGTGGCGCGCCGCCAGCGAGGCCGCGATGGAGGGCGCCGCGCCCGAGGCCTCGCCGCGCTCCCTTTTCTGGCACGGCTTCGTGGTTTCGGCGAGCAACCCCAAGAGCCTCTTCTTCTACGTCGCGTTCTTTCCCCAATTCATCGACCCGAACGCCGCGCCCGCCTTCCAGCTCACCGTCCTGTGCCTGACCTTCCTGGTCATCGCGGCGGTGCTGACGGCGGCGTACGCGCTTCTTGCCGGGCAGGTGCGGGGCTGGTTCCGGGGCTCGCGGGCGCGCCTGCGCAACCGCATGGCGGGCACGCTGCTGATCGGCGCCGGCATCGGCCTAGCCCTGGTCCGGCGGAGTTGATCCCGTGTCCGCGCGCCCTACTGTTCACGCGGCGGTGCTCGGCGTCCTCGTCGTTTTTCTCACCGCCGCTCCGCCCATGGGAGCCCGGGCCCAGGCGACCGAGGGGGCGGCGGCGGTCAGGTGTGGACATTCCCCTGTACCGAATTTCGGTATTCGCTGTACCCTCGTTGCGAAACAGCGATTCATCCACCTTTTTTCGTTTGATCGG
>CAZTAK010000147.1:0-1638 GCA_964611585.1 uncultured Alphaproteobacteria bacterium
TGGCGGCTGGGACACCCCGCGCGCCGCGCAATGGCCGTCTTGCGTGCTGCGCGCCGCACCTGAAGGATGCGCGCCGCGGCAGCGCGAAAGTTCTACCCGCCAACGCGCCTCGCCAACGCCGCGGGAATCGCGCCCGTCCGGCGCCAAGGGGAAGGATCCGGGGGCGCTGCCGATCCGCCAGCGCGTCACCGCCACGCCCGAAGCGGGTGCGCCGTGCGCGGAGCGTAACAGGAACGCGGCGGTCCCGCCCTTCTCAGCGGCCAGTTGCAGCCGCCGCCGGGCGGTCGTCGAGACGCTCTCGGCCTCGCCCAGCACCGCGGCGAGGGTGCCGCTCGCAAGGCCCTCCTCCATGGCCCACAGCACGGCGGCGTCGCTGCCCGTCCGCGCCACCACCAGGTGCTCGGGGCCGAGGCCGAAGCGGGCGAGGCCCGGCCCGTAGAGGCCGGGGCCGCGCCGACACCACAGCACCGGCGCGGCCATCGCGGCGGCGAAGCGCCCCAGAAGCGCGGCTGAGAAGCCGGCGGCGGCGGCGTTTCCGCCGTCCGCGAACGCGCCGTCGCCGATCACTTCGTGCAGCGAGGCGCGCGGCAACCCGCCCCAGGGAAGGGCGGCGTCGATCGCGGCCGTGCCCAGGGGGAGCGCGCCCGGTCCGCCGTCGGTGGCGGGGGCCACGCCGTCAAGCTTGCGGATGCGGGCGCGCAAGCCTTCGAGCAGGGCCGGATCGGGGCGCCGGCGCCAGTGCGCGCGCACGCCGGGGTCTGAAGGCATCTCGGGAACCTCCTCGGGCCGGATGCGTCTCGCAAAAGTTCTTGTTTTGTTCTACCTGTGATCACGGTGCCCGTCAACCTCCGATGGGCCCGCGTCACTCCGCCACTCGTGCCGCTATTTGCGAAAGAGATCACGAAAGCACCGGCGCCCTGTCCCCGGTAGACCCGGCCGGTGGCGCGACAAACATGCACGCGAATGGAAATCTACCGCAGTGCAAAACCATCCCCTAATTTCGGTAAAAAAAACTTCCGATCATTTCACCTGAAACGGGAATTTATGATCCATATCAATGCCAAACGAGAGCGCTTCCGGTATCGACGTGGGAATTGCCACGCCGTGATGCGGCGCAACAACCGCCAGCCGACCGCAGGCATTCCATTGCGCTTCGTTTCACGCCGCAACATCGAACGCCCAATCCGCTCTAGAGACGAATTCGGGCTTAGAGGCGGTGAGCTTGAGCGACTTGCAGTATGTCCGCGCGCAAAGGGAATTCACGGACCCGGAAGCCTAGGTCGCTGCGGAAGGAGAAGTTATCATGAGAAGTCTGGTCAAATTGATTTCGATCGGCTTTTTCGGGGCCGTTCTGGCACTGGTTGGGGTGCCCGCGAAGCCGGTTTTGGCGCAATCGGCGCCACTCCAGATCCCGTTCATCGACGAATGGGTCGCCTCACCCCATGCGTGGCACTCGCGCGAGGCGTTTACCCACTGGAACGACGAAGGCGAGATCCCGACTGCCTGCGCCAAATGCCACTCGACCGCGGGGTTCCATGACTACCTCGGACTCGGCGGCAGCGAGGCCGGCAAGGTCGACAAGCCGGCGTTGCCGGGCAAGGGCATTGTTCGATCTGCCGTCGCGCGCCTTTACTCCGG
>CAZTAK010000148.1:0-1622 GCA_964611585.1 uncultured Alphaproteobacteria bacterium
CGCCAGTCCTTGGCCAGCTCGACGCAAGCGCGGCTCAGCTGCCCGCTGTGTTTTTCCAGTTTGCCTTCGAGGCGCTCGAACAGGGTGAAGGCGTCAGCGGTTGCCCCGGCGAAGCCCACAATTACGTTGCCCTCGGCCAGCCGCCGGACCTTTTTTGCCTGCGATTTCATCACCGTATCGCCCACCGAGACCTGGCCGTCGCCCGCGATCACAACCGTCCCGCCCTTGCGCACCAGAAGGATGGTGGTGCCATGCCATAGAACAGGATCGGATCGGGTCATCGGTCAGGGTCCAGGGTTTGGGGCTGAACGGAGAGCGCCAACTGGCGGCACCCCATCGCGCCGCCGCGGTCCCGCGGGATTCCGGCTGCAGCGCCAGAACCAAGGACATGTAAGGATTTCGCACCGTCCGTCAAGGCGGGTTGGCGCCGCTTCCCTGCCGCCGGTGGCGCTTGCCCGGCAAACTTGGTATATCAGCGCCGCCCCGGCCCGAGGCCCCGGCGCGGCTGGTGCAAATGCCCCCGGACCGGGACGCGAGGTCGGCCCATGCGCCAGGCGAGTGTCGAGCGAAAAACCAAGGAAACCAGTATTTCCGTCACCGTCGATCTCGACGGCTCGGGGCACTACGAAGTCGCCACCGGGATCAGTTTCCTCGATCACATGCTGGAACAGTTCTCAAGGCACTCGCTGATCGATCTTACCGTGAAGGCCGAGGGTGATACCCACATCGATTTCCACCACACCACCGAAGATGCCGGTATCGCCATCGGCGAAGCGGTGTCGCAGGCGCTCGGCGACCGGCGCGGGATCACCCGCTACGGGTCGGCGGTGATTCCCTTCGACGAGGCCCTGACGCGGGTCGCGCTCGATTGTTCCAACCGGCCGTATCTGATCTGGCGGGTCGACGTGCCGGGCCCCAAGCTTGGCGACATGGATACCGAACTGTTCAAGGAGTGGTTCCAGGCTTTTGCGCAGGCCGCTGGCATCACGCTGCACATCGAAAACGTCTATGGCGATAACACCCACCACATCGTCGAATCCTGTTTCAAGGGGCTGGCCCGCAGCTTGCGCCAGGCGGTCGAGCGTGATCCGCGCCGCGCCGGAGAGGTGCCCTCGACCAAGGGCGTTCTCGGCGGCTCGCTGTAGCCCATGCGGATCTACACCGTTCACCGCGGCATCGAACCCAAACCGCGCGGCGACGATCTCGCCTTCGTGAAGGAGGGGTTTTCGTGGCCGGCGCTTCTGTTGCCCCTCTTCTGGCCGCTCTATCACGGTATGTGGGGAGTGTTCGCGGTGGTGCTGGCGGTGATCGTTGGTGCGGAGGCGCTGATCGATGCCGGTGCCCTGCCGGCGGGACCGGTAGCGGCCGCCGAGGTCATGCTGTTGGTCGGCTACGCCTTCGAGGCCAATAATCTCCGCCGCTGGATGCTGGCGCGGCGCGGCTGGCGCCAGGTCGCGCTGGTCTCGGGGGGCAGTCTGGCGGCTGCCGAACGGCGCTTGTTCGACCTCTACGCACTCACTCCCACGGGTATGCTGGTCGCGCGCACCGAACTAGCGCTATGATCGTTGCGATCGTCGATTACGGCTCGGGCAACCTGCGTTCGGCCGCCAAGGCGTTCGAGC
>CAZTAK010000149.1:0-1618 GCA_964611585.1 uncultured Alphaproteobacteria bacterium
GCGGGTCGTCAGTCTACTATAGCCACTGCCACCGGCACACCCGGCAACGGCGCCAAAGCGAAGACCGGCGCGCCTCGTATCCCGTAGAGTCATCGTCCCTGCGACCGCAAGGTGAACGCCGCTGCCCCAAGGCCGCCAAGCGAAAGGCCGAATCAAGGGACCAAGGCGCCGGACTCAATGGCATATGACCCACTTCAACGGGTCCTTTTTGCCAGTGGACGCGGAACGCCAGAGCGATTCAGTTTCGATGGATTGGCTCTAATCCGGCACGGAGCCTAGTCAGGCGATGCAATGCATTCCCCGAGCAGCGCAACGGATGGCGGAGACGCGGGTCTTGTTCTCACTTGATCGAATTCGCCTCGATCGCTGATGAACCGCATATCGAATTTCTCGAATCTCAGATCGCCCCTGACCGATCTTATGACGCGCCATGTGTCGTAGTCCGCCATCGATTGGCCGGCCGAGGTTTCGCCAGGCAAAAAAATCACATGATTGGTTCGAGGGTGTTTCGGCGCCGCAAGCCGCTCGCAGAGATAGACATGGGCCGGTACGACGCGCCACTTTCTTCTGAACGCCGTAGCGAATTCCTGCAACGCTTCATTCTGCCACACCTCATCGACCGCATTCACGCTTTCAATACCCATGAAATCGAAATACGAATAGGGGAAATCTGCAGGCGCGCCTGCAACGATCTTCCAGTTCGTGTACTCGACGATCCCTGGCACGGCGTTGAAGAACGGGTTGTCGTCACTTCGCAGCCAGTCTTCGTACGCCGGGAGGTTGGTATCCGGAGGAGGCGCATAGGTCAGGAGCAACATGGCGTCAAAGTCGCGCGCCGTCACATTCACGTGGACCTCGTTTTCCGATCATGAGCGTCCATGGCTCAATCTCCCATTTTTTGGAGTTCACAACAATACGTGGACCTAAATACGCCCCGCAAGGCAGGGTTTTGCGGGCACGCCGGCGCCGTGCGGCCGGCAGACAACTATGAGGCGCGGCATTCTTTGACACGCCCGCTTCGGCGCCAAACCACGATCGCAGTGAAACGGGCGTGTCAAGCTTACGCCAGTTTCCGCCCGAGGAGCCTTCCGAAACCGACGGCTGGTGTCACGCCCACGCCGCCCACGAAAGCCCGGCCGCCGAAGATGCCGCTTCCCAGGATCTCGCCAGCCGCATAGAGGTTGGGGATCGGCTTCCCGTTCCCGTCCAAGACCTGGAGATCGGCATTGACGGCGAGGCCGGCTACGGTTCTGAGGACAACCCCATGGCTGCGAATCGCATAGTATGGCGCTTCTTCGATGCGCGCGGGCATATGCTTGCGGCCGAGTCGGTCGTCGCCGCTCTCGACGGCGGCGTTGTACTCGGCGATCGTCGTCGATAGTGTTCCTGGCTCGATATCGCATTGTGCCGCCAGCGACGCCACAATGTCGGCCTTTTGGAAGGACGGATGCTCGGCGAAGGCGGTATCGAACCGGGCTTCGTCCCAATCGGCAATGAGCGGGGGCGCCTCGCGCCGAATACGGTCGTCATAGACGATCCAGAATGTCAGGTTCGGCTGATCCAGGAGCGCGTGTTCGCGGGCATCCACGCTGGGATTGTCCTCAGCGACAAAGCGCTC
>CAZTAK010000150.1:0-1548 GCA_964611585.1 uncultured Alphaproteobacteria bacterium
CACCAGCAGGTCGAGATCGCGCACCACCAGCGCCGATTTGGTGACGATGGTGAACGGGTGCCCGCAAGCCGCCAGCGTCTCCAGAATTGTGCGCGTGATTTTGAGCCACGATTCCAGCGGCTGGTAGGGATCGGTATTGGTGCCGAGCGCAATCGGTCGGCAGTCGTAGGAGCGCCGCGAGAGCTCTTCGGTCAGGCGCTCCGCCGCGTGTGGTTTGACGACAATGCGGCTTTCGAAATCGAGCCCCGGCGAAAACCCGAGCTGAGCATGGGAGGGGCGGGCAAAACAGTAAATGCAGCCGTGCTCGCAGCCGCGGTAGGGATTGATCGAGCGGTCGAAATGCAAATCCGGCGAGGCGTTGCGGGCAATCACCGTGCGGCTTGCATCCTCGGTCACGATTGTGCGCAGCGGCGGCGGCACCTCGTCGGCCCCGCCCCAGCCGTCGTCGTAGACGAACGATTCGTCAGAAGCGACGCGGCGCGCGTGCTCGTACCGGCCCGAGGCATTGGATACCGCCCCGCGTCCGCGTCTCTCGTCTGGGTGGACGAAGGCCCCGCGGCCCTTGGAAAAAATGCCCGGCGACGCCGTCCGCGGCCGGAACGTCCGTTCCGGCAGAGCGGCCTGGGGTGGGCCGGCTGGGGGTTCTCGTTGCGGCTTCGGCAGGTCACCGGGCATGGCGACACTTTATCGGCCGTTGAGAACAAAGCAAGAACAATTTCCCTGCCATGCCGAAAACGTTATGCGCTAGCCGGGCCGCGCCCTTGCGGCGGCGGCGCGAACGGCTGATTTTGGGGGGATGAATATGAAGCCAGCCCGCGCCGGGGCCGCGCCCGCAACCGGTGGCGAGGGGCCCCTGTCCGGGGCGCTTCCGATGCCCTCGCCCTTGCATCCGGCCGCCGCCGGCGCCGCGGGCGCCGCTTTGGAGCGCGATCCGCTTGCAGCCCTTTCCGTCGTCATCCCGGCGTTCGATGCGGCGGCGATTGGCGCGGTGCTAGAAGCGGCGGCGGCCGAGGGCCGCGGCGCCGAAGTGATCGTTACCGACGGCGGTTCGAACGACGGTACCGCAGCACTTGCCCGTGGGGCCGGGGCGCGTGTCATCGAGGCCCCGCTCGGGCGCGGAACGCAACTGGCGGCTGGGGCGCGGGCGGCGGCGCGCGGCTGGCTGCTCTTTCTCCATGCCGACACGCGCTTGCGCCCGGGTTGGGGCGAGGCGGCGGCACGCTTCATGGCGGACCCGGCAAACGCGGACCGGGCGGCGGCATTCCGCTTCGCGCTCGACGACGGGCGCCGGGCGGCGCGCCGGCTGGAGCGAATCGTCGCGCTGCGCAACCGCTGGCTCGGGCTTCCCTACGGTGACCAGGGGTTGTTGATCCGGCGCGAATTCTACCACCGCCTCGGCGGTTTTAGGCCGCTGCCGCTGATGGAGGACGTCGATCTCGTGCGCCGCATCGGCCGCAGGCGTTTGACGATGCTGGATGTCGAGGCTTTGACCTCGGCGTCGCGCTACCGGCGCGGCTATTTGCGGCGCATTGCGCGAAATACGCTATG
>CAZTAK010000151.1:0-1538 GCA_964611585.1 uncultured Alphaproteobacteria bacterium
GCTGCGCTCGAGCTGCTGCCAGAGGCGTATCTTGCGGCTCCACGGGTCGTCGTCTCGGGGTGAGACGAAGTAATCGTACGCCAAGCCGACAGGCGGAATCGCCGCGCAGCCAAAGCCCAGGAGCAGGCACAATCCGAGCGCCGCCAATCGAGCCAGACGGACCCAGTGCGGTGAATTCCCCATTGTCTGAATACATCGGCACGAGAGCTCCGATTATTGAGACAAGTAATTGAATTTTAAAGGGAAAACAGTCTATTGGAGCAGTGACGGGCGTCTGTGGACGCCGTTGCGCATTCCCGTTCGGTCCGCCGCCCGATACGCGTCTCAGGCGGGGAGGTTGCAGGCCCGGGTGAGCGAAAACACCAACACGAGAAAGCCAACCAGTGCCGGAATGCCCCCCACGATGTAGAGGATCGCCGGAAGGTCCACCTTGCCGCGGGGTTCGTCTTGCGTGGGCATATTCCTGCTCCTGCCGAATAGACGGGCCGCACCGTAGCGAGCTTCCCGCGGCCCGTCGATACTGCCAAGGGGGGGGGGGTCGTGTCGTTCCGGCGCAAGCTCTTCGTCGTCGCTGTGGTCTACGTGGTGGAAGGCTTTCCGATGGGAGTCTTCACCGGAGTATGGCCGGCTTTTTTCGCCGACGTCGGCGTGCCACTGAGAGAGATCGGTTTCGCGGCCGGCCTCTCGATCGCGTGGTCGCTCAAGGTGCTGTGGTCACCGCTCGTCGACCGTTTCGGGGAGTGGCGCCAGTGGATCACGGGCGCTCAGTTCGCACTCGGCGCATCTCTTTTCGCGCTTTCGGGCTTCGAGGGCGGGCACTTCGCGGCGTGGACGTGGCTCGTCCTGGCGAGCTACTGCGCCGCGTCGGCCACGCAGGACATCGCGATCGATGCCTACACCATCGGCCTCATCGATCACGGCGACGAGGGTCCCGCCAACGCCATGCGCATGACCGGCTACCGGATCGGGATGGTGGGACTCGCCAACGCGTTGCTCTTCCTGCCGGCCTGGATCGGCTGGGAAGGTGCCCTCTTCACGGCGGCGCTGCTGCACGTCGCCATGGCCCTGGGCGCGACACGCATCCCGCGAGTCGAAGTGCCTCCCGAGAAGCGGCGAGCCATGTGGAGCGCCCTCGCGCGCTGGCTCTCGCGCCCGGGCGCCCTCCCGGTCTTCGCCTTCGTGCTTCTCTTCGACGCGGAGGAGCCCATGATCGGAAATGGTGAAATGACCTTGTCAATTATAAAGCTAACATGAGCATTGCTTGCTGGCGTGGCCGAACGCGGCGTTTAGTTGCGGTAAAAAATCAGTTGCACAAGCAAGAAGCTGGTTTGCACGGACCAATACGCCAATATCGCGCGTTCCACGCTGTTGCGTAAGCAAGTCACATGGCGCGCGAGCGCCTTGAGCCCGCGTGGTGGCTGGCTCCACCGCTCGACACTGTCAAAGAGTCCGACCTCCCACCCGATGGGTGGCTGGGTCCCGGAAGCCGCCCGATCCCGCCCGAGGCGATCAAGCTGGCGCCTGTGACCGTGGAGAAC